>JBJXFT010000457.1:0-11633 GCA_046155725.1 Saprospiraceae bacterium
AAAAATTGAAAAAACTTTTCCCCGGCAAGTTCCGAAAAATGTCTTTGTTCCAAAGCAAAAATGACCGAACCTTTACCCGCCATAACCTCAATGCTTAAGGCGGGTGTAAAGTAAAAGCCCGCCCGAAAGAGGCCATCCCAACTTGGTCGCACTTTAATCCGTCTTGATGAACATTATCAAACTTGTCTGCACAGATGCAAAAACATCTCTACTCCTTCTTGTCTCTGCTGTTTGCAGCCACCTTTTTTTCGGGCCAATTGGCTGCGCAATGCGAGCGCGTAGGTCGCGTGAACAGCATAACCCCGGACTGCGGCGCGCAGATTCTTGACTTGGACAACGGCCAAACGCTCCATGCCGTGGCAGGGGCAGATGGGCTTTCGGGAAGCCAGACCTTCACCTTCAATTCCCAAACAGGCGTACTTCCTCCGGGCTGTCAGGCAGGGCCGCTCCCTGTGGTGTCGCTCACTTGCGTATCTGAGCAATTGCCTTGCAAAGCACAGTTTGCCCGGCTCCCCAATGCCTTGCAACTGCTCGGCTACAAGTTTGTGGCGCAGGTATACGATGAGGCGGTTCAGACTTGTCACTGGGATTTTGGCGACCCCGCCTCCGCTGGGGCAGGTGGCAACGAGGCCACGGGCAAGGAAGTAGAGCACCTCTTTTCAGGGGAAGGAAATTTCACGGTTTGCCTCACCGTGACCGATGCCTTTGGCTGTTCGGCACAAAAATGCGCCCTCGTTTCGGTCAGCAAAGACGACTATTATTGGTGCGGCTGGGACATTCAGGTGACGGCGGTAGGGACGGAATTGCAGGGAAAAATTTTCCCCACCACCAGCGACGCAGACTTGATTCTGGACTCGGTGCAATGGTACTCTAACAAATCAAGCCAAATCCTTTCGGAAGCGCCCTCGTTTTCAGCGCCCTTGCCCGGCTATGGAGACTACACGGTGTGCGCCCAATACAAGGTGACGAATGTCGCCGACGGAAGCGCATGCTACGGCACCCGTTGCCAAACCATCACGGTGGCCGAGCAGGCTTGCGCCAACCCCGCGCTGGTGGATGCCTCCAGCCTTTGTCCCGGCCCTACGCAATTCTATGCCCCGGTGTGTGGCTGCGACGGCGTTACCTATGCCAACGAATGCGAGGCATTGTCCACCGGGATTTCGCAATGGTGGGCAGGCGAGTGCGGTTCGGTCTTTGGTGCCTGCCTCCCCAAACTTCAAGCAAAAATCTTGAGCGGCTCGCCCGATGGGGGCTTCACCGCACAATTCTGCAACCTCAGCGATGGCGATTACACTTTTGCCCAGTTGGACTTTGGCGATGGAAGCCCGCTTTTGGAAGGCATAGTGTGGGACACGATTTTGCACTACTACGATTCGGCGGGCATATACAAAGCCAACCTGACGGTGTGGAGCGCCAATGGCTGCATTTCTTCGGTGACCCAATTGGTGGTGACCGATGCCATGAGCATGGTGGCAGAGCAACTTCCGCAGGCCACCGATTATGTGATGCCCGGCGATGCCGACCGCAACCAACGCGCCAATGTATACGACCTGCTCAACCTCGGCGTGGGGCATTACACCACAGGCGCACCGCGCCCCGAAGCCAGCACCGATTGGAATCCGCAATTCGCACCAAACTGGGACGAAACCCTGACCGAATCGGTGAATTACAAACACTTGGACTGCGATGGGAATGGTTCGGTGAACGAGTTTGATGCCGACGTGGTGCTGCAGCACTACACCGCCATTGACACCACCGAGGTTTCTTTGCTCCCAAGCTTGCCACAATTGCGGCTTCAATTTGAAAAAGATACCATCCTCGTTGACCCCAACAACCCCGCCCCCGTAGAAATAAATGCATGGGTCAAAGTGGGCAGCCCAACCCAGCCAGCATTGGGTCTCTATGGCTTGGCGTTTGCGCTCCGCTATCCCGACTATGTGAACCACAACCCCGACGCAGATTACGACGATGACCTTTTTGGCTCCACCAACCACTTGCTCTGGCTCTCCAAAGACATCCACGACCGCTCTCAATTGGATTTGGGTTTGACCCGAAAAAACGGCCTTGGCGTCAATGGCTATGGGCGTGTGGCGAAGGTTACTTTCAGTACAGACATCATCATCATCATTGACATCATCGCTCGCGGAGAAAGCAAGCCCGTGCCATTCGCCGTGCCCATCCGAGGCCTGAAAGCCATTGACAAAGAAGGCAACGAATTTGAAATATCCGTGCCAGCCGAGCAAGACACCGTGTGGATAAAAACACTCGAAACCAGCGGCACAGACGAAGAAATGCTCCGCGCCAAAGTGCTGCTCAGCCCCAACCCCGCTGCCGACGCAACGGAACTCTACACCTCCGACCTTCATGTCGAGGCCATAGAAATGCTGAACAGCCTCGGCCAAAAAGTGCGCTCGTTCCAGCCTTCCGGCAGCCGAAGCACCCGCCTCGATGTGTCGGGCTGGGCAAGCGGCGTGTACACCCTGCGCGTCCGCGCCGAAGAGGGCATGGTGGAAAAGAGGCTGGTGCTGCGTTAGTATATTTTTCTCAGCCTTTAGAGGCTGTTTGAGTTTGCTTGCCGGGAGTGCGAAGGAGAAAATTTGGGGTCAGGCAAGGCTCATTTTTTTAGGAATAATGGGTTTATTGCTGAAAAAATAGCCGCCGGCTGACGTCAAATTTTCCCTTCGCAGCCCGGTGAAGCAAATTCAAACAGCCTCTAAGTCAGGCCAATCTTTGAGGGTTGCTATTTTACCGAAGGGTTTTGACATACTTTTGCGGGCTTTTTGAAAAGAACCACACCGCGCAAATACACAACGGTGTGGTAAAAAAACTCGCAATGGAAGAAAAACAGAGTCAACTGAGCACCTACATCGGCATGGGGCTGATATTCTTGTTGTTGTTTTTGTGGATGCAAACCTCCGCTCCGCCCAAGAAAACCCCCGAACAACTGCAGGCAGAGCAAACTGCCCAAAATGCTCAGCAACCACAAAACCCACCCGTTGCCCCAACTGCTACTGCTACTGCACCTGCCACCGCTGCTGCCACTGCACCCGTTTCCGACACCGTCCGCAACGCCATCCTTGGCGCCCAGTTTGGCGTATTTGCCCCCGCAGCCGCCGGGCAAGAGCAGTTTGAAACCTTGGAAAACGACCTCGTGCGCATCACCTTCAGCAGCAAGGGCGGGCGCATCAAAGAGGTTTTTCTAAAAAAGTATGAGAAGATACTCACCGACACGGCGGGCAAAGACCTGACAAGCCCCGTGCGCCTCCTCGAAGACGACCTGAACCGATTCGGATTTGAAATCCCCGTGGCCAACACCTCTGCTGGCAAAGTGCTGACCGGCGACCTGTTTTTCACGCCTTCCAAAAATGGCAACACCCTCACTTTCCGCGCCGACGCGGGCGCTGGACGCTACTTCGAGCAGACTTACTCCCTCACGCCCGACAACTACCGCCTCGACTACCGCGTGGCCGCCAACGGCCTCGAAGGCATGCTGGCAAAACGCGAACTGACCTTTTACTGGGAAAACCACCTCGACAAATTGGAGCGCAACCAGACCTACGAGCGCACCATGTCGTCCATCTATTTCAAAGTTGCCAACGAGGGCGCGGACTACTGCGACTGCCGCGCAGACGACACCAAAAGCCTCGGCGACAAGCCCGTGGAATGGTTTTCGCACTCCAACCAGTTTTTCAATACCAGCATCGTGGCGCAGGGCTTTGCGTTCAAAGAGTTCACCGGCGAAGTCAAAGTATTCGGAGATGCCGACCCGAATTTGAAACGCCTGAAAACTACCGCCACAGTGCCTTTTGAAAGCAATTCGGCAAGCATGGCGATTTACACCGGCCCCAACGAATTCGAGCGTTTGCGCGGCTTCGGCGTGTCATTGCAAGACATCATCCCCTTCGGCGCGAGCATTTTCGGCGCCATCAACCGTTGGGTCATACACCCCATGCTCGATTTCCTTGCGCGGTTTATTGGCAACCAAGGCATAGTCATCCTGATGCTCACCTTGGTCGTCAAACTCCTCGTGTACCCGCTCACCTACCGCATGGTGCTCAGCCAATCCAAAATGGCGGCCCTCAAACCGCGCCTCGAAGAACTAAAAAAGAAGCACGGCGACGACCAGCAGGCCATGAGCGTGGACACTATGAAACTCTACAGCGAATACGGCGTGAACCCCCTCGGCGGCTGCCTGCCCATTTTCCTACAGATGCCCATTTGGTTTGCGCTCTACCGGTTCTTCCCGGCCAGCATCGAGTTCCGCCAAGAGAGTTTCCTCTGGGCCACCGACCTGTCGAGCTACGACAGCATCATGCAACTGCCCTTCCACCTGCCCTTTGGCGCAGGCGCGCACATCAGCCTGTTCACACTCATCTGGGTGGTCACCACACTCTGGTACACTTGGTATTCCATGAAGCAGATGGACGCCAGTTCGATGCAAAACGACCAGATGAAAATCATGAAATACATGCAGTACACCATGCCCGTGTTCTTCATGTTCTTCTTCAATTCCTTTGCTTCGGGCCTCACGCTCTACCTGTGTTTCAGCAATATCCTGAACATCGCCCAGACGCTCGTGACAAAGGAATACCTGATCGACAAGGAAAAAATAATGGCTCAACTTGAAATCAACAAAGCCAAACCTAAAAAACAAAGCGGCTTCCGCGCCCGGCTCGACCAAGCCATGAAAGAGCAGCAACGGATGCAAGAAGAAAAAGCGAAAAAGGAGAAAAAGAAGAAGTGAGGCAATGGCTATTGAACCTAAAAAAAAGAGCGGTGGGCTTTACAGCCCACCGCTCTTTTTCTTTTCAAACCCTCGCCACCCGCCCAAAAATCGGGAACCGCGCAGTCTTGACCTCCCCTTCCGGCCAAACCTCTTTCAACCGCGCCACCAAACCCTCGTCGAGCGGGCTGTGGCCGTTGCGCCGAATGAAGTGCTGCACCCCCGACCAAGTGCCGATGAACCCCAGCAGAGCGTCCAGCGTCCATTCGCACTTCATCTCCATTTCGGGGAACGGCATTTCGGCCAGCGGGAACGGGATGCTCGCCAAAGCCTCGTCCACCAAGCGGCGCTCGGGGTCCCAATAGCCGTCCAGCACATGGTCGTAAAGGTGATTGATGACCGCGTCCACCGGCTCGTCAATCCGCACGAGCGTGTAGCCCACGAGCGCAAGAAACCCGCCGGGCTTCAAGACCCGGCGGACTTCAGGGTAAAATTTTTCGAAATCAAACCAGTGCGCCGCCTGCCCCACCGTCACCAAATCGAACGAATGGTCTGAAAAATCCGTCGCTTCTGCCCGACCCAATCGGTAGCGGATGTTGGGTTTGAGGAGCGCGTTTTTCAACTGGTTCTCGCTGATGTCGGTGGCCTCTACTTGTGCGAAGCGCTCGGCAAGCACAGTGGCGATTTGGCCATTGCCGGTGGCGCAATCCCAAGCGCAGTCAAAGTTTTGGCAATTTTCAAAAAGAAAATCAAACAGTTGCGGCGGGTACACAGGCCGGAATTGGGCGTAGTCGGCGGAGCGGGCGGAGAAGTTGTCTTTCATCGCATCATTTCCGCTTGGAGCTCCCCGGCACGGGGTAACGGCTGGCGAAAGCCTTCGCTCTTGGCACCAGCGATTTCAATTTGTCGCTGCGCTTGGAAGGGTCGGGGTGCGTGCTGAGGAACTCTGGCGGGCGCGAGCCACCGCCCGCTTTGCTCATACGGCCCCAGAACGGAGCGGCCTCGTTGGGGTTGTAGCCAGCCATAGCCATCAAGTATAGGCCGATTTCGTCGGCTTCCGACTCGTGCTTGCGGCTGAACGGGAGCAGAACGCCCAATTGTGCGCCCGCACCGGCGGCAGCCATGATGAGGCTGCGGGTTTGCTCAGGCTTTTTCGACATGGCGAGGCCGAGGTCGAGCGTGGTAAGGCCGAGTTGCGCCACCAGCCCTTGGCTCACGCGCTCGTTGCCGTGATTGGCGATGGCATGAGCGATTTCGTGCCCCATCACCACCGCCAGCGCGTCTTCGTTCTGCGTCACTTTCAGGATGCCGGTATACACGATGACTTTGCCGCCGGGCATACAGAAGGCATTCACCGAAGGGTCGTCCACCACGTTGAACTCCCAAGCAAAATCTTTGAGTTGGCTTTGCAATCCTTTCGTTTTGAAATACACCTCGGTGGCGGCTTTGATGTCGTTGCCGACGCGGCGCACGAGGTCAACGTCTCTGCCCGACGTCAGGGGCTTGTTTTCGCTCAGGAATTGGCGGTACTCGGCAAAACTGGTTTGGTTGAGTTGCTGGTTGGGGATGAGGTTCAGGGATTTGCGCCCGGTGAACGCTGTCTTGTGACAAGCCATCACAAGAATCAAAAGGGCGGCGAGGGAAATGCTGTTTTTCCACATAAGATTTGAGTTTGTTTATGGTTAAAAAACGTGACGCGAAATCGTTTCGCGGAACATGGTTGAATGGTTGCAGTGGTGCGTTTTTCGAGCCTAATCCTACTTTTCCACTTTAAGAAAAACCCCTTCAGGGTTTTCCTTAAAGTTCTTGATTTTTGCAGCGTTGGACTACGGTTCAACCATTTCGCCCTGTGTTTGTTTCAGCCAAAAAATTTTTAAGCATGAAAAAAGTCTTATTTCTGACAGCCTTTCTCGCGGCATTCACCGCCGCCAACGCACAAATCAAAACCCCAGCCCCCAGCCCCACGGGCAAAATCAGCCAAGAAGTGGGCCTCATCAAAGTGGACGTGGAATACTCCCGCCCCAGCGCCAAAGGCCGCAAAGTGTTTGGCGACCTCGTGCCGTTTGGCGAGATGTGGCGCACCGGCGCCAATGCCAGCACCAAAGTAACCGTATCTGAAGACGCGAAAGTGGCTGGAATGCCCCTGCCCAAAGGCACCTATGCCCTCTACACCATCCCAGGCGAAAAAGAGTGGACAGTCATTTTCTACAAGAACACCACGTATTGGGGAACGCCTGAGCCCAAGGATTTCAAGGAGGAAGATGTGCAAGCCCGCGTCACCGTCACGTCGCTCCCCATCCGCGATTTGGTGGAAACGCTTACGATGAACATCAACAATTTGCGCAACAACGGGGGCGATCTCGAAATCATCTGGGAATACACCAAAGTGGTGGTGCCCATCACTACCGACACAGACAGCAAGGTGCTGAAAGCCATCGAAGCCACGATGTCTGGCCCCGGCGCAGGCGACTACAACGCTGCCGCCCGCTACTACTACGAGGAGAAAAAAGACATGGCCCAAGCCTTGGTTTGGGTGGACAAGGCGCTGGAAAAAGGCGGCGACAAATTCTGGATCCTGCGCCTCAAAGCAAACATCCTCGGCGAACTGGGCCGCTACAAGGATGCCATCATGGTGGCTGAAAAAAGCACCGAACTGGCCAAGAAGGAAGGCAACGAAGATTACCCGCGCATGAACGAAAAGAGCATCGCGGAGTGGGGAAAGAAGAAATAGCCACAACGTCGGCAGGGTTTGAAACCCTGCCGACGTTATGAGAGCCGACAACGAGCCGATGGGTTTGTTGTCGGCTTTTTTTTTACAACGTCGGCAGGGTTTGAAACCCTGCCGACGTTACACTCCAACTTTGTACCTTTGTTTGCGTAATTTTTCAGCACCTAAACCAATCATTATGCACCTTCGGATACTCGCGCTGCCTGCTTTTGCGCTACTCGCTGTTACCGCCTCCGCTCAGAAATACCTCGAAATGATCGAGGCGGGAACTTACCCTATCACAGAAATCCAACAAGAGGCGGAGGCCCATTTCGACATCGTCGGAAGGGAGCGAGGGAGCGGTTATACACCATACAAGCGTTGGGAATACGTGGCCTTGATGGAGCTGGAGGACACAGGCATTAAGACCTCCAACTTTGAACTGGCCAAACGCGCCCGCGATTACCGGCGAAGCGAATCGCAACACCAACAGATCGAATCCAAGGGCTTAGCGGGTGGCTGGCACCAGCTCGGACCCACTTATTGGAACGCCACTTCCAGTTGGAGCCCCGGTGTGGGACGCATTACCTCCGTAGGTATCGCCGCAAACAATCCCAACCACCTTATCGTAGGCAGCCCTACCGGAGGCGTCTGGAAAACCCTCGATGGCTGTAACAACTGGACGCCCATTGCTGACGAGTTCAGTACGGTGGACGTGTACGGGCTGGAAATTTCACCTTACAATAGCGACACTTATCTGTGGGGAAGCACTTCGGGCCGAATCTACCGTTCCACGGACGGAGGGGCGAGCTGGAATACAACAGGAAACGTCCAAGGAAACGGACGGGTCAGCCGCATTCAATTCCACCCGACCGATCCCAACGTCGTCTATGCTGTGTCCGAGTCCGATGGCCTGTTTGTTTCTATCAATAGTGGGAGCAGTTGGAGTGCCGTGCCTGGTGCCAGTGGTGTACCGGGCTACGATGTGGAGTTCAAACCCGGCGATCCGAACACGATTTATTTTTCCGGCATTTCGGTTTATCGCTCTGCCAACGGCGGCAATTCGTTCTCCCCAATTGGCGGTTTTGGCACTGCTAACAATAACTACAAAAGGATGGCGGTGTCGCCGGCAAATCCCAATGTAGTGTATGTGCTGGAGTCAAATGGTGGCGTATTTGGTGGTTTCTATAAATCTACCAACAGCGGAGCCTCCTTCAGTAAACTCATTGACGGTAGCGAAATCAACTATTTTGGATACAGTGAAACCGGCGACGACGATAGCGGCCAAGCACCCCGCAACATGGATGTGGCTGTTAGCCTCACAGATGCCGATGAGGTACACATTGGGGGCGTTCACACCTGGAAATCTATTGATGGGGGCGAATTCTTTTTCCTCACTTCCTATTGGACACCTGGCACTGCCGCCTCGCTTGGCGTTGGCTACAACCATGCAGACATAAACATCCTGAAATTCGTGGGTAATACCCTGTACGTTAGCACAGACGGGGGCTTGTATGCCAGTACCGACGGGGCTGCGAGCTTTGTAGATCGCACTTCTGGCCTCGGCATTCGGGAGTTTTACAAAATAGGCGTTTCGAAAACCAATCCCAACGTGGTGTCTGGCGGATCTCAGGATAATGGCACCAGCGTGATGCGCGGCGCCAATAGAGCCTGGGTGGACTGGCTCGGTGCCGATGGCATGGAAACCTTTGTGAGCTGGAACAACGCCAACAATTTGTACGGTACTTCTCAAAACGGCTCTATGTACCGCTCCACCAACCAAGGCACTACGCGCAGTTCCATTTCCAAGCCTCCGGGCGTGGATGAGGGGGCCTGGGTGACACCTTTTGAACAAGACCCCCAAATATCCAACATAATCTATGCCGCCTTCGCCGATGTGTGGAAGACCACGAACAATGGGAGCACCTGGACAAAAATTTCCAACTTTGACAATGGGAACATGAACCAGATGAAACTTGCCCCCTCCAGCAACCAGCGTATTTATGTTTCCCGTGGCTCCTCATTATTCACCACTGCCAACAGCGGCGGCACTTGGACGACCACCGCTTCAGGATGGGGCACGAGCGGCATCAGTTATATCGCCGTACACCCACAAAACCCACAGCGGCTGCTGATCGTAACATCCTCCGGAGTGTATCACTCTATCAATGCGGGTACTACTTGGACGAGTATTGGCACGGGCTTGCCTGCTGGCTCCAAGTATTGTGCGGCATGGGAAAACACAGGCAAAAACGGTATCTACGTCGGCGGCTTTGGCTATGTGTCTTATACCAACGACAACTTGGCCGGCCAATGGGTCGGCTTTTTTGATGGCTTGCCCAATGCGCGGGTCTATGAATTGGAGATAAATTATGTGTCCAATACCATTTTCGCCGGCACATACGGCCGGGGCCTGTGGGAATCGCCCTTGTATCAGCCCCTGGTCCCCGTGGCAGCCTTCACGGCTGACCTACGCCAAGGTTGCCGGGAAATGACCGTCAATTTCACAGACCAATCCGCCAACAGCCCTACCGCTTGGGAATGGACTTTTGAAGGCGGTACGCCCGCTACCTCCGCTCAGCAAAATCCGACGGTCGCATTTAGCGGGAGCGGCACTTATACGGTAAAGCTGAAAGCCTCCAATGCTGTGGGAGAAAGCAACCTTGAAGAGGCCAATTACATTGCACTTGTTGGCCCATCCTCGCCCGCCGTGGTCAATGCGGAGCGTTGCGACGCAGGAGAAGTGAGCCTCCAAGCAACGGGGCAGCCGGGAGAGCAAATCAATTGGTACGCCTCTTCTTCAGACACCCAGCCGTTTTTCACGGGCGATGTGTTCACTACAACAATTGCCCAAACGACCAGCTTCTACACCAGCGCCAGCAGCGATTTCTTGTCGTCAGTTTATGTAGGGCCTACTTCCAACAACATTGGCGGTGGCGGCGATCATACCGGGGATCAATATTTAATCTTAGATGCAGCAAAGCCTTTTCGCCTAAAATCTGCCACCGTGTATGCCACCGGGGCCAATAATCGAACCTTCCAATTGCGGGATGCCGATGGGAATGTGTTGCTTGATAAAACAGTCTTTGTGGACGATGGGGAAAATAGAATCACTTTGGATTTAGACATCCCCCAGGGTGCAGACCTGCAAATTTCGTGCATCAGCCCGGCCAATTTGTATCGAAACAATTCGGGTGCAAACTACCCCTATTCCATCCCTGGAGTGATGCAGATCAAATCCTCCTCCGCTGGCTTGGATTATTACTACTACCTGTACGACATTGTAGTAGAAACCCTTGAACGTTGCGAAAGTGACCGAGTGGCTGCAGCAGCCATTGTGAATACCGCGCCCGCTGCGCCCATGCTCACCGCCTCGGGTGCTACGGCACTTTGCTCAGGCGAATCGGTCATGCTCTCCGCAGGCAATGTGTGTTCGGGTTGCACGGTGAATTGGTCGAACGGCGAGAACGGAGCAAATATCATGGTTTCCATTCCAGGCACCTATACCGCTACGGTAAGCGACCTAATCAACAATACTTGCGGAGATAGCCCCAGCTCCAACCCGGTCACTATTACCACGGAAACTTTGCCCAGCGCAGCGACCATCAGTGCATCTGGCACCACGGTGCTTTGTCCCGGTGAATCGGTCGTGCTTGCGGCCAACGATGTTTGCCCAGACTGTACGGTGCTTTGGTCAAATGGCGAAACTGGCCCGAGCATAACCGTTTCCACAGAGGGCATCTTTACAGCCCTCGTCAGCAACATTTGCGGCGAAAGCCCGGCCTCCAACTTAATTTCTGTCAGCACGAAAGCCATACCTGATTCCCCGCTGCTATCGGCCTTAAGCACCACGGTGCTTTGTCCCGGTGAATCGGTCGTGCTTGCGGCTACCAATGTTTGCCCAGACTGTACGGTGCTTTGGTCAAGTGGCGAAACTGGCCCGAGCATAACCGTTTCCACGGAGGGTGTCTTTACAGCCCTCTTCAGCAACATTTGCGGCGAAAGCCCGGCCTCCAACTTAATTTCTGTCAGTACGAAAGCCATACCTGATTCCCCGCTGCTATCGGCCTTAGGCACCACGGTGCTTTGTCCCGGTGAATCGGTCGTGCTTGCGGCCAACGATGTTTGCCCAGACTGTACGGTACTTTGGTCAAATGGCGAAACTGGCCCGAGCATAACCGTTTCCACGGAGGGTGTCTTTAC
>JBJXFT010000458.1:0-8050 GCA_046155725.1 Saprospiraceae bacterium
TTGCACTCGTAAAAGTTGCCGCCCAGAACGATCTCGTTTTTCCCATCGCCATCGAGGTCGGCGAGCGCGTAGGCATTGAGCGTGGAGAATTGGAGTTCGTCGGGCAGGGGATGTGCTTTGAAATTCAGACCGCCCGTGTTTTCAAAATACATGCTGCTGAACGTGTTGGCTTCTCGCAGCACAGACTTGGCGAGTTTGTCTTTGCCAAAAATTTCGGGCACGCTTGCCTTGGCGAAGTCCTTGGCGTACAGGAATTTTTTCTTCAGCGAGGGCAATTGTTTCATGATCTCCGCATGGTTGCTGAAGGGGATTTCTTGGCCTTTCACGAAGTATGTCAGGATTGGCTCCACTTGCCCGTTGTTGTCAAAATCAGAAATGTGCATCCTGACGGGCTGCTCGCGGGTGGGTTTTAGTTTTGAGTTTTGACCCAAATTTCCAGCCAAAATATCGAGGTCGCCGTCGCCGTCGAAGTCGTGGGGCAAGGCAAAATTCCACCAGCCGGAGAGATCGTTGATTGGCGTTTTTTGAAAGGCCACACCCCGGCCCTCCCCATTGGGGGAGGGAGTAAGATTGTTCAAGAAAACTGTGAGCGGCTCCCACTCGATGGCCAGCAGCAAATCATCGTCGCCGTCTCCATCCATGTCAGCCCACGCGCCATTTTTTACCATGCCTGCCTGTTGCATTCCGCCGCCGATTTTTTCGGCTACGTCTTCAAATTGCCCATTGCCCTTGTTGAGCATCAGGGCTGAGCTGGGCGTGAGGCCGTGGTTCCAGGGCAAAGCGCGTGCGCCAAAGAAGAAATCTACGAGGCCGTCATTGTTGAAATCGCAAGGCAGCACGCAGGCAGCAGTCATGTAGAGACCGGGAAAATCCATGCGCTGAAAGTTTCCTTTCCCGTCATTGAGGTAGGCGCGTTGCTTCATGGCCTCGTCCGTGCCGCGCCATTCGTTGCCCCCGGCAGCTACCACGAGGTCCAGGTCGCCATCATTTTCGAGGTCGGCAAAAACGGCATCCACGTCTTCAAAAACGCTGTCTTGCAAAATAGCGGCAGGTGTTTTTTGAAAAAACGTGCCGTCGGGTTTTTGAAAATACAGGGCGCTCTTGACTTTTTTGGAAGAACCAAAGAACACATCTTCCAGCCCGTCCCCATTGGCATCTCCGACCGCGAGCGCAGGCCCTTCGGCTGAAACCATGTGGGGGATGAGGCTTTCGCGGTTGAATTCCACGAATGGGTTTTCGAGGTGCTCGAAACTCAGCCCCGATTTTTTCGAGATGTCGTTGAAAGGGTAGGGTGAAACTGCTTTTTGGCGCAAGAGAGAGAAGTCAAAAACGGGCAGCCCAGGCTGCCAGACAAGGTTTTGGCGGCTGTTGAATTTCAAATCGGATAGCCGTTGGCAGCTTTGGTCGGGCCAAATCAGGACGACCGAATCCACCAACGCTCGGTCGCCGATGCCGAGATGGAGCGGAGTCACCGCGCTGGATTGGTAGCCGCGCACGGGGAAGTTTTCTCCGCTGATTTTTTCGCCGTTCTTTTTGAAAACCACCGCTCTTGCGCCTACGGCAAAACGGTTGGCGGGCGGGCCTTTCAGATGGAGCGAGAGGTAGTCCCGATTAGGGGTTTTGTTTTCGGTTTCGAGGTTTTGATAAAGAAAAGGCTCGTCCTCAAGGTTGTTTGACACCAGGTCCAAATCGCCGTCATTGTCAAGGTCGGCGCAGATGGAGCCATTTGAAAATGAAGGCACATTGCCTTTGATCTGTTTGGCGAGGTCCTCAAAGTTGAAACGGCCCCTGTTGCCAAAAAACTTGTTTGGGATTTTGATTTCGGGCATTTTCTCTATTGCCGCCATATCCTCTTCTTCCAAAAAAGAGTTTGCCTGCTTGATGCGCAGGTCTTCATTTTCCATCCTCGAATTTGCGTAGTCAATGTCGTTCATACGCCGCTCAATGCCGTTGGCTACGAACAGGTCTTTGTCCCCGTCGTTGTCAAAATCCAGGAACAGCGTGGCCCAAGACCAGTCGGTTGCATGTACGCCAGCGAACATCCCGACCTCGCTGAATGTCGGCGATTGGCCCGAAGCAACCGCGTCGCCGTTGTTTTTCTGCAAGGTATTGCGGGCATATTGGATGCCGTAGCCGTAGCCGAGTTTGAATTGATAAACCCCGTACTCGTCGTCGCCGAGCGAACTTTTGAGGATTTTTGGGTCTTCCGGGAGCATATCGAGCGAGAAGATTTCGCTCCAAGCGTCATTGTTCACATCGGCCATATCCACGCCCATGGAGAATTTGCTGGTGTGCTGGATGGCATCGGTGCGCACATCTTTGAAGGCCCGGCTCCGGCCCTCCCCAACAGGGAGGGTGTTGATGTAGAGATAATCGTCCTCGTGAAAGTCGTTGCCGATGTAAATCTCTGGCCGGCCATCATTGTTCACGTCGCCCGTCACGATGCCGAGGCCGTACCCGATGACGGTGCTTTTGATGCCCGATTTTACGGTGACATCTACAAATTTCCCGCCCTGATTTTCCATTAGCTTATCTCCAGCAAGCAGGTGCTGCGTTCCTTCGAATGTTTTTTTCTGACCGAATGTGCCGTTGGCGTGTACCGAGTGGTTTAGTTGGTACATATCGAGGTCGCCGTCAAGGTCGTAGTCAAAGAAGGCGGCTTGGGTGCCAAAGCCCACAAGGTCGAGGCCGTAGGGGATTGCTTCGTCGGCATAGCTCGGGATGCCGTTGTGTATGTCCTGGCACACGAAAAGTTGGTTGCGGCCTTTGATGTTGAGGAAATTGCCGACTTGGCTGACGTAGATGTCGAGCAGGCCATCGTTGTTGATGTCCACGACAGATGCCCCCGTATTCCACCAAACTTCGCCACCTGTATCATCGCTGGTATGCCCTGCAATGCCGGCTTGCGCCGTAATGTCCTTGAATTTCAACCCGCCTTGGTTGAGGAACATTTTGTTCTCGCCCATATTGCTGGTGAAATAGAGGTCAATCTGGCCATCATTGTTGAAGTCGCCCGCGGCTATGCCGCCACCGTTGTAAAAATACATGTACGTCAGGGCGTTGAACTGGAGCGAGGGCTTGAGCAGGTTTTCGAAATCAAGCCCGGTATCGGCCTTGCGCAACAGTTGGAATTGGGCAGTGCCGGCGGCTTCTTTTTTGTTGCAGTTGGAAAGCGCGGCGAGAGCGAGGAGGATTGAAAATGTGGTTGCTATTGGCCTTGCATGGCGCATGGTGTGTTGCTTTTGTGTGTAAAAATGAGCGGTATGGATCTCACTTCCCCTGAATGTGGTTCTGAGCCGCGGGTTTAAAAGCCCTCGCCTTCTGGCCGTTCAGGAGCGCGACGAGCCAGGGTTCTCCTCCTTTTTTGAGTTCAAAAATCTGCTTCACGTCGCCGCGCAGATAAAAGCCGGAGGCGTGGTTGGGCACCCATTCAAAATTGCCACCGCCTTGGTTGAGCAGGGTGTGGCCGAAACTTGCGTCCAATTTGGAGAACTGCGGCATGAAGCCCGCGTCGTTGCCGCCCAGCAAAAGGTCGCGCTTGCCATCACCGTCGAGGTCGGTGAAGTGGATGGCTTTCACGCAGGAAAACTGCACTTCCTTGGGGAGCGGCACGAGGTGGAATTTGCCGCCGCCGTCGTTGAGCGCTACTACTGACTTGAAATAATTGCCTTCGCGCATCATCGCTTTTTGCATGACATCTGCCGGGAACAGGTCTTGGATGGACTTTTGGGCAAAGTCCGCGTGCTTGAGGTTTTGTTTTTTCAGGCTGGGGATTTGGCTCGTGAGTTCTTTTTTCAGGGCGATGGTCACGTCCTTGCCGGCCACCGTGCGGGTCATTATTTTTTCGATGGTGCCATTGCCGTCGAAGTCCCAGACCCAGATTTTGAGAGGTTCTTCGAGGCTGCCCGCGCAGTAGAAGTTCTCGCCCCGGTTTCCGAGCACGAGGTCTTGGTCGCCGTCGCCGTCCACGTCGTCGGCTTGCACAGCATACCACCAGCCAGAGTATTGGCTGAGGTCGGTCTTGACTTTTTTCAGCCCTTTGTTTTCGATGCTGAACACCTGCGGGGTCATCCATTCGCCCACCACCACGAGTTCCGTGTTTGAGTCGCCCAGCACATTCACCAGCATCGCATCCGTGACCATTCCGATGGCTTTCAGGTCTGGCGCAGCGGTTTTTGCCACGTCTTTGAGTTTTCCCGTGCCGTCGTTTTCGTACAAAAAATGTCTCGGCGGCACGGCATATTGCCCCGGCACACTGCGGCTGCCCACGAAAAGGTCGATGTCGCCATCAGCATCGAAATCGAGCGGGACAGCCACGGCAGTGTTGAAGCCATTGACCGAAAGGCCAAATGGGTTGAGCGTGAAGTGGCCTTTGCCGTCGTTGACATAGATTCGGTCTTGCATGAGCCGCGAGGCGGTTTCGTGCTGGTTGCCGCCCGAGCCGACAAAAAGGTCTAAATCCTTGTCGCCATCGGCATCAAAAAACAGGGCGGCAGTATCCTCAAAACTGGAATCGGCCTCGAACGTGGCGCGGTCGCTTTGCGCAAAGCCGCTCTTGGTCTGCAGGTACAATTGCCCTGCTTGCCCCGCCGCTCCGCAGAGGAACACATCTTCCAGCCCATCGGCATTTACATCGCCCACGGCGGCCTTTGGCCCTTCGCGCGACACCATTCTGTACGACAGCCCTTCGGGGTAAAAATCGACAAACCCATCTTCCCGGTGCGTCTGAAATGGTGCAGCCATTTCTTCAAAAAACCTGCTTTTTGAATCAAAGGTGTAGATTTTTGAACTTGCCGTGCGATTGGCCCCACGGTGCTCAAGCGTCAGCAATTGGTCAATGGGCGGATTCGCCAGCACGGTTTTCTTTCGGTCAGGCCACACGACCACTACGGAATCCACGGCGGCCAATTGGCTCAGGCCAAACACTATTTTGTAATCCACCGACGACTGAAAGCCCCGGCTGGGGATGAGTTCGGTGCTTTGGATTTCTTTGCCGCGATGGACGAAAACCTTGGAGCCGACGGCAAAGGTGTTTTGCCCAGAGCCTTTGAGCAGGACGCTGAGGTGGTGGTTTTGAGGCTGCACCGATTCGGATTTGTTTCGGTACACGAGGGCCTCCATGTTCACATTGTTTACCACAAGGTCGAGGTCACCGTCGTTGTCGAGGTCGCCATAAGCCGCGCCGTTGGAAAAGGTGGGCAGCCCAAACCCCCATTTTTCGCCCATGTCCTCGAAGGTCAAATCGCCCCGGTTTCGGAACGCTTTGTTCTGTATCGGGTTCGAGGGCATTTTGTCAATCACGGTTTCGATGTCTTCTTTTTTGCCCGTGAGGGCCATTTTCTGGATAATCTCGTCGGCGAAAAAGTCAATGAAATCTTGGTCAATCACGTCCTTGTAAATCCCGTTGCACACGTAGATGTCGCGCCAGCCATCGTTGTCGGCATCGAACATCAGCGCACCCCAACTCCAGTCGCTGGCGGCCACGCCTGCGTAGTGGGCGATTTCGCGGAATGCCCCCCCCTCCCCCCCCAAGGGGGGGAGAAAGGCTTCGCTCTTAGTCCCCGGAATCGTGCCGCTCCCCCCCCCTTGGGGGGGCTGGGGGGGGCTATTGAGTTGCAGGTTGTTGTGCATGTACTGGTGATAGAACCCCTGTTTCTCTTTGAGCGCGTAGATGTTGTAATTCTCAAAGGAGGTGGTAGTCTTCAAGCGCTTTTCATCGCTGGGGAGCATTTCGGTGGTGAAGATTTCGGGGAGGCCGTCGTTGTTGATGTCGGCCATGTCGGCGCCCATGGAGGCGAGGCTCATGTGCTCGGTGCGGCTTTCGATTTCTTCTTTGAACGTGCCGTTTCCTTCGTTGATGTAGAGGTAGTCGCGTTCGTAGAAGTCGTTAGAAACATAAATGTCGGGCCAGAGGTCGCCATTCACATCGCCGACCGTGACACCGAGGCCAAAGCCGATGAGCGAGCCGTAGATGCCCGCTTCTTTGGAGACATCTACGAAGCCTCCGGTATGCCCTCCTCCCTTTTGGGGGGACAGGGGGGGGCCATCGTTGCGGAGCAATTTGTCGCCACCGCCTTTCAGGAAATCTTTCACCGGCCAGTCTTTGGCGTAGAGTTCGCGGTTGTTGCTGTTGTTGAGCGTGTTGACGGGCATGAAACTGTTGTTCAAAATATAGCAGTCCAAATCTCCGTCAAGGTCGTAATCAAAGAACGCCGCGTGGGTGGTGTAGCCGTCTTCGTTGAGGCCGTATTCGGCAGCGCGTTCAGTAAAAACCCCATCCCAGCCCTCTCCCGAGTGCTCGGGAAGGGGGCCGGGGTTGATAAAAAGTTCGTTCTCAGGTTTCTCGCCTTGTTTGTAACCGGCGTTGCAAACGTAGATGTCGAGCCAGCCATCCGCGTTGATGTCCACCATCACCACGCCCGTGCTCCAGAATTTTTTGCCGGCCACGCCCGCTTTTTCGGTGATGTCTTCAAACTGAAAATTGCCCTTGTTCAGGTACAGTTTGTTGTCGCCCATGTTGGACGTGAGGAACACGTCGGCCAAGCCGTCGTTGTTCACGTCGCCGATGGCAGCCCCGCCGCCGTTGTAGAAATTGCGGTAATTGAAGATGTTGAGTTCCTTCGAGTTCGTCACCGTATTGGTGAAGCGGATGCCTGTTTTGGCAGAAGGGACGGCCTCGAAAAGGGCATTGGTGGGCTGCTTGAAATCGCAGCCGACCAAAAGCAGGAGGAGGGGGGTGAGTTTGAAAAGATCTCTCAAAGCGAGTTTGCTTGTTTGTTTTTGTATGCCACAGAACACCGTTTTTGGAAAAAAATGTACCGGCGACTTTAGTCGCCGTAACGTTCCTAAGTGGATTCATCGGCTGGTGAAGCAGCCGATACATTAACCTACTACTTCACCAGCCGTTTTTGCAAATCTTCCAGTGACACGCCCTTCGTCTCTGGCATCATGCGCCACACATAGATCAATTGGAAAACCATCATGATGCTAAAGAATGCGAAGATGGGGCCGCCGCCGTATTGGGCGGAAAACATGGGGAACACGTTGGCGATCAGCGCCGCGAAAACCCAGTGCGTCAGGCACCCCCAAGCCATGCCCGATGCACGGACGGAGTTGGGGAATATCTCCGAAATGAACACCCAGATCACCGCGCCCTGCCCGATGGCGTGGCTGGCGATGAAGGCAAAAATGTAGAGCGGCACGTTCGCGTACGACTCGGTGTAGAACGACATGGCGATGAGCGCGAGCGACACGATGTAGCCCACCGAACCGATGTACATCAGGGTGCGCCGACCAAAACGGTCAATCAGATACCAGCCCAAGATGGTGAAAAGCAGGTTCACCACCCCGATGCCCGCCGTGGAAAGCAGCGCGCTGTCTTTGCCCAGCCCGGTCATTTCAAAAATGCGGGGGGCGTAATAGATGACCGCGTTGATGCCAGACACTTGGTTGAAAAACGCAAACAGGAATGCGAGAAGGATGATCCAAGAATATTTTTTGGAGAAAAAAGACTCGCTGCCTGCGCCCTTTTCGGCTTTTGCGGAAGCCTTTATTTCTTCCACGGCCTTGTCCACTTCGGGGTCGGTGAGTGCCAGCACTTGGCGGGCGGTGGCTTCGTCGCCTTTGTGCAGGATGAGCCAGCGCGGGCTTTCGGGCGTGACCAAGACCATGAGGCTAAAAACCAGCGAAGGCAGAGCCACGATGCCGAGCATCCAGCGCCAATCATTTTCGCCGCCCACGCCAGAGAGCAGGTAGTTGGAAACGTAGGCCAAGAGGATGCCAAGCACGATATTGACCTGAAATGAAATGACCATTCGTCCCCGGTATTTCGGCGGCGCGATCTCGGAAATGTACACGGGCGCGACCACCGAAGAGGCCCCGATGCTCAGCCCGCCGATGAAGCGGAAGAGCATGAACGTATACACATCCTGCGCCACCGCCGCGCCAATGGCCGACACGAAAAACAAGATGCCGATCCAGAGCAGGGTCTTTTTGCGGCCAATCCTATCGGCAGGGATGCCGCCAAACGCGGCACCGAACACCGTGCCGT
>JBJXFT010000001.1:0-5727 GCA_046155725.1 Saprospiraceae bacterium
GTGGAGAACAGGGTAGGGGAGGAGGTGGTTTCGAGCACCCACACTACGCCCGATGCGGTGCGGCTGCACGAATTGCTCCGAAAGATGGCCGATGCGGGTTGCAGCCAAGTGTTCATGGAAATCAGCAGCCACGCCGTGCACCAGCGCAGGATTGCCGGGGCGAGGTTCGCGGGCGGCGTGTTCACCAACCTCACGCACGACCACCTCGACTATCACCAAACCTTCGCCGAATACCGGGATGCCAAGAAGAAGTTCTTTGATGATTTGCCAAAAACCGCTTTTGCCCTCACGAATGCCGACGACAAAAACGGCGCGCTGATGTTGCAAAACACTCATGCTGCCAAACATACCTACGGCCTGAAAAAGCCCGCCGACTTCAAAGCAAAAATCATAGAAAACAGCCTCGAAGGATTGCATTTGGAATTGGACGGCACAGAAATCCACGCCCGGATGATTGGCGAATTCAACGCCTACAACCTCGCGGCGGCATACTCGGTGGCGACGCTCGTACCGAGACTTTCCAAGTCTTTAAGACTTGGAAAGTCTGAGATACTGACTGCCCTAAGCAACCTGCCCGGCGCAGAAGGCCGATTCGACCATCTCGCCCACCCCGCAAATCCCGGTTGCATCGGCATCGTGGACTACGCCCACACCCCCGACGCGCTCGAAAAAGTGCTGGAAACCATCGCCAAATTGAAAAAGAAAAGCTCCCGCGTCATCACCGTGACCGGCGCAGGCGGCGACCGCGACAAGACCAAGCGCCCCATCATGGCCCAAGTGTCCGCCCGGCTCAGCGACCAACTCATCCTGACCAGCGACAACCCCCGAACCGAAGACCCAGCGGCAATACTGCGAGACATGGAAGCAGGGCTGGACGCAGAAGGTTTGCGCAAAACGCTCACGATCCAAGACCGCGAGCAAGCCATCAAAACGGCTATCCGGCTCGCCGGCCCGAACGACGTGATTCTGATAGCAGGGAAAGGCCACGAAAAGTACCAAGACATCAATGGGGTGAAATACCCCTTTGACGACAAGCAATTGATTTTGAAGTATTTTGAACAATGATTTTTTATGAAAGCACTACCTTTTTTCCTCCTCTTTTTTTCGGCCAGCATCGCGTTTGCACAAGTCGCGTTTGTGGAGAAAGACCGTGCGGCAGACTTCAAAAACTCCTCCAGCGTGTACGTTATGCTCGCCTCCGAGCAGCCGCGCACGGTAGAAAAACTCGCCCGCAATGCTGCGCTGGCTGAAGCCTACCGTCAGGCGGTGGCAGATTTCAACACCAATCTCCGCGAAGTTTTTGCAGCCCAGTGGACGCTCAACGCCGTTCAGTTCAAAACCCGCGCAGAGATGGAAAAACTCCGCGAAGACGGCGCGAACCCCACCAACACCTTTGTCATCGCCACCGGCGATACGGACGAAATGCTCGCCGAAACCGCCTTGCAAAAGCTGAAAAAGAAGGCCGACGCCCTCGACTTTGATAAGTTTTTGGTCAACCACGACGAGCAGGGCAGCCTCGACATCTTTGCCCTTTCGCAATGGAAAAACTACTGGACACCCCGTGAACAGTGGGCCATGCAACAAGAAGAGAAGATGAAAATGGACAAAAAACTTGGCAAAATGGTGTTGCCGGGCGATTACCTGAAACACCGGGCGCTGGAGTTTGTCGGCTTTTTCCTTTCTCAACACGCCGTGCTGACCCGCTCCGATCTGTCGTTCGGCTTGCACTACATGCACACCGACCTGACCGCCGCTTCGACCAATACCAGAGGCGTACAGGTGAACCAGCCTGTGCTAATAAAAGGCGCCGACATGAGCAAAAAGACCCTGCTGGTGGGGCGCGATTTGGTGACGTTTCCCAATGGCAAAAAGAGCCTGGGCGAGAAAAAGATCATCGCGGTGTACCCGCATCCCTTCAAAATCGTGGGCCAGTCGGAGATCGAAAAAGCGCTGGCATCCAAAAGCACAAATGTGATGGTCATCATCCCCGTCACGCGCTGGTCGGCCACTGGCTACCCCGAGCTGCTTATGTTCTATGTGGTGGACGCAGCCAACGGGCGCACCGTGCTGACCTACGCCGATACTGGCAGCGGCAGCAACCCGATGACCGCCAACAATTTCGAGCGCAGTGCCGAACTAAAAGCCAAGCACTTCCAAGAGATGATGAAAAATGGGGAAAAGTGACGGCCAGAGTTCGGCCTGAGAGCAGCAACATCCGCGAGCATCTGCGCCAACCCGCGCAATCCCTGCCTACCGACAGGCAGGCGCGTTTCAGATAAAATAGTGGAGGGACTACTATTTTGATTTTGAGCAGGTTTCGGGGCGATGGAATATCGCCCCGAAACCGAATTTGAAAACGAGGCTCAACTTCCCGAAAGTTGAAAACTTTCGGGAAGTTGTAGCCAACGCAAAGTGGTTTTTAAAAACGAACTGCGCCCAAGCGTTGACTCTTAATCGAACCAATCGGATTCAATCTCCAAAAATCGAATCATTCGACTATACAGCCATGCTGACCTACCTTTTTGAATACCTGAAAGAACATTACGACCTGCCGGGCGCGGGCTTGTTCAAGTTCATCTCGTTCCGGGCGGGAGTGGGCATGATCTTGTCGCTGCTGATTTCGATGATCATTGGCAAGCGCATCATTGACTGGCTCAGGAAGGCACAGATCGGCGAGACGGTGCGCGACCTCGGCCTCGCGGGGCAAACCTCGAAAGCAGGCACCCCGACCATGGGCGGCATCATCATCGTGGCGGCCACGCTGATTCCCTGCCTATTGATGGCGCGGCTCGACAATGTGTACATCCTGCTCATGCTGTTCTGCACGGTGTGGATGTTCGCCATCGGCTTTTTGGACGATTATATCAAGGTTTTCAAGAAGGACAAAGCAGGGCTGAAAGGGCGGTTCAAGATACTGGGACAGGTAGGGCTTGGCCTCATCGTGGGTTTCACGATGCTCATGAACGACGAGGTGGTGGTGCGCATGGAGCCCGAAGTGGCAGCCCAAAAAGGATACGAGGTTACCGAGACGCTCTTTGTAAAAGACCCCTCTGCGCCAAACACTTACAAGGAAATGGTGTACGTGAAAGCACCCATCACGAACGTGCCGTTTTTCAAAAACAACGAACTGGACTACTCGCGCTTCCTGTGGTTTTTGGGCGACAATGCACGAGACCTGAGTTCGATTTTCTTTCTCATCATGGTCATACTCGTCATCACGGCGGTGAGCAACGGGGCCAACCTGACGGACGGACTGGACGGGCAAGCGGCGGGGGTGTCGGCCATCGTGATCGCTGCGCTGGGGCTGCTGGCATACCTGAGCGGCAACTCGCTGACGGCTGATTTTTTGAAGATTTTCTACATCCCGTACAGCAGCGAATTGGTGGTTTTCTCGGCTTGCTTGCTGGGCGGCTGCATTGGGTTTTTGTGGTACAACGTGTACCCCGCGCGGGTTTTCATGGGCGATACGGGTAGCCTGACCTTGGGCGGTATCATCGCGGCATTGGCGATTGTCACCCGCAAGGAGTTATTGATTCCCGTGCTGTGCGGCGTGTTTTTGGTGGAAAACCTGTCGGTGATTATTCAGGTCTGGTATTTCAAGTACACTAAGCGGAAATACGGGGAAGGTAGGCGCGTGTTCCTGATGGCACCGCTCCACCACCATTATCAAAAGAAAGGCTACCACGAGGTGACTATCTCTATCCGCTTCTGGATTGTGCAGATTCTGCTGGCGGTGGCGACGATTATTACTTTGAAAATACGGTAAACATCCCACATCCCACATCCCACATCCCCACAGATAAATCTGTGGGCTGAGGGGCGGCATAAAACATGGACAAAGAGACGAGACATATAACCGAAGGGGGCAAGGCTCGGCGCGTCGCCCCGCCCCATAAATTTATTTATGGAGCGGATGGAGTGGATGGGGCGCATGAACGTCTCGTCATACTCGGCTCCGGTGAATCCGGCACAGGCGCGGCGCTTTTGGCCAAGCAGCTCGGCCATGACGTGTTCGTGTCAGATAAAGGCCAGATAAAAACGGAGTACAAAACCGAACTCGACGCGGCGGGCATTGCTTGGGAAGAAAACCAGCACACACTGGACTTGATTTTGAATGCCCACGAAATCATCAAAAGCCCCGGCATCCCAGAAAAGAGCGAGGTGATAAAGGCGGTACGGGCGAAAGGAATCAACGTGATTGGGGAAATTGAATTTGGATTCCGTCACGCGGGCAATTGCCAAATCGTAGCCATCACGGGTTCAAACGGAAAAACGACCACGACCGAACTGACGTATCACCTTTTGAAAACCGCTGGGCTGAACGTGAGAAAGGGGGGGAATGTGGGAAATTCATTTGCTCGCATGGTACTGGATGACATTCGCCAAAAGCAAAACTCCAATAACAAAAGGCTTTTTGTATTGGAAATAAGCAGTTTTCAATTAGACGACATTCAGCAATTCCGACCTAAAATCGCTGTACTACTGAACATCACGCCCGACCATTTGGACCGCTATGATTACAAGTTGGAAAACTATGCTGCGTCGAAGTTTCGGGTGACGATGAATCAGGGGCGCGGCGACAAGTTCATTTACAATGGGTTCGACCCGGTGGTTAGTGACCGAGTGACTTCAAGTCACCTCGTCACTAAGGCCAGGCAAATCGCCATCCGCAAGGGGTTTTTCAAAAACGGGGTGATTCGTGTTCCTGTGCCGCCCGCGTACCCGATGCACCCGATGCCCCCGATGCACCCGGTGCCCCCGATGCACCCGATGCACCCGATGCACCCGATGCCCCCCACAGATAAATCTGTGGGCTGGGGGGGCAGCGACAGGGGGACATTGGAAGGTGCGGCCCCCTCAGCCCACGAGTTTACTCGTGGGGATGTTCGTGGGGATGTTCGTGGGGATGTTCGTGGGGGTGTTCGTGGGGGTGTTCGTGGGGAACGTGGGAATCATAGGGTTTTCGACATGACACGCGGCACCCTGCGCGGCCCCCACAATATGTTCAACGCCGTGTGCGCCATCCGCACCGCGCTGTTGCTGGGAGCAGATTCGGGCAAGATTCAGGAAGGTTTGAACACGTTCGTGCCGCCGCCGCACCGCCTGGAACGAGTGGCCGAAATCGGCGGCGTGACCTGGATAAACGACTCGAAAGCAACCAATGTGGACTCAGTTTTCTACGCCCTGCAGGCGATGGATACACCGACGGTGTGGATCGTCGGTGGCCAAGACAAGGGGAACGACTACACGCCGCTCTTGAAGTTGGTGAAAAAAAAGGTGAAGGCCATTGTTTGCATGGGCGTGGATAATTCAAAGATAATCGCCGTTTTCGGCGTGATGAAAAAGCAGATGACGGAGGCTCGGAGTGCGGCAGAAGCGGTGAAAGCGGCGGCGGGTTTTGCGGTAAAGGGCGATACGGTTTTGCTTTCTCCTGCTTGTGCCTCGTTCGACCTTTTTATCAACTATGAGGATAGGGGAGCGCAATTCCGCGAAGCGGTTTTACAACTAAGAGGAGTTTCTTTTTAAAACACTAAGGGACTAAGGGACACTAAGGCTAAGAGGGGTATGAGAGGGGTCTTAAAGTCAATACAATTTTTTCATCACGCAGATTCAACAATCAAATGCAACGGGCGGGTAGCAGGGTAAGCGGTTAAAAAGAGGGCTTTAAAAGCGGATAACCGAGATATTTTTGGGCGGCAAAACTCAACAAAAATATGGCTCAGTTAT
>JBJXFT010000459.1:0-3608 GCA_046155725.1 Saprospiraceae bacterium
TGCCCGAATCTGCTACTTTTGCCCACTCAATTTTCGACTTCTACTCATGGCTGCTAAAAGCAAACCCAAACCCGCGCTCTCGAAAAAAACAGAGGCTGCTCCAAAACAAACACCTGCTGCGCTGCTCACCGACACTTTTCGCCCCGGCTTTTGGCGCGGCCATTGGATGCCCGCGCTGGTGTTGATGGCTTTGTCTTTTGGGCTTTACTTCATCGGCCTCGGCTATGGCTATGTGCTGGACGATGAGATGGTGATCTGGAAAAACGAGTATGTGCAGAAGGGCCTTGGCGGGCTGCGCCAGATTTTCACGACCGATAGTTTCATGGGCTATTTCAAGGAGCAAAAGTTCTTGCTCGAAGGAGGCCGCTATCGCCCGTTGTCGCTCGCTACGTTTGCTATGGAGGCGGAGATTTTTGGCTTAAACAAACCGGCTTCTGGCCACTTTTTCAATGTGCTGCTGTATGGCCTGACGGGCATCCTGTTGTACCGCATCTTGCTCGGCTTGTTCCCCATCCGGGAAGGCGGGCGGTGGTTTTTCAGCCTGCCGTTCATCGCTTCGGCTTTGTTTGTGCTGCACCCGCTGCACGTGGAATGTGTGGCGAACATCAAAGGGCGCGACGAGATTCTGGCTTTGCTCGGTGGCTTGGGAGCCTTGTGGGCTACGCTCAAATATTTTGACACCAAGGGCTGGTGGTGGCTCGCGCTTTCGGCCGTGTCGCTGTTGCTGGGGATGTTTGCCAAAGAAAACGCGCTGACGTTTGTGGCCGTGGTGCCGCTCGCGGTGTGGTTTTTTACCCCCGTTTCTGCCGGGCGCGCCCTGTATGCTGCGCTGCCGCTCTTGGCGGCTGCGGTGGTTTTCATCGCTGTCCGCCATGTCGCGCTGGGCTATACGCTCAACCACGGCGTGTCCAACACCGATGTGATGAACAACCCTTTCTTCGGCATGACAGGCCGAGAGAAGATGGCGACCACTTTCCTCACCCTCGGCTGGTACATCAAACTCCTTTTTGTGCCGCACCCGCTCACCATTGACTACTATCCTTACCATGTGCCGAAAGTGAGTTGGGCAGATTGGCGGGCTATGCTGTCGCTGGTGCTCTATGTGGGCATGGCGGCGTGGGCGCTTTGGAAATTCAAAAAAGGGAACATCCCCGCCTTTGCCATTTTGTTCTTTCTCATCACGCTCAGCATTGTTTCCAACTTGTTCGTGTCGGTGGGGACTTTTATGAACGAGCGTTTTGTGTACATGCCCTCGGTGGGCTTTTGCATTTTGGCGGGCTGGTTTTTTGCCCGGAAACTGCCCGAATGGCTCAAAGAAAAACCGGACGCAGCCTATCCTTTGGGCATGATTGCCTTTGCGGCGTTGGCCGGGCTGTGCGCTTATCGGGTGGTGACGCGCATCCCTGATTGGCAGAGCGGCCTGACGCTCAACCGGACTGCCGTGGTGGTTTCGGAAGGCAGCGCCCGCTCTCACTGTTTCTATGCCGCAGGGCTTTACGAAGAAAAATACACGGGCGAAAAGGACCTCGAAGTGCGCAAACAATTGGTGGGCGAAATGGAGCAGCACATCAAGCGCTCGCTGGAGATAAACCCCTCGTATGGCGCGGCTTTGATCATGAAGTTCAATGTGGCGGCGGCGCGGTTCGACATTGACCACCAACTCGACAAGTTCTTCCACGTGGCGGAGGATGTGGTGGAAAAAATACCGTACAACAACACCCTCCGCGCCAACCTCACTGCTTATCTGAAGTACCTCGATGGCTCGAATGCGGAGAAGTACATGGCGTTTTGCCACCGTGTGGGCTACGAGTTTTTCTGGAAAAAGAAGAACGACGGGAATACTGCGTTGTACTTCCTCGAGTTCGCGCTCAACCGCCAATACGAGGACATCAGGACGCTCGAAGACATGGCCGAAATATGCGAGGCGCTGGGCATGAAGGAAAAAGCCGTAGGGTTCCGGGCGCGCGCTCAAGCACAGAAATGAGGGCCGATAGCCGGTTTAGAGTGGTTTAGAAAGTTTAGATGGATTGGTTTCAGCCAGTTGAATGGCTCCTTTTCACCAGCTGAAGGAGCCACGTTTACTAAACCTTGGAGGTTTAGTAAACGTATCGTAGGGCCAGTTTTCGATAGGCTCTTAGCCCCCGTTCATAGTTCACAGTTCATAGTTCATAGTTCCTCGTTCATCATTAAAAAACATTTGCCATGAAATTATCTCGTTTTTTCCCGCTTGCGCTGTTGCTGATTTTTACCGCAGCCGTGCTTGCCCCCGCTTGCAGCCAGAAAGTGGGCTGCCCGAAGGCCTCTCACGCCGGCGATTTTTTTGACAAAGATGCCAAGAAGAAAAGCAAAGGCAAAAACTGACCCAGCCATGAAAATCATCCGTTGTTGGCCATTGGTGTTCGTGCTGTTTTTTTCGGCGGCTTTGGCCGCGCCCGCTTGCAGCAAAAAAAGCGGCTGCCCGGCAGAGTCCAGCCTGAAAGCGCCCAAGAAGAAAAAGGGCAAGACGCAAAAAGGGCTTATGCCCAAGAAGATGCGCAGGAAAGTGGGCGGCTGAACGGGCCATATTGAATCGGTGGAGCCTTGCCCCAACCTTCCTTTGTAATGCCTGCGGAACGGGCTGCTCGCCAAGCGCGGGCAGCCCGTTCTTTTTTCTGCAAAATTTTGTCCAAAACGCAAAATCGGCTCAATTTTAGCAAGCTCAATTTCCCTTAACCAATCCTACTCACCAACCAACTTTTTGCTATGAACCGATTTTTCCTCCTTTCGCTTTCAGTTCTCGCCATCAATCTTTTTGGCGGCCTTTCATTGCCCAAAATGTTGAAAGCGGAAGGCACCGCGACCCATTTCCCAATTCCGAATTCCGCATTCTCAATTCCGAATTCCGAATTCCTGGCGGACACCGTGGACCCGGTGATCACTTGCCCGCCCTCCCAAACCATTGTGCTGCCCCCCAACAAGTGCGATGCGGCGCTGGCCTATTCCGTGACGGCCACCGACGACCAAGGCACGGCCATCGTCATCCAACTTGCGGGCATTCCTTCGGGCAGCCCGTTCCCCATTGGCGTGAATGTCTGTCTGTTTTTGGCTACGGATCTGGCGGGCAATTCCGCCACTTGCTCCTTTGCTATTACGGTGCAAAACGGAGGCGGGACCATGTTGACCTGCAGCCCTGCGGAAACAGTGGAGATGGATCCAGACTGTATTAGAGGCATTGCAGCACACGAAATTTTGGAAGGAGGGCCTTATGGCTGCCCTACGCAGTATGTAGTGGAGGTAGACAAAACCGTCCCTTTCGGAAATGGCCCCTGGACTCCCGCCCTGTTCAACGCTGCCGATGTCGGCAAAACGTACCAATGCCGGGTGACAGACCCCCAAACAAGCAACAAGTGCTGGGGCAATGTGACGCTGGTAGACAAAATAGGGCCTGTGCTCAACTGCCAGGACATCACGGTGTCTTGCGCAGAAACCCAATTCAGCCCAGCGTTTTTGAAAGACAGCCTCGGCTTCGCCACCGCCACGCCACAGGTGAACGATGCTTGTGGTGTGGTTACTTCTTTGACCTACACGGACACTCAAGTTTTGTACAACTGCGACACGACCTTTACCAA
>JBJXFT010000460.1:0-11639 GCA_046155725.1 Saprospiraceae bacterium
TTTAGATGGTTTAGAACACGATTGGCTCTAAACCATCTAAACCTTTCTAAACCCTCCTAAACCTTCCCCGGACTATTCCCCAGCCCATTTTGTAGAACTCAGGCACGTGGGCGAATGCCGACAAAGCGTTGATGTTGAAATGGCGGCGCAGATAGCCCTGCATCAGGACAAAACTCAGCGCATAGCCCGTGAGCGTGGCGTAGGCCGCGCCGAACAAACCGAATTTTTGGATAAAAAAATAACTCAGCCCCAGATTGAGCAAGGCCGTAGAAAACGTGTACGCCAAATTCACAGCAGGCCGCCCAGTCGAATCCAGCACCGTACCGAACTGCACTGCGAACGGCATGAAAAGCCCAAAGAAAGCCGTCAGCCGCAGCACATTGGCCGCTCCCAAATAATCCTTGCCCGCAAAAACCTGAATCATCGGCTCGGCGAACAAGAGCACAAGAACCACAAACGGCAGTATCACCGCCAACGTAGCCCCTACGCTCTTCTCGTAAAGGCTTTTTACCCCAGCCGTACCTTCCAAACCCATTTTTTCCGCGCTTTTGGGAAACACCACAGCGGCGATGCTGAACGCAGGGGCCTCCACCAATTGCGTCACCCGCCCCGCCGCATCGTACACCGCAAATGCTGCCGGACCGAGCAATTGGCCGAGCGTCAGTTTGTCAATGTTTTTATAGAACATGGTGCTTAGGTTTGTCCCCAGGACAAACTTGCCGTAGCCCGCCAAGTTTTTGACCCATTGAAAGTCAAGGTTTTTGGCAAAAAACAAAAAAGGCCGGGCGTACCACCACGCGGCCAGAGCCGCCACAGCGGCCCCAACAAAAACGGCTGCGCTGAATTGCCAAAGGGCCACATCGTCTCCCATAATCCAGCACCAGAACACCCACGCAAACGGAATCCCACGGTAAAAAACCGCCGTCCAGAACACCCCGCGAAATTCAAAATGAGCCTGCTGCACGAAGTAGTGGTGCATACAAACAGCCATCACGAAATTGGTCAAGAAATAGGCCGGGAGCATCTCCGCCAATTGCGGCACTTGGTAATGCTGGCAAAGCCAATCGGTACAAAACCAGATGACGAGGTTGGATATAACGGAGTAAGAAACATTGAGCCAGAAAGCCGCTGTGATGATTTTGGCCTGTTCGGCGTGGTCGTCTTTCCTTGTTGCCAATGCCCGCACCAAGCCGTTTTGCAAAAACCCGCTCCTGCCCATTTCCACAAAATAAGCGAGCAGGGTAAAAATGCTCCAAGCCACCAGCAACGGGCTTCCTTTTTCCCATACGCGGAAAAGCAGCATGGCCGTGCCGAGGTTGAAAGCCATGCCCGCCACCTTTTCAGCCAGAGACAGGGAAGCGGAGCGGAGCCAATAATTGTGCGGTGCAGCGTCGGCGGGTTTTTCCATTTTGAGTTTTTCCAATAAAAAACGGGGCCGCGATTTCGCGTCCCCGTTTTTTGTGCAAAGTGTTTGGCTGCGAAATCAATCGTAGCGGCGGTTTTGCTTTTTGCGGCGGCCTTTGAAGTGGTGGCCGTCTTTGTCGCCATTGCCGGTCACGGCACCTTTGCGGATCATGGCGCAACGGAAGCCAACGGTACGGCTGGCCTTGTCTTCTTCGAGGAATCGGCGGGCACCGGGCGAGAGCCAGAAAGCGCGGTCAGCCCAAGAGCCTCCTTTGATGACGCGGGCTTTGTCGCTGATGAGCGTGCTTATGCCATAGCGATATTCCACAGTGGACTCTTTGTCGCCATCGAGGAAGTTGTACACCTCTGGGCGTTTGTAGTTGTCGCGGAGCGCCGTAGTCGTTGTGTCCATCAGTTCGTACACCAAACGTCCAAGGCTGTCTTTCTGAACAGGAGCGCCCGTTTCTGGATCGGTTTTCTTGGTCGTGAAAACGTTTCCGCGATAGGGGTTGAGGTCTTGGCTCTCTGTGTCCTCCAAGTCAGAGGTCGTCAATGGGCGGTACAAATCGAAAGTCCATTCGTTCACGTTGCCAGCCATATTGTAAAGCCCATAATCGTTGGGCCAGCCAGAGAGTACTTCAGCAGGGAAGAAGGCTTTGTCGTTGAGGGCTCCGGCCATACCGCCAAAGTCACCAGCACCGCGCTTGAAGTTGGCGAGCATTTTGCCTTGGTTGCGGTTGCGCTTTTGATAGCGAACGGTGTTGCCGTTCCAAGGATAGATGCGGCGGTCGGTGATGAGTTCGTCTTTGGTAGTAGCTTGGTTGCCGAGGAGGCCAAGCGCGGCAAACTCCCATTCTGCCTCTGTGGGGAGGCGGTAAGAGGGTAGGAGGATACCGTCTTCGAGGCGGACTTGGCGTTCGCCGCCCGTGGCCTGGTCTTTAAGCAACTTGCGCGGCGAAGGCTGGTACTGGCCCACGAGGTAGGCTTCCGTGTCGAAGTTGTTGTCGTCCTTTTGGTCGGGCGTAGGCTCGATGATGCCGCGTTTGATGAGGATCATCTCGTTCACCCGGTCGGTTCGCCATTTGCAAAAGTCGTTGGCTTGGTTCCAGCTAACGCCTACCATCGGGTATTGATAGTAGTCGGGCGTACGGAAGTAGTTTTCCACCATCGGCTCGTTGTACGCAAGTTCTTCGCGCCATACAAGCGTGTCGGGGAGCGCACGCTTCCACACTTCGGGGTAAGTTTCCCCGAACACACGTTTGATCCAGTACAAATATTCTTGGTAATCAATGTTGCGCACTTCGGTCTCGTCAATATAAAACGACCCTACGGTGACGCGGCGCTCGATGTTGTTCCATTCATAGGTAACATCTTGCTGTACTTTGCCCATTAGATAAGTGCCGCCTTCGATGAGCACGAGGTTAGGCCCTGTTGCTTGGCCTTCGTAATCGGTCTTTTCAAATCCGCCCCATTTCTGGTCGTTGTAATTCCAGCCCGTGGTGGAAGATTTGTCGGATTTTCGCCCGCAGCTGGCCAGAACGAACACCAGAAGGGCAAAAGTCAACCCGTGAATTAGTGTTTTCTTCATTGTATTAAAATACAGGTTTTGAAAAAAAATGAGTGGCAAATGTAGAAAAAGTAAATTTCTCGGTAGGCGTGTTCCCCCAAATTTTAACCAAACGGGAGAAAATCATTGGAACATCCGGGTGCAATCGTTGATGTCGGGGCGGTTCTTTTTGGGGAAAATGAGGCCAAGCGTGAGTTCAAAAGTACCTCCTGCGTTTTTCGCCAGCCCCGAAACCGTAGCGTCGTAACTGATGCCGATCTTGAACGGCCCCTCTCTGAAACCCGCCAGCAAAATGACCGCGTCGGAATTGCGAAATGTGTGCCTGAACCATCCCCCAGCAAAGATTGACCCCAAACTTGCATAAGCGCCCACGTTGAGTTGTTTGTAAGGCCCCTGCGCCACGAACAAAAAATTCGGCGAGACAAACGAGGCCTCCTGGCGTTTATTGCCCTTTTTAACTACCCACTCCGTGCCGCCATGAAAGGTGTAGCGGATGGGCAGCCCCGGCACCAGATTGTTCTTCAGGCGCAAGATGCTTTGGCTGGGGGTGTTGAGGTGTTTCAGCCCCACGCCGAGGTAAAATTTCTCGCTCAAAAGCAGCAGCCCGCTCGAAACGTCGAGGTCTGCGCGGCTCGTCACATCGGGGCGGATTTCCTCCGTGTCGTACACAAAGCCGTTGACGTTGTCAATCTGGTCGGGGAAAAGCAGTTTGTCCCAATCGAGGCTGACTTGGTGGACGCCCATTTCGAGGCCGAGTTTAAGGGCGATAAAGTCGTTCACCCTCAACCGGTAGGCATAAACCGCCGAGAACCGGTTGGTCTTGAAAATCCCGTCGCCCGCGTTGTCGCCCTCCAAATGAAAGCCGATGCCGCTGTTGAGGCGGTCGAAACTTTGCTCATAATAAACGGCGTAGGTGCGGTAGGCACTCTCGAAACCCGTCCATTGGTTGCGGTAAGCCAAGCCTGCACGGGGTGCGAGCGCAGTGCCCGCAAACCCAGGGTTTATCTGCAAGGGCATGGCGTAGAACTGCGAAAAGATGGGGTCTTGGGCAAGAGCCGATGCTGGGAAGAGGCTCGCCGCCGCTAAAAAAAACGTGGTGGCAATAAAACCCGCCTTCGCTACAGCTACGGCGGGTAAAAAGGCTTTTGACACTATGCCCGCCGTCGCTAAAGCTTTGGCGGGTAAAGGAAGTAGTTTTTTCATGCCGTGAAGTTCGGGCTTTAGGTGAAATGTGCAAGCGGCTTTTTATCACATTTGTCTTATTTTTGCAGTCGTTATTTTTTACTGATCAATTTTATCTTCTGATGACAACAGAGATCATTCTGCAAATTAACCGACCGGACGACCTTTCCTTATTGATTTCTTTTCTCGAAAAATCAGGGATAGCATTCCGAAAGCGGACAAAGAAAGTGCTGAAGCCAACGCGCCAGCCCAGTTCTACAAAGCCCGCACCTACACTTGGAGAACACATTGGTTCAATGCCAAGCCTCAATGCACCCGATTTTGAACAATACCTCCATCAGATGCGTAGCGAATGGGAACGCGATACCTTTTAGACACGAATGCTGCCATTTATCTTATCAAAGGCAGTGTTCCGATCGTCAATCCGACTGTGATAGCAGAAGCATCTAAAGAAGCACCTCAACTGTCGGTCATTTCCAAGATTGGATTGCTCCGTTGGAATGCTCCCACAGAAGCGGAAGCCCAAAAGTGCCAAGTTTTTGTGGGCGACTCAAGGATTTACCAGCTCTCTGACGAAGTTGCCGAAAGGACGATTTGGATACGGAAGCTGCCACACAAGCCGAAACTTCCTGACTGCATTATTGCTGCCACGGCGATTGTTCACGACATGGTTTTGCTTTCTCGAAACGAAAGCGATTTTTCAAAAATCCCCGGTCTGCGGCTCATTAATCCTTTTGCCACCGTCAAAACAAGCTGACGTACCCAAGGTGGAATTTCGTTGCCCGAAGGTTCATCGGCTGCCCCACATCGCGCCGGCCCACGGCTGCCGAGATTCCAAAAATGCCCGCCCGCGTCTCGAAGTTCAGCCCCGCGCCCAAGCCCAATGGCCGGAGGAACGAGCGGTTTCGGCGGGTTAAATTCTCCAGATAGCCCCAATCGGCAAAAGCCGCAAGGAACGAGTTGGGGCCGATGAGCAGCCGCCACTCCGCAGTGCCCACCACGAAGCGCGTGGCGAACAGGCTTTCCTCGTCAAACCCGCGCAAGAGTTTGTTGCCGCCCAAGCGGTATTGCTCATTGCCGAAAACAGGTTTCTCAGAAAAAATACCGCCTCCGCGCAGCCCTATTTTTATGGTGCTGCGCACAAAAACCGGCACAAAAACCTCCCCGCGCAGTTCAGCGCGATAGCGCGCCGAGCGCCCCGCCACCGAATCGTAGAGCATTGAAAAAGAAAAATCAGGGTCGGCGGCATCCCGCAGGTTCTCGATTTGGGTGTTGCGGCGCACCGTGTTGAAGCCTGCGGCGGCTTTCAGCGTGAGCGACCAGCCCCGGCGGGGGTTGAAGCGGTAATCGAGCCGCGTGAACGAGGTTTCCAGCCCAAAACCGTTTTGCCCAAAATCAAGGTTGGGCGGCAATTGCCGCGAAGCCAGCACCGCCAGCGTGTCCACTTTTTGGAGCGAAGAGCTCTTGTTCTCCCAAAAAAAGCGCACAAAATCAGCCCCCGCAAAAAGATAGGAAATGCCTGCTTCGCCCTGCGCATCGGTCCAGGTGCTGTCGCGGCGGAAAATGCCGAGCCGCCCTTCCGCGCCGAATGCCGAACCGAGCAGGTACGGAACGCTGGCCTGCACGTCCACTTTTTGCGTCTCAGGCCGCAGGCGCTCCAGCTCGGCAGAAAACCGTTCGCCCAAGTTCAGGGCATTCTGGAATGCCGCGCTGAGCGATCCGCTGAGGAGGAGTTTGCCGTTGGCGGACTCCGGCTGTGGCAGCAGGCCGATGATGAAATCGAAGCGGCTCGCCCGCTTTTTTTTGAGGAAAAGATTGATGGTGGCTTCGCCCGTTTGGGCAGCAGGGTTGCCGGAAAATGTGACGCTGGGGTTGGCCGTAGGCTCCAAGAAAAGCAGCGAGCGCAATGGCTCGCGGAGGCGCAGCACCCGCGCCCGGCTGTACGGAGTGCCGGGCTTGATGCCCAAATAGTGGAGCAAAAAAGCCTTTGGCAATTTTACGTCGCCATTGATTTTCAATGTTTTGAAAACAAAAAACCGCTTGCGGTCTATTTGCAAAATGGCAGACACCGAGCCGTCTTCCCGAACGTCCACACTATCGAGCCAGACCGTGGCAAATGGGTAGCCGTTGTTTTCGGCCTGCTCCAAAACGGCTTGTTCGAGTTTCAAAACCGCGTCGTAGCGGAGCGGTTTTCCGGCAAAAAGTGGTTCGCGAAAACCTGCAGCGGCCAGCCAATTTTCGTTTTCAAGACCCGTCCCCGCCCGAAGCGAAACCCAGCGAAGCGGGGGGCCGAGGGTGAGCGATGGGGAGTTCGGAATTCGGAATTCGGAATTCCGAATTCCGAATTCGATGGAGGCGAGCAAGAAAGATTTTTGACGGAAGTGGTCGAGCAAGCGAAGGCAAAATGAATCGGGCGAGGCTTGGGCGGCAATTTGGAAGGTGGCGGTGTCGCCTTGGCTTTCAAATGGCTGGGGCTGAAAGCCGTGGATGTTTTCCCAAAAAATGGCTTGCTCGGCGGGGTGGAGGGCGAAGCGGAGGGTGGCGGTTTGGGCCGGGAGGGCCAGGGCAGACAGCGTGCACAAAAGCGCGAAATAAATTTCGCGCCACCGATTTGGTGTCTTGTTTTGGAAGTTCGACATTGCGCCCATGACGTGGCTTTTTGACCGCGAGGTTGTTTTTTCAAAAAGAAAAATTTGTCGCAGTCGGCTGAATGGAAATACTTTTAGCCTGCAAAAACGGATACTTATGTTGAAAGTCAGCCAAATCCTCGCCGCAAAAACCCAAAATGCCGTGTACGCTATTTCGCCCTCGCAAATGGTGATCGAAGCGCTCGAACTGATGTCCTCCCGCAACATCGGCGCGGTGCTGATAATGGAAGGCGACCAATTGGTGGGTATTTTTTCGGAGCGCGATTATGCCCGGAAAGGCATCCTGCAAGACCGCAAGGCCAAAAGCACTCCGTTGAGCGAGGTGATGACGGCCAATGTTTTCACCGTCGGCCCGCAAGCCAGCATCGAAGATTGCATGCAGCTGATGTCGGAGAAAAAATTCCGCCACTTGCCCGTGCTCGACGATGGGCGCGTAATTGGCCTGGTCAGCATCGGCGATGTGGTGACGGCCATTATCCGCGAACAACTCGACCGCATCCAGAACCTCGAGAAGTACATCACGGGTTGAGCAGTGGGGGTTTGCCGAACCTTGCTCCCATTGTTTCGTCTTTCTGGTCAAACGTGTGCTACTTTTGCTGCGCAAAATTGCAATAGGCCACCATACCGTGATTTGAATTTTCAGCACTTTTTCTAAACCACAATCTCGTTTCAGGCGAGGTCGGCAAAAACCACAGCCAGCATGGGTGCACAGCACTGGCGTTGGCTTCCAAATAAACATGGGATGTATCGGATGTTCCTGCTCGACAGGAAAAGACAGCACTAAAGGCTGCCGCTCTAATGGCGGATGTGCCACCGGCGGCTGCAACCGCCACAATACTTACGACTGGATAACAGCGCAAGGAATCGCCGACCCCCGTCCTTTCGACGTGGTGGAGGTGAGTTTCAAAAACGGCTCCCGCAAAGAGTTTTTCAAAAACCCGCAGCACACCCGCGCCACTACGGGCGATTGGGTGATTGTGGAATCTACCACGGGCGGCTTCGATGTGGGCAGCGTGAGCCTCACGGGCGAACTTGTGCGCTTGCAGATGAAGCGAAAGCGGGTGCGCCCAGACGCTCGGCTGAGCCAAGTGGTGCGAAAAGCCCACGACCGCGACCTGGAACGGCTCGACGAGGTGCGCCGCGAAGAGCGCGGAATCCTCATCCACGCCCGCGCCATATCGCGCTCGCTGGACCTGAACATGAAAATTGGCGACATCGAGTTTCAGGGCGATGGCCGAAAGTGTACGTTTTATTACACCGCCGATGGCCGCGTGGATTTCCGCGAACTGATACGCCACTACGCCCGCGATTTCAAAGTGAAGGTGGAAATGCGCCAAATCGGCGCGCGGCAAGAGTCGGCCCGCCTCGGTGGCATCGGCAACTGTGGCCGCGAGCTGTGCTGCTCCACTTGGCTCACCGAGTTCAAAAGCGTGAACACTGCCGCCGCCCGCTACCAAAACCTGGCCATCAACCAGACGAAACTTTCGGGGATGTGCGGCCGCCTGAAATGTTGCCTCAACTACGAGTTGGACACTTACATTGATGCGCTCGAAGATTTTCCCGACCGCGCCGAACGGCTCAAAACCAATGCGGGGCTGGCGATTTTGATTAAGACCGACGTGTTCAAGCGCCTCATGTTTTACACCTACGCCGAAGACCGGGGCAGGCTTTATCCCATCCATGTAGATCAAATTTGGGAGGCCATCGAGATGATAAAATCGGGCAAACTGCCTGGCAGCTTGGACGATATCCTTGCCATGGCACCCGCGCCCGAAGTAGAAGAGGAAGTAGAGGCTCAACCCGATTTCGAGAATGTGCACGACGTGGTGCAACTTCCCATGGAAAAACGGAATAAGCGCAAAAAGAGCCGCAACAAAAACCGCGACCGCTCTCAATCCGCCGCTGCTGCGGTAGAAAAAGCCGCCCAAAACGATGCTGCACAAGGTCGCAGGCAACCGCCGCCACGCCGCCACGACCGCCCTGCCCAACAAGGCGGAAATCAGGGCGGCGGCAACCGCCCGCCCCAAAGCCGCCCAGAGCAAAGACAAGGCGAACGGCCCAAGCAAGAAAACCGCCCGCCAAGCCCCAACAAAAATCAGCAGGGGCAACGCCCCCCCAACAGCGGCAACAACAACCCAAAGCCTGACGGCAAAGCCTAATCTTCAGCCTATGCGCACCTTGTTTTTTGCCGCTTTTGCGACGGCGGCCTGCTGCTTTTTTTCTTGCCAAAACCAGCCCGCGCCCGCACCCAAAATGACGGGGCTGGCAGGCAGCCTGCAAGACTCGACCATTGTCCGCATTTGGCCGCGCGAGATGGACACGCTGCTCATGACCAACCCGAACATCCCGATCATTGACGTGCGCACGGAAGTGGAATTCCGAACGAGCCATATTTTTCGTTCAATCAACTGCGACGCGAACGCGCCCGATTTTGCACAGCGAATTGTAAAATTGGACCGCACATCCCCTGTCATCGTGTACGACGACAACAGCTCGCGCAGCCTCCAAGCCGCAGAGAAAATGAAGCAGTTGGATTTCAAACGAATTTACGAAGTGGCCGGCGGATTGTACAGCCTGGCCAGAGAGGGCAAAACTTTGGTGGCAGGAGACAGCGGCATAGACTCGTCTACGATTTTGAAGTAAATGTCATTGGGGCAAACCCTCCTTCGCCGAGGCTTCGGCGGGTAAACATGGAAGACCTGATCAAGAAAGTCCGCAAAATCGAGATCAAGACCCGCCGCCTCACGCGCAACCTCTTCACCGGCGGCTACCACAGCGCGTTCAAAGGCCGGGGGATGTCGTTCAGCGAAGTGAGGCAGTACCAATTTGGCGACGATGTGCGCGACATTGACTGGAACGTGACGGCCCGAACGGGCGACCCCCACATCAAAATTTATGAAGAAGAACGCGAACTGACGGTGATGCTGCTGGTGGACGTGAGCGGCTCGTCGTTCTTCGGAACGAGCGGCCAATGGAAACAAGAACTACTCACCGAGATTTGCGCCCTGCTGTCTTTCAGCGCCGACTCTAACAACGACAAGGTGGGCCTCCTGCTTTTCTCCGATCAGCCCGAACTCTACATCGCCCCCAAAAAAGGCCGCCAGCACACGCTGCGCATCGTGCGCGAACTACTCAATGTGCAGCCCAGCGACCGTGGCACCGACCTCGCCGCCGCCATACAATTCGCCCGAAATGTGTTGAAAAAGAGGAGCGTGTGCTTTGTGCTGTCCGATTTTTGGGTCAGCGGTTACGATGCTTCGTTGCGCACCCTCGCCCGCCGCCACGATTGTGTGGGCATCCATTGCTGGGACTTGCGCGAGCGCGAATTGCCAGACGTGGGCCTGCTCCGCGCCCGCGACGCAGAATCGGGCCGGCACACTTGGCTCGATACCGCCAACCCACGGCTGCGCCGCGACTATGCCCGCCGATTCGACGAAAAACGCGACTCCGCTGCTGCTGCATTCCGCCGCGCCGGGGCGGATTTCCTAAGCCTCCAAACCTCCGAATCTTACGCTTCCGCGCTGTTGCATTTTTTTGAAAAAAGGGCGAAAAAATGAGAATGGTTTTTTTTCAGCTGTACACTTTTCTTTCTAAGCGTGTCATTCCGAACGCAGTGAGGAATCTGAGGCCGAAGGCCGAAGCCGAAGCCTCTTTTTTCTTTGGGCTGTGCCCTCAGATTCCTCACTGCGTTCGGAATGACACGCGATTTTGGCTTCTTTTTTCAAAAACAAGGCTTTGGATTTGCGCCTCAACTTCCCGAAAGTTTCAAACTTTCGGGAAGTTAGGCGCGCTCCTCCTGTTTGCCCTGCAAGCCCAAGCCCAAGCCGAACTCCGCACCGACAGCAATCATGTGGAAACCGGCAACCCGCTCCAGATGCAACTCCGCCTTCCGGTTGATTTGGGCAAGCCCGATTCTTTGAATTTCGCAGCGTGGGGCGATGCCCTCCCCGCGCAAAACATCGTGGCCGAAACCGATTGGGACACCGATGGGCAGTTTTTTAGCAAAACCTTCACCGCGCTTTTCTTCGACGAGGATTCGCTCTTGCTGCCCGCCCTGCCCATCGCGCTCCCAAGCGGGGACACGGCCTACACGCAGCCGCTCGAAATCATCGTGACCGCTACCCCTTCGCCCGACGACCTGAACGACATGACACCCATCAAAAACATTCACCGGGAGCCGACGCGCTGGACGGATTATTTGCCTTGGGTCTTGGGTTTTTTGGGCACGCTCGGCCTACTTGCGCTGCTCTTTTGGCTCGCTCACCGAAAGCGAAAGGCCAACCTCGACAGCCCAACCATCTTCATCCCGCCGCACAAGATTGCTTTGAAAAAACTGGACGCGCTGGCGCAAAAACAATTGACCGCCAATGGGTTTGTGAAAGAGCATTATGCCGAACTCACGTTTATCCTGCGGGAATATTTGGAAAAAAGGTTTGGCATTCCCGCCCTCGAATCCACCACGGAAGAGACTTTGGGGTATTTGGAAAACCGAGATTTCCCGGCGCAATTGCGCCACACGCTGCGGCACATTTTGGAACAATCTGACCTCGCCAAATTCGCCAAAATCATTCCCTCAGAAACCTTCCACAAAGAGTCGTTCAACATTTCTCGAAAAATCATCCTCGACACCGTGTAATTGATAATTGCTCATTGATAATTGCTCATTGATAATTGCTCATTCCGCTCCAACTCGGAATCAGCAATTAGCAATCAACAATTATCAATCAGCAATTATCAATCAGCAATTATCAATCAGCAATTATCAATCAGCAATTATCAATCAGCAATTATCAATCAGCAATTATCAATCAGCAATTATCAATCAGCAATTATCAATC
>JBJXFT010000466.1:0-12512 GCA_046155725.1 Saprospiraceae bacterium
AATTTTTTCACCCTTAAATTTTTGTGCCATGACTGCTCCTGAATCCGTGTCGCACCGCGACGCGCTGGACATCGTTTTTGCCAACCGCAACCGCGCCTACGGCGCTTACCAACTTCGCCGCGAATACCCCACCGCGCTGGGCCGCGCCTTTGGTTTCGGGCTTTTGCTCATCGGGCTGCTGGTGCTTTTGCCGCGCATATTGGCAGCCTTTGCGGGTCTTGTGCCAGAAAAACCGCTCACAGAAGTGATTGCCAAAACCACCATAATCAACCTTGAAAAAACCCCGCCGCCGCCTACTACAATAGCCCCGCCGCCACCGCCGCCGCTCCCTAAAGCAGCCATCGCCTACACGCCGCCCGTGGTGAAGCCAGACGATGAAGTGCCTGTGGAAGAGCCTGTGGAAGTACAAACGCTGCTGATAGACCCGCGCCCCGTGGGCAGCAAAACCGTAGAAGGCATCAACGAGGAACCACCAACGCTCGGCCCCGCCAGCACAGGCTTGGCAGCCGTCGAAGTGCCGCCACCGCCTGATGAAAAAGTATATGACGGGGTCGGAGTAAACAAAATGCCCAGTTTCCCTGGCGGCGAGGCGGAGATGTTTCGATGGATTTACAAGCATTTGAGATACCCCGAAATGGCGATAGAGAGCGGCACTTCGGGCCCGGTGGTGCTGACGTTCGTGGTGGGCAAAGACGGCAGCATTGCCGACATTGCTGTGCTGAAAACTCCGGCTGGCGGCAGCATTTTGGGCAAAGAAGCCACCCGCGTGGTGCAGTCCATGCCCCGTTGGGTGCCCGGCGAGGCACATGGCCAAGCGGTGAAGGTGCGGTTCATGCTGCCGATTCGGTTTGAATTGAAATGACGTTCTCCCAAATTCCAGGCTCCCAAAAAGGCATTTCAAACGCTTTTCAGGTTTTTCCTGAAGGGCGTTTTTTGTTTTGAATTTCTACCTTTCGGTCTGTTTTTCGCTTCGCGTGTTCTCACGTCTCTCACCCTCTCACCTCTCTCACCCATGCCTATTTCTCGTCGCCAACTTTTAAAAACCCTCGGTGCCGCCACGGGCGCAGCCGTTTTGGGAGGCTTTTCTGAAGCACCCGATGTTTTTCAAATCCCCCATCTTTTGGCGGAAAACCCGCATTACCGTAAGCCAGAAAAACCCCTCACGGTCGTCACCATCGGCGCGGGCGCGCGCGGCAATACGTACGGCAACTACGCGCTTTCGTACCCCGAGGAGTTGGACGTGGTGGGCGTGGCCGAGCCGATTCCCCTGCGCAACGAACGCTACACCAAGAAGCACAACATCGCGCAGGCCAACCGCTTCACGACTTGGGAACACGTTTTCCAAGTCCCCAAACTCGCCGACGCGGTGCTCATCACTACGCCCGACAACCTGCACTACGGCCCTTGCATGGCCGCGCTCAAGGCGGGCTACGACGTGCTGCTGGAAAAACCCATTTCCCCTTCCGAAAAGGAATGCCGCGACATACTCGCGTTGGCGAAAAAAACGGGGCGCATCGTGGCGGTGTGCCACGTGCTGCGCTACGCGCCTTACTTTGAAAAACTCCACGAACTGATGCAAGGCGGCGCCATCGGCGAAATCGTGAGCGTGCAGCACTTCGAGCCTATCGAGCACATCCACATGAGCCACAGTTTTGTGCGCGGCAACTGGCACGACCGCCATGCTACCACGCCCATCATCCTCGCCAAAAGTTGCCACGACTTGGATATGCTGCGTTGGCTCATCGGGCGGCCCTGCAAAAAAATAGTGGCGATGGGCGGCCTCCAGTGGTTCAGGAAAGAGAATGCTCCGGCTGGCAGCACGCCGCGCTGCATGGACGGCTGCGCGGTGGAAAGCACTTGCCCGTATTCCGCCATGAAAATTTACTACCGCGAGCGCGGCTGGACCTACGTTTTTGATATGCCGGAGGAGAAGGAAAAGCACGGCGACTTTATTCTGGAAAAACTCCGCACCACCAACTACGGCCGATGTGTGTACCAAATGGACAACAATCAGGAGGACCACTACATCGCTTCGATGGAGTTTGAGGGCGGCATCACGGCTTCGTTTTCTATGGAGGCATTCACTTCTTACGGTGGCCGCCGCACCCGCGTGATGGGGAGCATGGGCGATATTGTGGGGGATATGGACACGTTCACGCTGACGGATTTCCGCACGAAAAAAAGCACGGTGTACGACCAATCCAGCGGCGACGGTCATGGCGGCGGCGACTGGCGGTTGGTGCGCAACTGGATCCAGGCCGTGTCGCAGCGCAAGCCCGAGTTGCTCACGTCCACCATTGACGCTTCCATTGAAAGCCATGTGATGGGTTTCATGGCGGAAAAAAGCAGGAAAACGGGGAAGATTGAAGCGGTGAGATTGTAGAAAGAAACAGTGCGCCCACAAAGCAGCACATTGTTGTATGTCAGCATCTCTCAAGAAAAAACGAATAACTATTATGCGTCAATCTCTATTTGCCCTGCTCTTCCTCTTGCCGCTTGGCGGCTTTGTGTCTGCCCAAAACGATCAGTTCCCAGAAATCTCGGTCAGTGCCGAATCCTTGCCCTCTTTTTCTCAGCACATCAAAGAGGTCGTAAAGATTGGCGATAACCTTTTTGCCCTTTTCCCCGACCCGCAAGACCAGAACGCGCAAATCAAGTTGTTCAAAAGTGCCGACAACGGAGCGCACTGGACGATGGTGAATTATTTTTATCACCAAAAGGTGGTCAACATCGTGGCCAAAGGCGACACGCTTTTTGCTTTCACAGAAAAACTGGCCAGCGGTGTCCAAGCCATCAACGGGTATTATTCCAAAAATGGTGGAGCCACCTTTACTAAAGTATTCACGCAATTTGAGCCGTACGATTTCAATGACCCCAATGGCCAGTATTTTTATCCAGAACATCTGGAAGAGGCAGGCGGGGCGCTGTTTTTCAATTATCGGCTGGAGAGTTGGCCACAGAAAATCTACAAGCGGTTTTATTCGGCGGACAAAGGCGCGACTTGGCAGGCCGGCACACAGCCCTTGTTCACCAATCGGCAGTCCAACAAAATCATGTACGCGAATGGTTGGTTTCTGATGCTCTGCGAAGACGCTTTGGCGGTCTATGCTTCGCAAACGCCTGATTTTGCAAGCGTGACTTCTATAAACTTGGGGGGTAGCGTTACCGAGGATTTAATTGCAGGCCATTATGACGGCACTAAACTCTACGTCGTGGCCAAGTCAGGGAAGATATTTTCCAAAACCGCCCCTTTGACATCGGGTAGTTTCCAATCTTCCGTGTTGCCTTTCACGCTGAGCGCGGCCATTGTGCACAATGGGTATTTTCATTATTACAACAATCAGGGAGCATTTTACAGGGCCACGGTCAGTGCACCGACCGATGCTGTGCTGACGACGTTTTGCCCCAGCACCTACGATGCGTATAATTATTACGCCCATTACCCGATTCGCAACTTTGCCCCCATTGGCAACAGTTTGTTTTTGTTGTCAAAAACGCCTGTGCGGTCAGACGATGACGGGGCTACCTGGCAATTCCCGCAAGGAGCATATCCGCCAGCGTCTGGTTCGCTGTACCACTATGGGGACAAATTTTGGATGCAGCAAGGATTCCTGAGCAGGCTGGAAAACAATGCTTGGGTGCCTTACCAACCCCAGGGATTGCCCGTGAACACCTACCGTTGGGAGTCGGTGGCCGAAGCGAAGGGCTTTTTGTTTGTCAGCAACAAACATTGTTGCGACTACAAACTCTACCGCTCCGCCGATGGAGGGGACTCTTGGGCACCAATCTTTACATCAAACTCTTTGGTTCAAGTGAAAGCGGATCTGGATGGCGAGAACCTGTACAATGTCAGCGAATCATCCCCGGCGGGCGTTTTCCGCTCCACGGATGCGGGCGCAACTTGGGTCCAAGTGCCAGGAGCGCCAGCATCTGCCACCATGGTGGCCAAGGGCGATTCCATCTTTATCGTACACAACAAGCAGTTGCATTTCACCTATGATTTGGGGCAGACTTGGCACTCGACAGCGCTTGCTTTCCCTATTGTAACTACCCATAACGCGGTCTTTGATATTTTTTATCAAGATGGACGGCTGCTGTTGGCAGATAAAACAAACGGACGAGCCTATGTCAGTTTGGATGCCGGGGCCTCTTTTATCCATCTGTTGGACTTCTCAACCTTTGATCTTTTTTTCCAGCAAATTGACTCATTGCTGGTGATGTCTGCTGGAGGGCGCACCTACGTGTCCAAAAACCTGGGGCTGAGCGGCATCAACTTTTATAACAGCGACTGGAGTTTCCGTAAAACCTACGCCGTGAAGGATGGCTACCTGTATTCCGGCGTGGCTGAAAGCGGCTCGAACGCAATATTGTCCCCCCCCATGCGCACGGCTCTGGTGCCCATCCTGGATGTGCTTTTGGATGCAGAATATGGCATTGTGGAAGGCCAGGCGTTCTTGGACGAAAATCAAGATTGTGTGCAGGATGCCAATGAAGTCCCGATTCCGGGTCAATCTTTTGTCTTCCAACCGGGCAATTATTTGAGCATTTCCGATGCACAAGGGATGCTCAAGCGCGTACTCCCGCCGGGCAACTACTCTGTAGCGTTCACTCCGCCCACATACACACTGGCAGGCACGTGCTTCCAACCGCCAACGCTTACAGCCCAACCCAATGGCACAAGCACCTTTACTGCTGGTTTTGTGCCTGTGCCGACCAAAGATTTGGCCGTCACGGTGACAGGCACCAACCTTCGCCCAGGCTTCGATGCTTACTACACCATTACCGTGCGCAACCTCGGCACGGTGACGGTGGCTGGGGGAGCGACGCTGTATTTCACTTATCCCCAACCTTTGATTTCTTTTGTAAGTGCTGTCCCCAGCCCTGCGGGCGCACAGGCGGGCGAGCTGCTCTTCACTTTGCCCGAAATGCTGCCGTTCACCGAGTTGGTTTTTCATCTCACGATGCACTTGCCGCCCAACCCATCCATCACTGGCCAACAAGTGATAACAGGGGCTGGGATTCAGGGGCCTTACACAGATGCCAACCAAGAAAACCATACCACCCGCCTGATCACGACCATCACCAACAGCCTGGACCCCAATGACAAAACTGCCTACACGGTCGCTCCGAATGGCGAACTGCCACTGGCAAACAAGGATCTCAGCTATCTGATCCGCTTCCAAAATACAGGCACCGATACCGCTTTCCGCGTCGTGGTGGTGGACACGCTTTCGCCTTTGCTGGACTGGGCTACGCTCCGAACCATCACCGCCAGCCATCCCTTCAAAATGAAGGCTTATGACCCTGGCGTGGTGACCTGGCAATTTGACAATATTTTGCTGCCAGACAGCACCACGAACGAGCGGGCCTCGCATGGTTTCGTGCTGTTCTCCATCCGGGCCAAGGAAAGCACGACCGTGGGCGATACGCTGAAAAACGATGCAGCCATCTATTTCGATTTCAACTATCCGGTGCTGACCAACGAGACCCAGACCCGTGTGGTGCGCCGAGCCATGTTCCGAGAGATGGCGCCAGAAAACCTTCCCAAATCCATTGCCATAGCCGTATCGCCCAACCCCGTGGGGCAAATACTGCAATGGTCTTTGAAAATGGACAAGGCCGCGACCGCAAGCGCCTTCGTGACAGATGCCGCTGGGCGACAGGTAAAAGAATTGATGATGGAACAAAAAGTTGGCGCAGGCGAGCATTCGTGGGCGCAAGACCTTGGGGCATTGCCCGCAGCCACCTATTGGCTTCATGTCCGATTTGATGGTAGAAGCGAGGTGGTTCCTTTCGTGAAAATTTGAAAATCGAGACGTGCCAAAGCAGCAGGGCTTGCTCACTGGTACCGGGCGCAGGCCCTGTTGCTTTGGCGGGAATTCAACTTCCCGAAAGTTTGAAACTTTCGGGAAGTTTGTGGCTATGTCCTTTCCCCTGTGCCCCATTTTCTGGCAAATGCTTCTCTGGCTGTATATCGCGGCTACGCTGGCGCAGTTGGCCCCGTGGTGGGGCGTTTGGAATGCGGAATTCGGAATTGGGAATTCGGAATTCCGCATTCCGCATTCCGAATCCGTCAGCGTCATAGTCTGCGCCCGCAACGAGGCCGAAAACCTCCGCCGCCATTTGCCCGCCATTTTGGCCCAACAGTTTGACAGTCCATGGGAACTGCTCGTCGTGGACGATGCCTCGGAGGACGATACGCCCGCCGTGCTGCAGTTTTTTCAGGAAAAAAATCCTGAGCGCTTGCGCGTGCTGCGCATTTTGGAGAAGAACCATGTCGGGAAAAAACACGCCCTCGCGCAGGGCATCGCGGCAGCCAAATACGACCTGCTCTTGCTCACCGACGCAGATTGCCGGCCCGCCAGCCCGCACTGGCTCGCGCAGATGGCGGCGACGCTGACAGCAAAACCCGAAACAGAAATCGTGCTGGGGTATGGGCCAATGAACCCCACTGTACCGGCTGCTTTAGCTGCCGGATGTGAAAACGGGCAAAATGTGTGCGTTCGCCCGGGCATTCCAGCGACTAAAGTCGCCGGTACTTACACTTCGTGGTCCCGCTACGAAACTGCTTTCACCGCCGCCCAATATTTTTCTTTCGCGCTGGCGGGAATGCCGTACATGGGCGTGGGGCGCAACCTCGCTTTTCGGCGGCAGGTATTCGACAGAGCAGGGGGCTTCACAGCCCACGCGCACATCGCTTCTGGCGACGACGACTTGCTGGTGAATGCCGCCGCCAATGCCCGAAACACCGCCATTTGCCTCGCCCCCGAATCGTTCGTATACTCCGATGCGCCGCCCAATTGGGCGGCATGGCTTCGGCAAAAACGGCGGCATTTGGCCGCAAGCCCGGCCTACCGCTGGGAGCACAAAATCGTGCTGGGCGCGCTGGCACTTTCGCACACGGGGCATTACCTGTTATTCTTTGTGCTGCTTTTGGCGGGCTTCGCCCCGAAAATCGTGGGGGTGTTTTTCCTCCTGCGGCTTTTTTCCGTGTGGTTTGTTTTTGGGAAAATACTGCGCGTGTTGCGCGAGCCAGGCTTGTTTTGGCGCATCCCATTGTTCGACGCGCTGCTGGCGGCGTACTATGGCGCGGTGGTGCCGTGGTTTTTGCTCCAGAAAAAAAGTGCGCTTTGGGAAAGCCGGGAAAAGTGACGCGCTGCCGATGATTGTCAGGTCTTGGACTTTAACCCTTTCTGGCATTGATTTTGCCCCACCGTGGCTTCGTGACAATTGCTTTTAATCGCTGCGGATTTTTAAAGTCCGCAGTACATCATTTAATCCACCGCCATCATCCCTGTGCCGATACTTACTCAATTTCCGATTACGCTCCGCCTTGTTGGGCGGCTGTTCCCATTCCTTTCTTTGTTGGTGCTTACGGTGCCTTTGTCGGCGCAGTGCGTCCTCATCTGCAACCAAGGCCTCCAAATCTCGCTCGACCCTGCGGGGAAAGCGCTCGTCACTTGGCCGATGATTGCCCCTGAGGCGGACAACACTTGCCCCGGCCCGCTCACGGTCACGCTGGTCAACCACGTCGGGCAGCCACTTCCCAACCCGCTCACTTGCGCCCAAATCGGCCTGACGGTGACGGCCAAGGTGAAGCACACGGCTTCGGGCAATTCTTGCAATGGCACGGTGGAAGTGATTGACGCGCTGCCGCCCGTGCTGAGCAATTGCGCGGACAAGTTCATTTTTTGCAACGATGACCCCTCGCCCGAAGCGGTGGGCGTCCCGACGGCGGCTGACAATTGTACGCCAGCCAACGATGTGGCTTTTTTCCATTTTGACACGGAAACCCCGCTCGGCTGTGGCGTTTTTCAAAACGGCAAACAGGTGCTGAAGCGCATTGACCGGGAATGGACGGTGACGGACAACTTTGGCAATAGCAGCACTTGCCTCCAACGGGTGTGGCTCAAGCATATCGCCATGGCCGATGTGGAGTTCCCGCTCAACCACGACAACTTTGCCTTGCCTGCCCTTGTGTGCGGGCAAGACCCGGAAGACCTCGATTTGGCGGGCCAACCCATGGTGAACGGCATCCCGGTGGGCGCGTCGCCCGAATGCGAAATCGGCGTGACCTACACTGACCAAATCATCAACCATTGTGCCCCAGCAGGATTTACGGTGGTGCGCAATTGGACGGCGATTGATTTTTGCGCCGGCAATTTGGTCAACCGCATACAGACCATCAAAGTCGAAGACACTGAACCGCCCGACTTGACTGCGCCCGACAATGTGACGGTCGGCACCGACGGTTTTTATTGCACTGGCTCTGTGACGCTGCCGCAAGCGGTTTTTACCGACAATTGCTCCGCCGTGACGGTGCTGCCTTCTTGGCAATACGGCTCTGGCTACGGCCCCTTCGTGGGGGTGCCAGAGGGCAACCACTTGGTAACTTACATAGCCACGGATGCTTGTGGCAATGATGCGTCGGCCACGATGACAGTGACGGTGGTAGACAGTGGCCCGCCGCAGGCGATTTGCGCCTCCGACTTGCAGGTGTCTGTTTCCAGCAATGGCGCAGGCTATGTGTACGCCGTGACGGTGGGCGCGGGGAGTTTTGACAACTGCAGTCCGGTGGTGCTGAGCATCAGCCGCGACGAGGAGAATTTTCTGCCACAAATTTTGGTCACTTGCGCCGACCAAGGCACCCCCATCCCCATCACGCTCAAAGTGACGGATGCCGCCGGCCTCGAAAATTTCTGCCAAATGGAGGTGACGGTGCGCGACTTTTTGAAGCCTACGGTGCAATGCCCGCCCAACCTGACGCTGACTTGTTTGCAAGATTACACCAACCTCGGCCTCACGGGCCAGGCGACGGCTTCGGACAATTGCGCCCTGAAAAGCCTCACCCATCAAGATGTTTTGAACATCCAGCCTTGCAACATCGGCTCGGTAACGCGCTGGTGGATGGCCACGGATTCGGCGGCAAACACCAAAAGTTGCAGCCAAAAAATCACGCTCAGTGTGCTCAACACTACCACCGTCACGTTTCCGGCAAATGCTTCGGTGAACGGTTGCGGCAGCCCGGCGAGTTTGCTCCCACCTGCTACGGGCGAGCCAACCATCGGCGGGCTGGCGTGTTCGGCGCTTTCGGTGAACTATGCCGACCATGTTTTCAGCATCGCCCCGCCCTCGTGCTTCCGCATTTTTAGGGACTGGAAGGTGGTGGATCATTGCATCTATGACCCCAACGGCGGCTCGGCGGGGGTTTGGGAACACACGCAACTCATTGACGTGGTGGACACTTCGCCGCCCGCGCTTGGCATCCCGCCCGATGTGACGGTGGGCGCCGACCCGTTCGATTGCATGGGTTTGGTCAATCTGGCCGACGCGACGGCCACGGATTGCAGCAGCCAAATCACGCGCTCGCACGACAGCCCTTTTTCCGGCGCGGGCAACACGAACAACGCTTCGGGGCAATATCCGCACGGAGTGCATTTCGTCACGTTCACGGCCACGGACGGCTGCGGCAATTCGGCGCAGCAAACGCTCCGCATCACGGTCGAAGACAGCACGCCGCCCACGGCGGTTTGCCTCACGGGCATTTCGGCCAATATCCAAGCATCGGATTCGGTGACGCTGAATGCGAAGGCTTTTGACGGCGGGTGTTTTGATTTTTGCAGCCCGCAAAACACTTTGGTTTACAGCATTGCGCCTTCGAGGTTCGACTGCCAGCAAATCGGGTTCCATCCCGTGGTGCTCACGGTGCAAGACACGGCGGGGAACACGGGCAGCTGCAACACGCAGGTTTTGATAAAAGACGACAACCAGTTTTGTGGCGGCGGCGATGTGGAATATCAGGTGGACGGCACCATCCGCACCGAATCTGGCCTGCCCGTGCGCAACATCCCCGTGGCGCTGACTTCAGGCGGCTTCGCCGAAAACACCGCTTGCGACACGCTGGGCTATTTTGTGTTCGACAAAATCCTGGCGGGAACGACTGACACGCTCAAACCTTACAACAATGCCAACTGGCTGAATGGGGTGACGACTTTCGACTTGGTGCTTATCTCGAAGCACATCTTGAGCCTCGACACGCTGGAGTCGCCGTACCGCATCATCTCCGCCGACGCGAACAGGAGCGGCTCTATCACTACGTTCGACATTGTGCAACTGCGCAAGATCATCCTCGGAATCCTCGATTCGGTGCCGAACAATACTTCGTGGCGGTTTGTGGATTCGACCTTTGTCTTCCCCAATTTGCAAAACCCATTTGCCAGCGCATTCCCGGAGCAGATTGTGATTGCCTCCTTGGATTCCAACCGTTTGGGCCAAAATTTTGTGGGCCTGAAAGTGGGCGACGTGAACGCGAACACCAACCCCGCCGAAGCCCGCGCACCGCGCGACACTTTGTTTTTGAACTTGCCCGCCCGCGATTTTTATTTTGGGGAAAGCCTCGCGGTTCCTGTCTTTTTGGAAAATTGGACGACGCTGGAAGGTTTGCAATTCGAACTAAAAATAGACCCCTCGAAAGCGGATTTGGAATGGGTGGAATTTGCGCAGCCCGACATTTTGGCGCAGCCAAACATGGCGCTGCGAGAGGGAGGCTTGCTTTCCGTTAGTTGGGACAATGCGGAGGGCGCGGCGGCACATCGCTCACGTTTACTAAACCTCGGACGTTTACTAAACCTCGAAGGTTTAGTAAACGTAAGTGCTCAAGCGGGGGCCAAGTTATTCACCCTGCACCTGCGGGCGAAGGCGGACGCTGATGTTCGTTCGGCGGTGAAAATTTCGAGCACGCGGCTTTTGCCGGAGGCTTACCGTGTCGGGAATGAAGCGCGTGCGGCGATTGCGCTGCGCTTTGCAGGCGAAGGCTCAAAGTTTCAAAATGCGGAACTTGACATTTTCCCCAACCCGTCTGCGGGCGATTTTTTTGTCAAAAACCCATTCGCGGGAGCCTTCTGCCAAATGCGGGTTTTGGACTCGCGTGGGCAAACGGTGTGGCAGCAAGATGGTTTTTTGCCGGAAACGGTTGCCGTCCAGAACGCATTTCTACGCCAGCAGGGGCTTTATTTGGTGGAGTTGAGAAGCGCGGACGGGGCAATGATGGGGAAGGCGGTGCGCATTGGTGAGAAGTGACGTTTTCTGTTGCCGACAATCACTTGCTCGGTATGCTGGCGGAAAATTCGAGCGATGTTGACAAAGGTTTTGGTTAGTTTTGCAAGGTGAAAGCGTGTTTTTAAATGTTATCAAAAGAACAGCATATCCAATTTTGGCAGCGACAAGTCGAGGACGACGCGGAGGCAATGACGATTTTGTTTGCAAAAAAGAAGTATGTCCAAAGCCTGTTTTGGGCACACCTCGTAGCAGAAAAATTGGCAAAGGCCCTCTGGATTCAGCACAATGCAGAAAATGTGCCTCCCAAAACCCACAACATTGCCATGCTCATCGCCCGGACACCGCTAAACCCTCCAGAAGAAATGGTCGAACTTATGCTTTTTGCCAACCGGTTCAACCTTGAGGGGCGCTATCCAGAGTATATCGAAAATCTGAAAATGCTTTCAACGGCTTCCTTCGCTAAAGAAAGTCACGAAAAAATAAATATTCTCATTCAATGGCTCAAACAGCACCTGCCTTAGAAATCGCCAAGTCTTTTGTCCAAGACTGCCAAAAAATCGGCCTGACTTTCGACAAAGTTTTCCTGTTCGGCTCTCACGCCACCGGTCGGGCGCACGAATGGTCGGACATTGATTTGCTGCTCGTTTCCGACCTGTTCACCACAAATTCGTTCGAGAATTTTAGGCTTTATTCCAAAGTAAATGCCCGTTATCCTTCCGTTGAGGCGCACGCATACCCAACGTCGTACTTTCAGAAAGGCGATGCTTTCCTTTTGGATGTGCTGAAGAATGTGGTCGAAATTGCGGTAACAAAGCCCTAAAATCAGTTCCTTCCCGCTTGCACTCAGCGAAAACCCACCTTCTTCCCGATCCCGATTTCTTCGGGATGAAACTTTCGGGAAGTTCGGGGCTTTCTCTCTCACCCCTCTCACGCCTCTCACGCCTCTCACCCCTCTCACGCCTCTCACCCCTCTCACACTCTCTTCCGATAAGTCCACACCGCCAGCGCATTGGCAGTCACCGCGTAGCACAGCACGGTGTAAAAGTTGGTTTTGATCTCCTCAAAACCTGCTCCTTTCAACAGTACGAGCCGCATGAACTCTACAAAATAAGCCACGGGGTTTAGTTTGTTCAACACCTGCGCCCACGCGGGCATACTCGTCACGGGGGTGAACAGCCCGCACATGAGGATGAAAATGAGGAGGAAAAACCAAGCGGTGAACATGGCTTGCTGCTGCGAATTGGAGAAGTTGGAAATCAAAAAACCCAGGCCCAAACTACAGGGCGTGAAGGCGGCAGTGTAGGCAAACACGAGCCAAAGGTTGCCGAGCATGGGCGTGTCAAAAATCAACTTGCCCGCCGTGAGGCCAATGGCCATCACCACCAACGAGAGCAGCCAGAAAGGGAGCAACTTGCCCAAAATGAACTGCCACTTCTGCACCGGGGTGACGTTCA
>JBJXFT010000461.1:0-31186 GCA_046155725.1 Saprospiraceae bacterium
GCGTTGTGCACCACCGAATCTTTTTGCGGAAGCAGGTAGCCAAAGTTGAATGCCTCGTATGCCGAAGTCGCCACCTGCGCTGTAGCGATACACTTGAATTTGTCAATCAAGCGCGGGATTTGCACATCGCCTTCTTTGCTGATTTCGTCTGAAAGCCGCAGCGCAAACTCCTTCGTGCCGCCGCCGCCGGGAATGATGCCCACGCCGACCTCCACGAGGCCGATGTAACTTTCGGCAGCCGCGACCACCGCGTCGGAGTGCATCGAAAACTCGCAGCCGCCGCCAAAAACGTAGCCTTGCGTGGCAATCACCACCGGGATGGCCGAGTATCGGATCCGCATCGAAGTCTGCTGGAATACGTTGGTCGCCATATTCAGCTCGTCCCAGTTCTGCTCGTAGGCCATCATCGCCACCATCATCAGGTTGGCGCCGACGGTGAATTGCTGGGCGTTGTTGCCGATGACCATTCCTTTCCAGCCCTGCTCTTCCGCAATCTGGATCGAGTCGTTGATTCCCCGCAAAATCCCCTCGCCGATGGTGTTCATTTTGGAGTGAAATTCGAGGCAAAGCACCCCGTCACCAATGTCGTGCAGGGTGCATTCGGAGTTAGAATAGACGGGTTTTTGCGAGCGATATGCATCCAGGATAATGAAAGACTCGCCGCCAGGAAGTTGTTCGTATTGTTTGTTTGACGGGTTGTAGCACAGGCGTTTGCCGCCTTCGGTTTTGTAAAACGAAGCGTTGCCAGCAGCCAGCATTTCCTTCACCCACGCGCCGATGGTTTCGCCTTGTTTTTCGGCGAGTTCCACGCATTCGGCCACGCCCGCCATGTCCCAGTATTGGAACGGCCCCACTTCCCAAGCAAAGCCAGCGCGGAGCGCGTCGTCAATGGCGTAGGCCGTGTCCGAGATTTCCGGCACCCGGTTGGAAACGTAGGCAAAGAGGCCAAGGAAGGAACGTTGCAACATTTCTGCCCCCTTGTCTGTGCCTTTGAAAATCGCCTTCATGCGGCGCGGCAGTTCCTCGATCTGTTTCAGCGTGTCGAGGATGGGCAGTTTTTCTTTTTGCGGGATGGCGTATTCCAGCGTGTCGAGGTTTAGTGCCTCCACTACTGGGCGGCCTTTCGCGTCTTTTTCAGCCGTTTTTTTGTAAAAACCTTGGCCCGATTTGTTGCCGAAAAACTTGTTCTCCACCAAAAAATTCAGGAACGCGGGGACTTCCATCTTGGAAATCTGCTCGTCATCCGGGCAGTTTTGTTTCATCCCGTTGATGACGTGGACTGCGGTATCCATTCCTACAAGGTCTGCAAGGCGGAAGGTGCCAGTCTTGGGGCGGCCGATGGGAGGGCCAGTGAGCAGGTCGGCAGTGTCAATGTCGAGGCCGAGTTCGTGGGTAAGTTGGAATATTTTGGCCATCGCGTACACGCCCACGCGGTTGGCGATAAAGGCTGGGGTGTCTTTGCAGAGTACCGTTTGTTTCCCCAAAATCACGTCGCCGTAGTGCAGGAAAAATGCCGTCACCTCGGGGTCGGTATCAGCGGTCGGGATGACCTCGAAGAGGCGCATATAGCGCACTGGGTTGAAAAAGTGCGTACCGCAAAAGTTCTTTTTGAAGTCCTCGCTGCGCCCTTCAGCCATCAGGTGGATGGGGATGCCGGAGGTGTTGGACGTGACGAGCGAGCCTTTCGCACGGTGCTGCTCCACCTTTTCATAAATCTGTTTTTTGATGTCCAAACGCTCCACCACGACCTCGATGATCCAGTCGCAGTCCTTGATTTTGGGCATATCGTCCTCGAAGTTGCCGACAGTGATTCGGCTAGCGAACTTGTTGTCGTAGAAGGGTGCGGGCTTGGCTTTCAGCGCGTTAGCGAGCGAAGTGGTGGCCATGCGGTTGCGGGCCGCCGGTTTTTTGGCCTCGTCTTCCTTCAAGTCGAAGGGCAAAATATCGAGCAGGAGGACTTCGAGGCCACAGCCTGCGAGTTGAGCGGCGATGCCGGTGCCCATGAGGCCGGAGCCGAGCACGGCGACTTTGCGGATGCGTTTGTTGAGCATGGAGTAGGTGAGTGGAAATTTGTCGGCGAAGGTAGGGCGATTTCTGAATTGGTTTTCCAGCGCATGGGGCACAAGCATCTGATACGCTGGGTGCCCATGACCTCTTCTGCCACCGTCGCACATAACGGCCAACGGGCATTCCTCACCCGCAGTCAAGGTAGACATAAGTTCGTGGCCTCCGGGTTTTTATGCACTTAAAATTGATGGCCATGTAGCCCGGCTGTTGAAAAATTAGCGCAAACGCCCTGTGGCCCCCCCCAAAAAAAAAATTTTGTTTCAAACCCCCTCCCTTTTTAAACCCTTCTGTACGTTTGCTCCACATTTTAAAACAAAACTTGTCACACACTATGGAAGAAATGCACATCAACTGGCTCGCCATCATCGTGGCCGGCCTCATGCCGATGGTCATCGGTTTCATCTACTACCACCCAAAAGTGCTCGGCGGCGTATGGATGCGCGCCAACGGCTTCACCACCGAAAGCGTAGGCACCGGGCCAAAGCCAATTATGTTCCTCGTCACCACCGTACTGTCGCTCATGCTCGCCTTCTGGGCCCGTATGCAGTTCATGGACGTTCACCAGACCTCCCTGAACTTCGATGGCACGCCGAAAAACTGGGTCACTTTCCAGCACGGCATCGCGCACGGCATCGCTTACGGGCTGTTCATCATATTGCCCGTATTTGGCACCAACGCCATTTTTGAGAAGCGCAGCCTCAGTTACGTCCTCGTGAACGTGGGCTACTGGACCCTGACGCTGGTGGCCGTCTGTGCCATCGTCTGCGGCTGGCGTTGAGCCTCCCTCGCTGCGCTTTCTGATGATAGCCGCCGCAAAAAGCACCTGCTTTTCGCGGCGGCTTTTTTTGTGGGAACAAAAACAAGCGAAGCAAAAAAACTCAACCCAGATCATTCCAAATCAACGAGTTGAATGGTTCATCGTTTATAGTTCATCGTTCATCGTTCCCCCGCATCTCCCACAGGTTCACCTCCTGCTCGAAGTTCAGGAAGCCCGGCGTGGTCGTGTAAGTTTTCACCAAGCGGAAGCCGATTTTCGGCAGCGTCCGGTTCGGCGCGGGGTTGAGCGCGTAGGGTTCGCAGCAGAGTTTTTGCAGGTGCAGGTTTTGGAAAAAATAGGGGATCGCCATCTGGACCAAAGCCGCGCCGATGCCCCGCTTCCGGTCGCTGTCGGCCCAGATGTGGAGGTGCATGAAAGCCTCCTCTCCGAACCTGATCTTGTTCACGTTGCAGTGGCCCACGGGCTGGCCGTCGGCTTGCAGGATGATGCAGTACGACTTCTTTTCCGGGTAAGGCAGGCCAATTGGCTCCGAAAGCAAGGCAAGCCACTGCGCCTCGTCGGGCATTTTGGCAAGGTCGACACCCATGCCTTGCAGGAAAGCAGGCTCGGCAGTGAGCCAGTAGCGGGCAATGAGGGCGGTGTCGGAAGGCTGGATTTCGCGGACGGAGAGATATTCGTTCATGGCAAAAGCAGTTTTGCTGGCGAAGGTAAAGCAGTAGCGGAGAACTGCCCTCTCGCGCGCATTATGCGCGCGCACATACGCGCTCGCGCGAGCGAACGTGCGCGGGCGCTGATGAGCGGGCACGGGCGGGCGGGCTGGTGAGCGGGCCAGCGCTCGGCGCAGTGTGAGCCATTGGCAGGTTTTATTTTGGGTAACAACGCTGACGTAGTAGTGGCATGGGCTGAGCGGTCAGGGAGATTGCTGTGCCATAGCAGCCAACACGCAGTTCCCCGCCTCCCAACCCCACCTTCACCGCCCTTTTCCCCAAAATCGTCTATCCCCGCCTCCCGCGTTTGGCCGCCACCATACCTTGCCCAAAATTCATTTTTCAACATAAAAAGCATGAAGCAACTCGTACACCTTGCGCTCGGCCTCCTGTGCTGCGCCACTTCCATTTCCGCCCAAGACCTGCCCGCCGACCTGAACGGCTATCATTTCACCCCACAGAAAAAACTCGCCGCCACGCCCGTAGAGAACCAGAACAAGTCTGGCACCTGCTGGGTGTACTCCACCAACTCCTTCCTCGAAAGCGAGATCATCCGCATGGGCAAATCGCCGGTGGGCCTGAGCGAAATGTTCGTGGTGCGGGCCGGCTACTTGGAGCGGGCCGAGAATTATGTGCGCCGCCAGGGCGCAGCCGCTTTCGGCCAGGGCGCCGAAAACCACGACGTGATGAACATCGTGAAAAAGTACGGCATCGTGCCGCAGGCCATGTACAGCGGTTTCCCGATAGGGCAAGACAAGCCGGTGCACGGCGAGATGGAGGCGGTGCTGAAAGCCATGCTCGACGCGATGGTCAAGATGCCCGACGGCAAACTCAGCAAGCAGTGGATGGCGGCTTACAAGGGCGCGCTCGACGGCTACCTCGGTACGCCTTCGGCCACTTTTCAGTGGGAAGGAAAATCCTACACGCCCCAGTCCTACTTCCAGAGCCTCGGCATCAATCCCGACAACTACGTGGCGCTCACGTCGTACACCCACCACCCGTACTACAAGCCCTTCGTGCTGGAAGTGTCGGACAACTGGTCGAACGGCCAGTTCACCAACCTGCCGCTCGACGAGTTTGCCCAAGTGGCCGAAAACGCCGTGCTGCTCGGCTACTCCGTGCTGTGGGCCACCGATGTGAGCGAGAAGACTTTTTCAGCCAAAGAAGGGCTGGCCGTGATGCCCGAAAAAGCCTGGGACGACATGACGCAGGGCGTGCGCGACTCGATCTGGAAGGCTCCGGTGAAGGAAAAATGGCTCACGCCTGAAGAGCGCCAGCAGGGCTTTGACGAACTGACCACCACCGACGACCACGGGATGCACATCACCGGCATGGTGAAAGACCAGAACGGCACGAAGTATTACACCGTGAAAAACTCTTGGGGCACCAGCATCAAGAAGGAAATGGGCGGCTACCTCTACGTTTCGCAGCCGTACTTCCACGCAAAAACGATGTCCATGATGGTACACAAGGATGCGATCCCGAAGGAGATTCGGAAGAAATTGGGGATGTGAGTAGGCTCTATTGGAGGTTCGACTTTGAGTCGAACCTCCAATAGACGACCAATTGCGCCGCAGCCGAACCATGTAATTTCAACATTAGATGTTGAAATTACATGGTTGCGCTACCTTCGCATCATGATTGAACGCCGCATAGTACCCTACGTTTTGGAGACCCTGAACTACTTTCCGATCATCGGTCTCATTGGTCCCCGTCAGGTCGGAAAGACCACGCTCGCCAAGTATTTGCAAACGCAACTGCCCAAGCCCTCGATTTACCTTGATTTGGAAAATGAGTCAGACATCTTCAAACTCTCTGATACTCAGGGTTATCTGGCGCAGCATTCCGACAAGTGCATCATCATTGACGAGGTGCAGTTGCGCCCCAGCCTATTCCCGCTTCTTCGCTCGCTGACTGATCAGCAAAGGGTGCCAGCGCGTTTTATTCTTCTCGGCTCTGCTTCGCCGCATATCCTGCGCGACAATACCGAAACCCTTGCTGGGCGCATCGCCTACCACGAACTCACCCCCTTCTCGTTTTCAGAGATCAAGGCGAAGTTCACATTCCGCGAGCACTGGTTTCTGGGCGGTTTTCCAAGCTCCTTGCTGGCCCCCAGCCCCAAGATGAGCCGAAAGTGGCTGCTCGATTTTTTGGAAACATTTGTGACCCGCGATGTAAAGCGGCTGCAAGGCGCAGTGCCAGAGGCCAACATCCGCAACCTCCTGCGTATGGTCGCACACCTGCACGGAGGGCTGCTCAACATGAGCCAACTGGCTTCTTCACTGGATGTGAAACAGACGACAGTGGCCCGCTATCTCGATCTGCTGGAAGGTAGTTTCTTGGTGCGCCGATTGCAGCCCTATTACCAGAACATGGGCAAACGCTTGGCAAAAACGCCCAAAATTTACCTCCGAGACACCGGGCTGCTGCACCGCCTTGTCGGCGTTCAGGATACCGAGATGCTGGCAGCCTACCCCAACATGGGCGCATCATGGGAGGGCTACGTCATCGAACAAATCATCCGGGAAGCGAATGAAGGCAGTCAATTCTTTTTTTACCGCACTTCCAACGGCGCAGAAGTTGACCTTGTGTGGGTGACCGATCAGGGAAAAATGGTTTGCTGCGAAATCAAGCACTCCGTGGCTCCCGTTATTTCAAAGGGTTTCTACCAGAGCGTTGAGGACTTAAAACCTGATTTCAGGTATGTCGTCATCCCCGAAGGTGAAGCCTATTCGCGCAGCGACGGGCTGCGCATCTGCCCACTGAGTACGTTTTTGTCTGTTGAAATGGAAGCCATTCAAGGTTGATTGGCCCTTCCCCTCACCACGCGGCGGAGCCGCCCCCGTCTGCACGGTGGCGGCTCTTGCACCAACTAAAAATCCAATTGGATGGCTGCGAAAATGTTGGTGTCGCCCACTTTGCTTAGGCTCAGGAAGTTTTCCAGCCCAAAAACCCCGAAACCAGAAACCAGCAACCTTGCTTTACTGGCACACCCGCTTGTCGTGGTCTTCCTTGAAGTACACCACTTTGCCAGCGGCGTTGAATTTCCACAACTGGAGGAAGTTCACCGTACAGGTCTGGCCGCTGGCGAAGTCCTTGAAAGCCAGGTTGCCGCTCACCGTCACCACGTCGCCCGATTCGTAGAAGTCCACCGGATTGATGGCCGTCGGCTGGCCCTTGGCAGAGAGGTCGCCGAGGAAAGCCATGAAGCCCGCATGGCCGTTGTACACCTTGCCAGGGTTGAGGATTTGGTTGCCCGTGATGTCGAACACACAGTTGACATCGTGGCCGTTGAGGTAAGCCGTGACATCGCCCTTGCCGAAAAAGCCGAAGAGTTGCTTCACCGTTTCGGTGTTGTTGGTGTCGGGGGTTGGGGCGGGGCAGTCCTCGTCTTTGCTGCAACCGGTGGCAATCAGGGAGAGGAGGAGGAGGGAAAGCGCGGAGATCGAAAGGATGTTTTTCATGTTTTTGAAAAGTGTTGGAAGGTGGAAGGTGAAGAGTAGAGGGTGAAGGGCCTTACTTGCCCGCGCCTGGCGGCGGCACCACGCCGAGTTGCACCATCAGGCCCATGATGTCCATCACGACCCAGTTTTCGGCGATTTTGCCATCTTTCACCCGCCAGATGTCCATGTACTCCACGTGGGCCTTCTTGCCGGTGGGCGGTATGCCCATGAACGCGCCCGTCTGCGTACCTTCCCAGAAAGCGTAGGTGTACACCTTGTCGCCCACTTCGTGCTGCTCCACACGGGTCACTTTGATGTCGGGGAAACCGGCGAACAAGCCCGTCATGCCTCCGATAAAAGTGGCCTTGTTGTTCATGCCCGGAGCGGGGAAGTGGTGGCTCACGAAGTCCTCGCTGAGCAGCTCGTTGAGCAGCGCGGGGTTGTGGGTGCCGACCACGCCGTCGGAGAAGCGGTTCTCCAACTTGGCCGCGCCCGATGACTGCGGGGCTTCGGTCTTGGGGCTTTGAGAAGTGCAGGAGACGACCATCAGGAGGCACACTGCGAGGGGGAGGAAACTCAGATTTTTCATTGTTGAAAAGTTTTAGTTAGTGAATGAATGAATGAAATTGTATGGGACAAAGGTGACCCCCTGACCACCCCTCCATCCATTCACCTGGGTTAACAAAAACGGGGGGTGCGGTCGAAACTGCGGCATTTTTACCCGCCGTAGCCTTTTCACCCGCCAGAGTTTTGACGGAGGAGGGAGCGAAGGAGGGTCGTCAGGACGACATTCCCCAAAGCGAAGTGCCGGGGCGACCCAAGTCGCTCCGGCACTTCAAACTCCGAATCCAGCAAGCCTCTGTGAAAATCTGAATCCACTTCCTAAACGAAATGTCCCGCCGCCAACCAAGGCGAAATCCCTCTCCGCGTCATGCGTACTGCTCGGCTCAATCCATCACCACCCGCACCCAAGACCCTTTTTCCGCCGTGCGCACTTCGAGCCAATAAACCGCCGGAGGCAATTGGCCAAAATCCATTTTCTCCATATAGTAGCCATCGAACGCGCCCAAATCGCGCTGAGCGAGGCATTGGCCGAGCGAATTGAACAGCCGCCAAGCCAACTGGGGCGAAGGCTCGTCGCGCAGTTCCAACTGGAAATGCCCGTCGGAGGGGTTGGGCGACACGCGTAACCAAGCGATTTCCGATGGCGCAACCGTGCCGCTCGCCATCACCGTGACCCATTGCTGCAAAATGCTGGTGCCGCAAGTATTGGTGGCCTGCAAAGTGACGAGGTAACTCCCCTGTGCAGCGTATGTATGTGTCGGAGCAGCTTCGGCGGAGATTGTGCTGTCGCCAAAATCCCAGAGGTAAGCGTCGGCGTTTTGCGATTGGTTGCTGAACACGACTTGCAACGCATCTTCAGAGAAGGAGAAACTGACCGTGGGCAAGGGGCTTGCGCTCACGATGGCGGTTTGTGCCAAAGTGCTTTCCCCAAAAAGGTTTTGCACCGTCAGCGTGACATCGAAAGTGCCTGCGTTGATGTAGGTTACGCTCGGGTTTTGGGCTGTCGAAGTGCTGGGTATGCCGCCGGGGAATTGCCAAGCCCAGGCGGTGGGGTTGCCCGCCGATTGGTCTTGATACTGCACTATGAGCGGCACACAGCCCTCATTTTGAGAAACCTGAAACTGCGCCTGCGGGGCTTGCCCTTCGATGCTCACGGTTTGGGTGATGGTGCTGATGCCGCAAATCCCGCTCGCCACAAACGTGACAGTGTATTCGCCCGGCGCGGCATAAGTGTGCGAGGGAGAAGCCTCTGTGGAATTGAAGCCATCGCCAAAATCCCAGAAGTAGCCCGTGGCATTTTGCGACAGGTTTTCCAGCGTGATTTGGTTTTGGGAAATGACGATGGAGAAAATGGCCTCCGTTGGCGGGTGTACGGTCACGACCGCATTTTGAACAACCGTGTTTTGCCCAAAAACATTTTCAATGCTGAGCGTGGCGGAATAGGTGCCAGCAGCATTGTACGTCACGATTGGGTTCTCTGCCGTGGAAGTGGCAGGGTCGCCGCCAGGGAAATCCCAAAGCCATGCCGTGGGGCTTCCGATGGATTGGTCGGTGTATTGCACCACGAACGGCGCGCAGCCCACAGGGTCAGACACTTGGAAAGCGGCTTGCGGCAGCTGGCCGCCGATGGTGACAATTTTGGAGAATGTGCTGGCGGGGCAAGGCCCAAACGCCGTCAGCGTGACGGTGTAATTGCCCGGCGCGGCGTAGGTATGCATGGGGTTGGCTTCGGTAGAAGTGGTGCCGTCGCCAAAATTCCAAAGGAAACTTGTCGCGTTTTGGGAAAAATTGTTGACCGTCAAAACATTTTGAGCAACGGAAGTCGTGAAATTCGCCATAGGCGAAGCCGTCAAATTGAGCACGAGCGTGTCTTCAAAAACAAAAGTCTGGTTGCCGATTTTGCCGATGAAGTCGTAAACCCCGGAGTTTTGATAGACCACTTTTTTTGCCCCTGTCCCTCCGATGGCGGCGGGCGTTCCGCCCGGGCATTCGAGCGTGACACCGCTGCCGGGCAAGATGAAGGTCACCGTATCGGGCGCACAGCCGTTGCCATCGTAAAGCCAATCAATCAGGTAAATCCCCTGAACATGGTCGAGCGTGCAGCCGGAAGTCAAAGTGTCGGACCAAAAGAACGGGCCACTGCTCGTGACCACTTCCCCCGTTGGCAAAACGTATTGCCCGCCGAGCGCAATGACCGAAGGGAGCGGGGAAAACCCGCCTTCCGATTCGAGGTGGATTTCCAATTTTACGGGGCATGGGTACAGCGCCCCATTCTCGTCAAGATAGTCCTGCAACATAAACGTGTAGGTTCCGGGCGCACCCAGCGGCGGAACGCCATAAGCCTCGTATTCCGAATAATAAGGGAAATCGTCATAGCAGATCGTGGTGTCTACCGTGAAAAAGAGGTTGGTGTCCACCGTAAACTCGAAGCAAAAAAAGTCGGTCGTGTCTGTAAAGTTGTAGGCTGCCACACACACCTGACCGCTATCAGAACCAAAGGTGATTTCTACGTTCAAGTTTTCTGGCCCAGGCACCGTCACTTGGGTTTGGCCATTTACCAATGCGCCATTGGTGGCTTTCCAGATGTAGCCCGCCGCGCCAAAGGGGATTTGGGCTATGGCCAGCCCCTGCGAAGTTCCTTGGCAGCCGTTCAGGAAAAAATCATTGGGCTCTGGATCTGCCAACCCGGCAAAACAACCTGGGGGAATGGTAAACTCAAAATCGCACTGATCACCCAACCAGCCATCAATCACAAGATAATACTGCTGCCCCGGTGTGGTGGGCGCGACAATCGTCCATGAGCACCAGCCACAGTCATCCGAGCCTTCCGCACAGGCGATGGGCGCCGACCCAAAACATTCGTCGTAAAGCGCGATTTGCACCCCATCTCCATTGATACAATAGCCAGATGTGATGGTAAACACGACTGTGTCGCAGCTGCTGACAAATGTGAACCACTGGTCGTTGTGGAGTCCACCACAGAAATCGGATGCAAAACCTGGCGCAAAAGGCGCGGTGTTGCCAATGTAGGTATCAATATTGGGCGGGAGGGGCGCGGCGGTGCTGCAATCTTCGCCGGCAGTCGTCTCGTATGTCAGCCCCGTACACTGCACGCCCTGATTTTGGCAAAAATTTATCTTGAACCCATAGATAAATCCCACGCCACGGAACCCTGCACTGTTGACCTGCAAAGTCCAACGGCCATTCACAGAGCCGAGGTCGAAGTTTTCGAGACAACCTGTAGATGGGTAATAACTGCCGGTCAGCGTGGCACTTTTAGGCCAATCCGTATTGTCGTCAAAATTGGGCAGGAACCCCGCATCGGGCACAGCGGCTTGACCACAGGGTTTGAATTTGATTTTCCAGCGAGAAAAGTAAGTGGCGTCATTTGGGCTGGCATCGCGCACGAGTTGCACGGTTTGTCCCGAGGGCGAAGTCAGCGAAACCTGCAGGTCGCTCAAAAAATCGTGGGCAAAATCAATTTCCACTTCGCAGACCCCTTGCGCTGGGGTGCCAAGGTTGTTGAACGTCGCGTTGTAAACGTCCAGATAAAACGCGCGGTCGTAGTTGGCAACGATCGGAATGTCACATTGGGAGCAGCCGCAGTTTTGAGAAAGGAGCGGGGCGGAAAGCGAGAGCAATACGCCAAGGGCGAGCAAGCGGGGGGAGGAAATCATAGGAAGCGAAAAAGTTAGTTCGCTCTCAAGAGAGCAAACCGCTTGTTTTCGCTGCCCGGTTGTGATTGCTGATTGACAATTGCTGATTGTTGATCGCTGATTGCCAGAGCGCAGCGCAAACAATCAGCAATTGTCAATCAGCAATTTAATCTTCCGAAATCACGTCCCGCGCAAACAGGATAATGGGCTTCCAATAAGCCGACTGCGTTACATTTTCCACCACAACGCCACGGCTGGTGGTGCTGTGGACGCAGGTGATGCCTTCTGGCCCGCGCTTCACGACGAGTGCGACGTGCGAGATTTTCCTTTTGCTTTCGCCAAAAAAAATCAAGTCGCCGGGCAGCACTTGGTCGAGCGCCACTTTGCGGCCTTCGGTGGCTTGCGCCGAAGAGGCGGGCGACGCCATCACGCCAAATTGCTTCAGCACATAACTGGTAAAGCCCGAACAATCGAACCCTGTTTTAGGGCTTTGGCCCGCGTATTTGTAAGAAGTGCCGACCAGTTTTTTGCCGTAGTCCACCACTTTTTTGCGGAAGGGAGAAGCGGTTGCTTCTGTAAAGATGACTGACTTGGGAGTTGTTTTGGCAGGGAAGCACGCGAAGGCGAGTGCGGAGATGGCGAAGAAAAGAAGGAGGCGGGATATGTTCATATTTCTGTGCAGCAGGTTCGTTATGCCAGCGCAAAACTGCGCAAACTTGCAGCACCGCACTTTGCGCAGCGTGTTTTTGATTTGCTTAACGAAGTGCCGAGGCCATCATTTTTGAACAAACTTTGGACAAGTTTTGGCCTTGTGGCTGGGCAATGCCCTATCCGACTTTTGCCCCATTAAATTCAAACCTGTCCTTTATGATCCGCACTTTTATCATTGACGACCATCCGATGGTCCTCGCAGGCATCAAATCCCTCTTGGCCGATTCTTCTGTTGTCGAAATCGCTGGCACTGCCACCGACGGCTACATTGCGCTCGAAGCGCTCAAAACATCCGATGCCGAAGTGGCGCTCACCGACATCAACCTCGGCGACCTCAACGGCATCGAACTCTGCGGGATGCTGAAAAAAGCCAAACCGGGTCTGAAAATCTTGGGGCTAAGCACCTTCAAAGAGCGCAGCTACATCACCCGGATGCTCGAAGCGGGCGCCTCGGGCTACCTGCTCAAAAATGCTTCGAAAGAAGAATTGGAAGAAGGCATCACCGCCGCTTGGCGCGGGCGGATGTTCATGAGTGCCGAAGTATCGGAAGTGATGACTTCGCCAACCGCTAAATCCTCCCCGCTGCCCATGCTTACTGCCCGCGAAAAGGAAGTGCTGGCGCACATCGCGGAGGGCATGACCAACCAAGCAATCGCCTCCCGACTATTTGTCAGCCCGCTCACGGTGGACAGCCACCGCAAAAACTTGCTCGCCAAATTCAGTGTGAAAAACACGGCGCAGATGGTGAGAGTGGCACTGGAGCATCGGCTGCTGTGACTCAGTCTTTGAACACCTCCGCCAAATCCAGTTCAAAACCTTCGAGCGCGATTGATTTCAATACCTCGTTAGCTTCGAGCAGCGCCACCAATTTGTAGCGTTGCTCGGTGTAGGTGTACAGTTCGATGGTGCTGGTGCGCGGTTCCACGAGCCAGTATTCGCGCACGCCGTATTTTTCGTAAATGTCTTTTTTCTCGCCCCTGTCGTAGATGCCGGTTGATTTGGAGAGGATTTCGACCACCAGATCGGGAGCACCCATCACGACCTCCTCGGTGTTTTCCAGTATGAACGACCGCTCTTTTTTGACAAAAAAGACATCTGGGTGGTAGGCGTTGCCATCGTCCAAGACAACATCCAACGGAGCATATAATGCCTCGCCAGAGGCGGTTTTGAGCGCGAATGCGTCTAAGGCACGAAAAATGTTTTTCGAGATTCTTTGATGCCGGAGGGTAGGTGCTTGTTTCTTCACGAGTTCGCCGTTGATGAGTTCGTACCAAGCGGAGTCGTCGTCGCCAAAGTCCATCTGGCGGAACTCTTGGTAGGTCAGTTTTTTTGTCAGTACTTCCATGGCGAGAAAAATTATAGCCGTAAGCAGCAGGAAAGCAGGGGAGTTCAACAAAAGGGCAATCTCAGGCTTTGAACACCTCTGTTAAATCCAGTTCAAAACCCTCCAACGCCACCGATTTCAGTACCTCGTTGGCTTCGAGCAGTGCCACCAGCTTATAGTGCTGCTCGGTGTAGGCGTAGAGCTCGATGGTGCTGGTGCGCGGGTCTACGAGCCAGTATTCGCGCACGCCGTACCTTTCGTAGATGTCTTTTTTCTCGCCCTTATCGTAGATGCCGGTTGATTTGGAGAGGATTTCGACCACCAGATCGGGAGCGCCCATCACGATCTCCTCGGTGTTTTCCAGTATGAACGAGCGCTCTTTTTTGACAAAAAAGACATCCGGGTGGTAGGCGTTGTTGTCGTCGAGCACTACGTCTAAGGGGGCATGGAGCACCTCTCCAGAGTTAGTCGTGTTAGCATACACCCGTAGGGCAAATTCGATGTTTATCGAGATTCTCTGGTGGCGGAGCGAGGGGGATTGTTTTTGCACGAGTTCGCCGTTGATGAGTTCGTACCAGCCAGAGTCGTCGTCGCCAAAGTCCATAAGGCGGAACTCTTGGTAGGTCAGTTTTTTTGTCAGTACTTCCATGTCGGAGTAAATTTTGGACGAAGATAGTGGGGAAAAACGAACTGGCCTTTCCGATTTTACCTCAAAGCACACTTTTCAAATCTCCTGATTTCCAGTTGCTGCATTTTTCAAAGCATAGTCGGTGGGCAGCCCGTCCAAGCTTTTCAGGTTCTTTTCCTGAATGTAAGCGCTCAGCCCGGCTTCGCCTTTTTTCTCCGCCCAATCGAACATGATTTGGCGCTCGCCCGAATACTCGTACAAGGGAACGCCATATCCGCAGGATGTGCCGACCAGATCAATATCTGCCACGATAATCTGGCGAGTATTCGAGTACAGGTCGAAATGCGGCGCGTACCGTTCCCAAGCCTCCGAGTCGGGCAGCACTGTGTGGCCTTTTCCAAATAAGCGCAGAATGTTGGGCGGGCCTTGGAACGCGCAAAACATAAAGGTGATGCGCCCATTTTCGAGCGTATGCGCCGAGGTCTCGTTGCCGCTGCCGATGAAATCCATATAAGCAACCTTTTTCTCGGACAAAACCCGAAACGTGTCCAAGCCTTTTGGGGAAACATTGATGCGTCCATTGGCATCCAAAGGAGCGGTGCTGACAAAAAACAGGTGTTGTTTTTTGATAAATTCCTGATGGGCGGGGAGGATGGATTCGTGAAACTTTCCCATGGGCGACTTTTTTAAATTTTTGATTTTGATGATTGCAGAAAAATCACCTCAACACCTTCTTCAAAATCCCCATCCCTTTTTCAATTTCCTCCTCATTGACCGCTGCAAAACCAAGCCTGGTGGCGTTCAAATGCATCCCATAGTGCAGCCCGTCCGAAATCCAAAGGCCATTTTCCCGACATTTTCGCGCCACTTCGGGCAGGGGGAATGCCGGATCGAACTGCGCCCAAACCGCCAATCCTCCGGTGGGTTTGGAAAATTCGAGCGCGTTCCCCAATTCCGTTTTCAGCATTTCGCAAAACAGGTCGCGGCGGCGATGGTAGATTTTTTGCGCCTTTTTCAAGTGGCGGCGCATTTCGCCATCGCGGAAAAGCACCGCCACCGCCGCCTCCAACAAGTTGTCGCCCTGCCGGTCAATGATGCGCCGCAAATTCGCCATCGCTTCGATGACCTCTGCCGGGGCCACCACATAGCCCACGCGCAAAGCGGGGGAAAACACCTTGCTCAAGGAGCCAACGTAGACGACGTTCCGCCCTGCGTCCGCCGCCGCGAGCGGCAAAATAGGATTGCTGTTGTAGTGAAAATCATAATCGTAGTCGTCCTCCAGAATGCAAAAGCCATATTTCTGAGCCAGTTGCAACAACTTCAGGCGGCGTTCGGCGGGCATGATCACGGTGGTCGGGTGCTGGTGGTGCGGCGTGACATAGACCATTCGGACGGGCGTTTTCTGGCAAAGTCGTTCGATGGCTTCCACGTCCATGCCGTGTTCGTCCACGGGTACGGTCATCAGGTTGGCGCCGCCTTGCCGGATAATCAGATTGCACGACGTGTAAGAAACCTCGCCCACCACCACCACCTCGCCGGGCTGCACGATGCACTGCACCGCGAGGTGGATGGCCATCATCGTGCCGCGCGTAATCAGGACATTTTCAATGCCGATGGGCAGCCCCCGGCTTTCGCGGAGGTAATCGGTCATGGCTGCGCGGAGCGAAGGCTCGCCCGTCGTTTCGCCATAAAACAGCAGGTTTTTCCGAAAGCCCTGCCGCAGCGCGGTTCGGTAGGCGCGACTGAGGGCGTCCCAAGGGGCGATGCGCACGTCGGGGAAGCCGTCGTTGAAGGCCAGCGCGTTTGAGCTTTTGACTATTGGCGATTTCAAAAGCGGATTGGCCATAAAAGGGAACCCTGCTTTTTGCTGCGCTTCGATCGTGGGCGGCCTTGCGTTTTTTTTGATTGGGATTGGTTTGATTTCCGGCAATTTTTGGCTGACGAATGTGCCACGCGAGTTTTGGGTTTCGAGCCAGCCCTGTGCGAGCAACTCGTCGTAGGCCGCTACCACGGTTTTTCGGTGCAAACAAAGTGCCTCGGCCATCGTGCGTGTGCCGGGCAGCCGTGCGCCTGCTGGGATGATGCCCCGTCGGATGTGCTCGGTCAGCGCGGCAGCGATTTGCAGGAAAACGGGGGTTTTCGCGGTTTTGTCTATAGAGATGAGGGTAGCGAAGGGCGGCATGGTGTAAATTTTTCAGGGCCTGCGAGCTTGTATCGCTTTTCGAGCGCAGCGAGGATACTGTCCGATTTGGCCCAATCACCGAGCACCTTGGAGGTTTTGTACTTGATGAGGGTCAGGTAATATTCCGCACCGAGGTCATAGACCTCGTGCTTCCGGTATTTCTTGAATATCCGCTCAGCACGTCCTACCTTTTCCTTTTTGTATTTCCGGCAGCCTTTTTTGAAGGACTGCGCTGAAAGGTTGCTCGGGGCAAGTAAGATTGCCAGCAACAGGCCAAGTATGGGCAGTGCTTTCGTAAGCCAGTGGGGGGAAGTAGGTAAGGGTTTCATGAATTTTGAGAAAGTTGGGTTGGGTTGTGATTTCGGGCATCAACACCGCTTCTATATACTCGCAATGTGCAGGATAATGACATCTCTCCCTGCATTTATATGGGTATCAACGAGAACATTGGCACTGTCAGAGATGATTACCCGGTCGGGTATTTTGTCTTTCAATTCTGTAGTCAGTCCTTCTACCCCCACTGGTGGCAGCCTTTTCGTCTTTTCTACAACTTCCTTTTCAAGCCGCTTTATTTCGACTTGTCGGTCGTTGTAATCCATTGGGATGTGTGGCGGTACATACATCCCGAGTTTAGTTTTCTGGGTTTCCAAAATGTCGCAAACCTTTTTGTGTATCTTAATCAGTTCGATCTGATGCTTGATGTCATCAATCATTAGTTTGAGCAGTTCATCCATGCTTTAGTAATTTTTCCAGTTTAGATTTGCTTGGTCGAGCGGGCGGAGTTCTTCCCAAGAATAAAGCACCCCCTCCAAATCTCGGGCGATTTGAAGGCGTTGCGGCGTTGGGTTTGCGCGGCAATCGCGTTGGATACCGTGTACAAGTTCGGCGATTTGCGCGTCCAATTCTTTCCCGGCGGGTGCTTGGGCTATTTTTTCGATCAAAGAGAGCAGTGAATCAAAGTTCAGGACGCGCGGCCAAGCCCCGACAGCGCGGAGTTGCACTAAGTCAACAAAGAGGTTGTTACCGAGGTCAAAAACGGGGTTGTTAGCGTTGAAAACCCGGATTCGATGCGTCGTATTAAGCCAGCCCTTTGCCTGTGCATTTTCCAGCCTGCTTCGGATTTCCCTTTCCCTAAGCGCGGACAGCCAGATAGTTTCCACGGGCTGCGCTCCTTGCAGCGCTGCGGGCATCTTCTTTTCCGGGGAAAAGATGAGCACCTTGTCTGCGTGTCTATTGGCAAATTCCAGCAAGCGCTTTTGATTTTCAGGGTTGAAGCCAAGCAAATCAACAATGAAACAGCGCTGCTCATACGTTCCCAAAGGTTGTGGGGAAGGCTGAAGTTCATCGGGCAAGTTCCGCAAAACAGCAAAGTGCCTTGTCCGGGCATCCGATTTGCCGCGCAAGTTGGCCGAGGATTCTATCAGAAAATCCCGGCTAGTCAGGTCGTTGCTTGAAAAATCGCCCTTTTTTCGTTCAAAAACGCCGGGAACAAGCACGATGCTAGGCTCGCTGTCCTTATCCCAGGGCGTGGGCACCGCGCTGTCTGTGGTCATCCGTCTCCATTCGGGAAGGCTTTTGCCATATCGGCGCGAACCCAAGATGTCAACATTCAGCAATGAGTCGTCGCGGAAACCCGTTTCGGTCATGATGAGGCTGTCGGTCGGCACGATGGAGCGGAGCTGGAGGCCCGCCATTTTTGTCGAAGCCGACTTTTCGGGTGTTCCCGGCGGCTGGGCAAGCCATTGCCGTGCCGTTGCCTCTTGGATTTCGTTCAATGCATACCTGCCCGACTGGCCGCGCGCGCCCAACCAATAATGGTCGCCGTGTTTCGGACTCGTCTTGAAAAGGTAGAGGTGTTCTCTGTTTTTGGCTATCATCTTGGCATCTTTAAAGGGGATGCTGAAAAGCAACCACAAAATCTCTCCGTGCGCGTTGGCTTCGGCCAGTTCCGTCAGGTTGGTTTTCAACTGCTCCAAGTGTTTCAGGGAGGAGCCTTGCGATTTTTGACAATTGGTGGCTGCCTCGGCTTGGATAAATGTGCAATTCTGGGTGTTCTTATCGCCCGTCTGCCAAACGCTGCGGTGCGATTTCCCCGATTTATACACATTGACCACGCTCTTGTTTTGCCCCGAACCGCAAGGCTCGCTTGACCACGACCAATCCAATCTGCCCACCGTGCTGTGGGAAAACGTGACCGAAGCGCCGTTTTTGGAAACCTTGACCTCTTGATTGTCGAACCTTGTGACTTTGGCCTGCGTCTGCGCCCGGGGCGATGCGGAGCGGATAATACCCGCCGCAAGGACATACTTTTTGGTGTCCGCTGTGAAGGTCGGGCTTCCTCCGGCCAATGTTTTGGCGGCGACAAAACGGGCGATTTTTCCGGAATTGAAGTCGACCTGTGTCGCGGAGTGCATATCGACGCCACCCACGGCCCGCATGAGCGAACCGTTGGGCAAGGCCACGACGGTTTCATAAACCGGGTACGTCCGGGGCGTGGGCGTACCGAAATCGGTGGCCTTGGCAAATGCTCCCAAATCGAAAACATCGCTTTGGTAATAGCGCACCCAACGGAAAAATGCCAGCACCCGGACGAGGTTGCTCAACTCTTTCAAGGGCGGGAACATTTGCGCCAGCTCGTCGTAGTGCTCGTTTATCATCTCTATGTTTTCCTCGACGCCGGGTATGTTCAGGCTGTGGTCGACATCCTCGAAAGGCCCTTTTCGCCGCCCCATTCTTTCCGCTTGGGCTTTCATGTTGGGCTGGTTGAAAAGAAAGGTGTTCAATTTGTCGGCCCCGCCGAGGGTCAAAACCTTGTTGCCGGGGAAAAACCAGTAGCGCACCGTTATCATGGAATCGCCGGAAGGCCACTCTTTCTCGCCCCCGATTTCGGCAGCAGATTGGTACCCTTTGAAGTCCTTTCTTATCAAATCCGCGAGATAGGAGCGTTTGTAGCGGCTCAGGTAGTCGCAGACGAAGGTGGTGTAAGCGGAGTTGAAATCCTTGACTTTTGTGGGTTTGCCGCTTTTCCCCTCCGCCGCGCACAGGGGTTGGTGAAATTGGAGGTTGTACAACATTTTTGCAAAACCTATATCCAGCATCATTCCAGAGGTTAGGTAGGATAAAACAACCTGTTCGTATTTTGCCAATTTTAGGTATTCCTGTAAAAAGCCAGTGTTCTCGGACATGAAGTATAACATTGCAAGGTTTGAAAGCAAGGCTTCATGCTCCCCGGTTTGCAGGTTTGCTTCCATCTCTTTCATGATAGAGAACAACTTAGTTAACTCAGGCAAAGTAGCCTTTTTGAGAAAAGCGTGAATTTTTGGAGAGCAAAAAGCAAGAGTTGAATACATTTCTTTTTCCTGTTCAGTCAAAGAGGTAAAATGCCTTGCTTCCAACACAATTGATTTTTGTTCTTCGGTCAAATCGTTAATGTCCTCAACTCTTTCTTTTGTAGATTCTCCATCACAGTCCTTGGCGCAATCGTGCAACTCGTCTATCCAAGGTTTCCTAACGCAACCACACCCAGTGGGCATATCAAGACTAAGCCCTAACTTTTGCATTTCTTTCATCACCATAATCCGTTGCAGAGGTGTCAAGTTTTCAACACGTTCCTTGATTTCTTCCATCTCCTTGGAGCGTACAGGATAAGTGAAATAGCCCTTAGCCGATATTTCAGAAAGGATTTCTTCTTGCTTTTCTTTCGATGCGAAAAAAACATACTCCCATGCCTCATTTTTTTGTTCTGCTTCTGTCGAAAGCGAAATTATTTGCTTCCCCATTTCCCTGTTTTTAAAATAGTTGGCGGCATCTTTCTTAATCAAGTCAGTAAAGTTTTTTTGATTGCTGCTTTGCAGAGTTGGCAAAATGTACTTACACAAAACTTTTTGAAATGAATTTTGGGAGCTACTGCCGCACATTAATTCAATAAGTGGCTTTTCATTGGAAAAAGGGTCGATGCCGGAGGACAATCCCTTCAAAAGCAGGTCGGACTCGTACAGCACCCGCCCCGGGTTCGTGTCCTCGAAGCCCCCGCCAAATGTCACGAGGTAGTCCTTTTGTTTGTCGTTGAAATCCATGTCGACGAACAGAGGCTCCCCGAACGCCTCGTGCTCGTAAATCGCCCGGTACGCCGTAATTAGGTCGCCCGCCGAAATCTGGGGGCTGTTATCGGTGTCGCTCCCAACGAAAGTCAGTACGCCCTTCTCCCTGTCTAAGTCCACGCCTTCCCACTGCGAAAATGTGGAGAGGGCGGCGGCCATGTTCTCCGGGGTCAGCATGATTTTCCCGTTTTGGGCAGGGATTGAGTTTGCTGGGCGAGCGGGAATCTGGGTTTTCTTGACCTCGTTAGACAACACGATTTGCTCCCCTGCAGGCACGGGAATCAAGGCGATAAACCACGCCTCGGCGTACTGGCCGGGCTTCAAATTGCCCGACCATTTGAAAAACCGGTTTTCGGAGTCGGCCACCACGATAAGTATATTCCCGGACGAAAACAAAAAAGGGCCGAATTGCGGATGCATCGGAATAGCATCCTCGTTGACCGGTACGACCTGACCCAAATTTTGAGTTTTCTGGTCGTTGAGCAAAACGGATGTCACCATGTCCGCCAAGATGAATGCATCTGGCCCGGCGGGGGGCAGCTGCGGGTTGAAAGCGGGCAACGCTGTTGGTTTCCAAGCGGCGGTGGCAGGGGTGCTTTTGCGGTTGCAGGCGGGCGACAAAACCAGCGCGAGCAACAGGAGCGGGAGGGCGAGATGTTTTACCATGACTTGATTTGGTTTAGCCAATGTTGTGTGGTGACCGGTTTTTCGGTTCTGGGGAAACAAATTTTTTCAACGTACTCGGCTTCCGGGTCAATTATCCATTCCATGTCGTCTTCGTTTGGGCAGTAGTCGTCAAAGGCTACGGATGACCAAGGCAAATCGAGCGGCACGACGGGCTGGATTTCAAAACCTTCCGGAGAAAGCCAGATTCCGCCAGGCGTTTTTGCGAGTTCCATGCTTTTGACCGCTTCCAAATCTTGAGTTGACCTCCAGATCGCGGATCCCTCCACTTTCGCCCCTTTTCTTCCGCCGACCAATGCCTTGCGCGCGTTTCCGGCCGCTTCGAACACTTTCGGGGGAACCGACGATTCGGGGAGCGTACCCAGTCGTTCGAAGGAGTCGTCAAAATTGGCAAATAAGGCTGCTTGCTTTGCCTTCAACTCTTTTACGTCGGGCAAAAATTCCGGGATGAATTCGGAGAGCCGCTCCAATATTTTCACCTCGGAAGCATCGTTGGCGTACTTCTGGTATTCTCCAAGCGATGTTGCCATGTCGTTGGTTATCAATATTTTGTTGATTTCATTCAGCCGGAAATCCAAACTCGGGGGGGCATCCATCCCGTATCGAGCTTTGGCCCGTTCCAAGTTGCGTTTTTGTTCTATCAGGACTGCCCTGCGGTAGGCTTCGTTGCGGATGCCTTCGGGGAAGTCCGTCTCCGCCGGGGGCGGACGGGGGGGCCAGTTGCCGTCAACAATGCGCGGTTTCGGTACCATGTTTTGTCGGGCGGCGTGCACTTCATCCAATGCGGTCTTCAGTTCTTCCGCCTCGTGTCGCAGTCCTGGGGAGGCGAGGTCGCCGAGTGCCGCCACCCGTTTTTCCGTTTTTTCATGGGCACCTTTCAGGTTCGTTTCTATTTCAGCGAGTTTCGCGGGGTCGTCCTCCAAAAAGGAAGGCATGGTTCGGCCTTCGTCTTCGTAAAGGCGCTGGTTGGCGCAGTCGAACTCGACCTTGTAGGATTCGGATGCGACGTGGTCGGCGGACAAGGTTTCGAGCCGTCGCGTTGCGAGGAAGCGGAGGAAGGATTCGGGCGTTTTTATCGAAGTGGTGCGAGAGAGTTTCGAGGTTCGGGCGTGGCTTTGCCACTGCGGCACTTGCAGGTTGTGTGCCTTGCATCGTTCCAATTGGCGGCTCACGACTTTCTCAAATGCGGCTTGTTTTTCCTGCCCAATTGAGGCGGCTTTGGCCTCGTCCAGAAAACGATCCAACGTCAGGTCGCCCGGAGAGGGCATTTTTGGGAATGGCGGTTCTTCAAAACCAAGTGCGCCCGATTCGCCGGGCGGTCCCCGACTAGTGTACCCCCTGTCAATCGCTTGATGATTTTTTTGCGCGTAGAGCCACCTCCTTTCGCTCGCCACCTGCTCGTCAATCACCGAGAGGCGCAAAAGGTTTTCGTCGGCAAAATCGCGGGTGGCGGCACATTTTTCTTCGAGCGTTTTTTTTCCGTGATCGAGCACGTTCAAACGAAAAACGACTGTTTCTTCTGTCAGCAAATCTCTGGCGCGAGGTAGATTGTCGGGTTTGATGCCCATTTTGCCATCAATTTCCCCGATTTGTTCGGCCAAGTCAAACAGGTGTTCCCGCTCTTCCAAGAAGAGCGGGGAGTTGTCGGCAAAGAGCAGAGCTTCTTTTTTGGCGGACTGTTGCATTTCCTCCACCAGCGCAAAACGCTGTTCCGACAAGATTTGAAAATCGGGGATGGCCTTTGGCGACTTGGGAAACATTCCCCTTTCCCGAAGTTCTTTTTCAACCGCCCCAAGCACATCCTCGTAAACGATTTTGAACGGCACCATGTCCTGCTCGGGAAAGCCCTCGTTCAAGGCAAACGCTCGCAATAATTGGTGGTGATAACTCCTCAACTGCCAGTCAGAGAGCAAAAGTTGCGGGCTGGACAAGGGTTCTCCTGAAATGTTTGCCGCCTTTGAAACCAAGTCAATCTCTTTCATTTTGGCCGCCATCCGGCCTTCGGCGGCGATATGTTCCTCCAAAATTTGCCGCCCGCTTGGGTCGCCCAAAGGCGATTTGGGCAATGGGCCAATCTCGATGAGTTGGTCAAGTTGGTCTTGTAACTCATCATGGAGGTAGAGGTAAGCGCTTCGGTAATAATTGGGAAGCGTCTGCGAGAGGTTCAGGGGCAAGCCGACCCCGATGCTGTCGGAGTCGCGTAGATAGTCATATTCGGATATCAGAGTATCGACGCGATTGCTCTTGTACTGAGCAGTAGCAGTCTGCCAACTTAAAAAGGAGAGGAGGAGAAAGCCAATTAGCTTGGAGAACGTGTTTTTCATAAACCATTCATTTTTGGTGGGTAGAGAGCGTGGTTTGGTTGTTCTGGAGGAGGTTTGTTGAAGATGGGTGTCGCCAATTTTATTGGAAAACCACCCTGAATCCGATGGTTTCATTTTGGGCATTTGCTCTCGTTACAGTTTTTTCATTTAAACCAATTTTAACACTGTAAAAAAAGCCACCCGCAGTGTACTTCAAGCCATTTCGGGGGCCGTCGGCGCACCACTCATCCACATTTCCAAAAATGTCGTAGAGTTGAAAACCATTGGCCGGCGGTTTTTCGCCGACCGAATGGGGCGTTCCGTTGCTGTTTTCTCGATTCCAACTGATTGCCAACTTTTCGTCCCTTTCCATCAAGGTATCCGAACGGACAACAGATTGGGCAGCTTCCTGCCACTCGTCCAAAGTTGGAAGCCTGCCTCCGACGTATTTGCAATAGCGATCCGCCTCGTTCCAAGTAACGAAGTTCATCGGGTAGCTGCTTTTCGTCGTGTCCACTTGTTCGTGGGGAAATGGTTCGCCCGCGGTTTTGCAATATAAGTGAAACTGTCCAACCGTAACCTCGTATTTGTTGATGAAAAATGGGCGCACCTTCCCGTTCCCACTGATTTTCAATCTTTCTCCTGCGACCAAGGCCTTGATGTCCACGGTTTTTGGGGGATTAATTTTGGGTGCTTCTACAGGGGTTTGGGGGATTTCCGTGCTGGGTTTGGCGATGCTTTGTTCATTTTGGGGCAGTTTGTTTGTGGCAACCCCTGTTTTTGAGGAAGAACTAGGATTGTCGTGCCCGGAAGCATTGAATTCAACCGTATCGATTTTGGCGGCATTTTGTTTGGGAACATTCGGGTCTTTGAACAGGGCCTTGCCGATGAAAACGCTTAATATTACAAAAACAATAAGCGCGACAAAACGAAGAAAGCCTCGATTGGGTGTAGCTTTTTGTGGTTTTTCCGAAACATGATAATAGACATCCCCAATATGGATGTCGTTTCCGGCTCGAACGTCCGAGCCGGAAACGAGATTTTTATTTTGGGCATCTGGAATGTTGGATTCGACCATTTTAAAACGGATTTCAATTTGCCTTGCTCCTAAAATAAAGGACTTTTGACTTGTTCGGCATGGATTCGAGGGGCTGGTTGGCCGACTTTATTTTGACTGTTGAGTTGGCCGGTTGGACATCAATAATTTCTGCGTCCCCAATGTCTTTTGGCGGCAGGTCGTTGCCGTCGGACTTGTCATCAATTATGATGTCCAGTTCTTGCCCTACCCAAAACCCCTTGTCGTTGCCGCCCGCGATCAGGGACTCTTTCATTTCGTTCTTTTTGCTCAACTTTTCGGTACGCAGGTACTTGCCATAAATGGGAAAGTGCTTACTTATGAACAATTTTATGGGCTCGACCATGTTCACATAGGCAGTGCTAAAGGCCTCTTCCTTACTGCTGAAAGGCTTGATTGAGATGAATTTTGGGCCACCGCTGGTAATTTCAAATGTCTCAGTCACGAAAATCCCGCTCGTATGGACGTTAATTACTTTAATCGTAAACCCGATTGTGGCTTTGTAATTGCCCGTCGCTGGGCTCAATGGGGCATTAACGTTGGAAATCTGTCCAGTCAGGATAAAGTCGGCCTTTATCCTTTTTCCATAATTTGACATCAGTTGTTCATCCCAGTTTTTAAACTCACGTTTGAACTCTTCCTTGTACTTTCCTTCGGTAAGTTCAACTTCTTTCTGAACCATATCAAAATCGGTCCTGTCAAAAAGTTTGAACCGCCGGCATTGCTCGACCGCAGAAAGAACCCTTTCCGCTATGACCCTGGAATAATCCGTGTCATCGTCATTTTTTTCAAAGCCTACTTTGAAGGGCATCACGACCAATGCAGAAGACGAGTCCAATTTTTGGGCAAGGGATGGCATCGTTTGGAACAGTCCAAGCAAAGTGAAAAAAGAAATCGCGCAGCATGAAACCTGTTTTTTCATATTGAACTTTTTTTGGGTCGCACGGCTGGTGGTGAAAGCCGGCGTTTCAGAAAACGACCCTCAACCACCAGTCGCACAACATTTAAAGAGGTATAAAATTTATTTGATGACAATGTTTAGAACCAAAAGCACAGCGGCTGCCCCACCGCCAATTAGCAATTTTCGCTTCCTCTTAGCGACTTCATCTTCGGCCAAGGCTGCTTTTTTTCTGTCTGCCCTTGCTTGGTAAATGCCCCGTACCAAGGATATGTCGGCGTTGTTGGTCAGGATCGGGTTTCCGTTCAAGTGGGATTCCATGGCTTCGATGGCACCCGCCCCGGAAAGCACTTCTTCGCCGTAAATGCTCTTCAACTTGTCGTCCTGGAACAGAACAAAAACTTCCCTGTAATCGGAATTGTACCAAACCTCGCCTTCGCGCTGGGCCGATTCGCTGTGCGAGACCCGGTCGGCAGTTTTGGTCGGCAAAACCATCCGCCGGTCCTTGACCCGGTAATTGTAGATCAAAACCTTTTTGCCCTTGTCGTGGGAATAGACCACGTCGTAGGGCTTGATTTTCAAGGTTTCGTTCACGTCCTTCAACGATTGGCCCGTTTGCAGTTGCAAGATTTTGTCCATGTCGGTAAACGGTGGAGCCGTGTATTTGCTGATCGCGCACGAAGTCAGGCAAAACAGGCAGACGAAAAATGAAAATGGTCGAATTAATTTCATAATTTAGAAATGATTGATTGTTAAAAAAATTGGTTCCATAAATTTTTTTGCAATGGCCGGCTTTTTAAGATTGCCCGGTTTCACCCATCCCCCAACCTAAAATCCCCGCCCGCGCTGATCTGGCTGCCCACGATGACATTTTTGCTGTCCCGCACGGTCACTTGGGCTCCCGCACCCTGCTTTTTTGCTACTGCCATCAGCTCCGCCAATTCCCCCTGCAACCCCGTCTTCCCCTCCAGCTCTCGCTTCAACCGATTCCGCACCGCAGCCTGCAAATCCACCTCATCCGGCTCCGCAGCCAAAGCCTCCACCTCCTCGATAAAAAGCGGCTTGACCTTTTTCCACACCGCCCGGATTTCGTTGTTGCCTGCGTCCGCGAAATCGTTACCAATTTCCTTGAGCGCAGCCGGGAACAGCAGCCCGTAAATACCTTTGACTAATTCTTTTAGCTCCATTGTAATGGTTTGAATGAATGATGACGCGTCCAATTGCCACAGCATTTCAAAGGCAAACGCCGTCGCCCGCTCCGCCGCCACAGGCTGCCAGTTGTGCTTGTCGGTTTCTGCTTTGTCTTCGCACAAGTCAGAGATACCTCGAATCGCAAGGCCATGAATCATCCGGTGTCCTTGCAAGGCTGTCGCAAATCCGATGGCCTCCATCTCCAAGCCGAGGGTATCGTTATAGTGGGTTTTGATCCGCTGGAAAGTGGGATTGTTGGTACCAGCCACCACTTTATCGCCTGCTGCAATGGGCGCGATGAATACTCTGGCGTGAGGAGCGCCGTCTGAGGTGCGTTTTTTCCAATCCTCTTGGCGGCTCAAGGCTTGAGCACGAGCCAGCAATTCGCCGCTGAAAGACTCCACCGCTGGCCGGGCCTTGAACCCGTCGGCGTCTTCCTTGCCGGATTCGTACCCGTAGGCTTTCTTGGCTACCAGAACATCTCCAATTTTTACATCTTTCACACCTCCAGCGATGCCAATCAAAAGGGCAATTTGGGGCTTAAAAGACTGGATGGCCTTTTCGCTGGCGAGCGCCATGTCCACGTTTTTCATGCCCGGCTCGCGCAACACGACCTTATAAGTGTGGTGCTTTCCGACAAAACTGCCGACTTCGTAGGCTGCTTGATCTTTAAAAATTGTTTCCCGCTTGCCCGTCAAGTGCTGGGCAACTGCAGCGTATTCGAGAGCAAGTGGCGTTAAAATCAGTACAGTCATCTTAGTTGTTTGCGAACCTAAAAAGTGAAAAAAGATGGGCTTTGGTACTGAATCATTTCTTGTTCGGCTTGGCGTGTTTGAGAATGCTCCAGACCGTCCTCTCTGATATCCGAAATCGATTGGCCAAGGTGTCCACCGCCTGCGTTTTGGCGCAATACTGCTCAGCGCATATCTTTTCAAACTCCCTGAATGCAGCACAAAAATCTACCTGAACAAAGTTATTGCAAAGTACATTTATCGCCCCTTTCACCGCAGTTTTTCAACTTTCCATGCCGTCCACCTTGCTTCAGAAAATCATGCTTAATTCCTTAGCGTGATCAGGCAACACTTGTTTTAAGTGAACATCTTTTTGACAAATCCTTTGTAATGAGCCTTTTAAGTTTAGAAAAATATTTGCTTTTTACACGTCCCTGCATCGCCCCAAAGGTTTACTGCATTCAGTGGCTTCGCTCTTTTTTCACCTTGAAACGCAAAGCATTTTTATGCAAAAACTAAAATTTTTTACCCTGCTGCGTACCCTGACAGAAAAAGAAGTCCAGGCATTTCACAAACAACTGAAGCAACTGCATGGCGGGGAAGAGATCGCCCTCCGGGTGTTTGAGTACGCCAAGAGGCTTCACCCGGACTTCCGAGACGGCAAAAAACTCGACATGGCTTACGCCTACTCGAAAATTTTCGGGGCAGACCTCGCCGAAAATGAAAACAACCGAAAGAAGATGCTGAATGCCTTGTCTGACCTGCACTTGTGGTTAAAGGATTTTTTGCTGTCAGAAAAAGTGCGCCTAAACTCTTTGGAAAGCCAAGTGCTGTGGTTGGGCATCCTACAAGAACGGGGATTAGGAGATGACTTTTCAAAACTGTCGGCCCGCTTTTACACGGAAGTAAGTGCATATCTCAAAAGAGACATCAAGGGTTTCATGAGGGACATGGTGGCCGCCTATTTTTACTATCAGCACCTCACATGGGCAATGCCTTTGCCAGATGTCGGCGCTATACAGCAATGTATGGACACGCTGGAGCTGTGTACCGAGACAATCAGGCTAAAAATGGCTTGTGAGATGGCCAGCCTAAAAAAAGTGCGGCCATCAGAACCGACGGCCTCCAAAGCGTCTCCCCGGTCTCTTGAACCGCCCGAAACACACGCAGCGAAAAGCCCGCCTCTGCTCCTGCTATATCGGGAAATCCATCAGCTCCTTATGACGGAGGAAGAGGCGCACTATACTCGGCTGGAAGCAATGCTTGCCGAATACGCAGATCAGATTGACCCGGCCGAACTGCATGGGATACTCCGGTATATGCACAACTATGCTGCGATGCAAATCAGAATTGACAAAGGCAAAGAAGCCGTTTTTGGGAAAAAGGTGCATCAGTTGAACAAATTCGGCCTTCAGCACGATTTTTTCACCCAAAAAGGGGCCATGTCTGTCACGGAGTTTACCAACATTGTCAACGCAGCTTGTTCCGTGAAAGACTTTGTCTGGGCCAACTCGTTTGTTGCTGAGCAAAGCCGGTTTTTGCCAGACGACATTCGGCAGGACACCATGCTGCTGGCCAATGCCATTATTCTTTTTGAAAAAAAGCATTTTAAGCAAACGCTTCAACTCCTCAGATTAACAGAGTTCAGGGACATCCACTATGCCATCCGGTCGAGGGCGCTGATTCTCAGGAGTTACGTTGAGTTGCGAGAAGATGCGGATACAATATTGGACTACTGCTCCTCCTTCGAAGCCCTGCTTCGCCGCAACCGAAAACCTCAAACGGGTGCCGTGGAGGCTACTTTGGAGTTTATCCGAGTGCTCAAAATGCTCCTGCTGGGAAAGGCCGACAAACAGGCCCTGCTTGAGCGCATTGAGCAAACGCCCAACCTGTATTTCAGAACCTGGCTGCGGGCGCAAGCGGAAGGCTATGAAGCCAAGTATGCCGCCCGCAAGCAAAGCAAGTGAGCGGCATACCTGTTGGCAATCCGTTACAGCATGATCAAGTCGTCTGCAATGATGTACTCTGAGGTCTCGCTTGCGCAACCGGTGGCGAAATAGAACCGGTAAGTGCCTGGCGCCAGCCCCGAAACGGTGATGGAAGTGTTCCCTGTGCTCATCACGCCACTGCTGAAGTTGTCTTCTTTCCTGAGGTACCATACCTGATAGGAAGTGGCCCCGCTGACAGCGCTCCAGGAATAAGAAACGGAACCCGAGGACTGTCCCGTTTTTGACGCTGTTGGCGCGGGGCAGCTCAGCTCAGGTACAAGCCCTGTTGCGGATGCCGCAAAGTGCATCACCACAAGAAAGAGCAAGGAATAGAGCAGTTTGGAGTAGCACTGCCAACTCTTTTTGATTTCGTTTTTCATCGTTGAAAAATCTAAAAGTGAAAGATGGAGACGACGGAGGCTGTATGCAGTGGACGGAGGGCCAGACGATAGAGCCGACAGGAGAATGAAGGCTATCTGCTCAGCCGACAAACCACTTTCCAATACTGCCCCTGTTCATCAATTTTGACAGAGCAAAGGTGTGTGAGCAGGGAGCGGTCGGTTTGCAAAATATTGGTTTACAGTGGTGTGGATAAATTTTTGTAAATTTACATGAAATCAAAAACGACAAAGGGCCAGCCATCTCCTGTAGAATGGCCGGCCCTTCGATTGGAAGATGAGCGTGGCAGTCAGGTAAGTTTTTGGGCGCCGTCGAGGAACAACTGCAAGGATTCCCAGTATTTTCGGTACAAGGAGCGCTGATCCTTTTTGTTGAACTCCATCACTGGGCAGTTGGCCCGGCGCACCCCGTACAAGTAGGGCGATACCATCATTTTTCCGCTTTCCTCTGAGCCATCAACGACCAAAAACAGGCTGTAGGGGATGTGTTTGTACAGGAAGATGTCAAACTTGCCGGGCAATTGCAGGGCTTCAAATTCTGCACGAAGCGACCGGAGCCGTTCGATCACCTTTTTTATGTCTCCGATAGAGTCTTTTTCAAACGACTGTACTTTCGCTCGGTCGCTGAAATACAAAAGCGCTTCGCTGGAGTTCGGGTCGAGCAAATAACCTTTTATGTTGATGCCCCGCTGAAGCAGCTCCAGAATATAGCTTTTGTAAGCCTGTTCATTTTGGGAAATAAAATAGTTTGCAAAAGAATTGAGCCGGACACCAACCTCAATGACTTCTTGCCGCGCGTCAGCAATAAATTCGGTCTTCTGCTGAATCGATACCCGTCCATCTACATGCAATTTGAACGATGCCCCGTCTTGGCTCCGGCTTGGTTTTTCTGGCACGATAGAGGCCACCCAATTGGGCGTATTTTGAGGGCGAAAATCCTTTTCTTCCTCATCAAATGCCATATCCAACTCCTGTTGAAGCAGCGCTTGAATCCCTTTTGCTGCTAATCTTAAGGTAGGCAAGCCAACTGCTTTGTCATTTTTTATATTGGACAAAGAGGCTGTGGAAATAGGACAGCTCAACATTTTGAGTTTGTTGACTACATCGCTCTGCCCATAGCCTGACAGGTCCAACAGCTGAGCCAAGCCCTTGCACACAATGGTTTTGAGATGTTCCTTTTTTAATGTTTTCTGCATGGATAGGACGGATAGGTGTAGGAGGAAAACAGGTGTTCTGGGTTTGTTTATGGGGTACAAGTTTCGAAAAAATGGTGTTGCGGAGGCCATTAGAATACAAAACTATGCTGAATTCTGGTTTTTGCGTAATGAAGATTCAAGGCTCAAAGATAGCAAGCGGAGTTTAGGTGGAGCGTTCAAAAAGGCTCACAGATGTCTGTGCAGAGTAGTAACTGTATTTCAAACTCGGACTACCAATTATTTAAAAACTGGCCGATTCAGGTAGTCCGACATTGCTCTAATTTTGCCCCTTCAAAAACAATCCTTTTCATGAAACTATCAGCCATACCGCGCAACCCCAGTTACTACGATACCTATATCCACCAAGTGGACGACCTAGACCTCTCGGAGGCTTTCCAGCAGAGCATAGCTGCGCTCGACACACTCGATCTCGCAAAACTCCATGCCCTCGGCGACCAAGTGTATGCACCAGGCAAGTGGACCATCAGAGAGGTGTTCCAGCATTTGGCCGATTGCGAAAGGGTGTTCGCTTACCGCGCCCTGCGTTTTGCCCGCAACGACA
>JBJXFT010000009.1:0-18996 GCA_046155725.1 Saprospiraceae bacterium
CACGGCAACTTCGTCATTCTTGAAAACGGCCTCCCCATCATCTTTGAAAAATGCCCCCGCTTTCGCCACTGGGCACAAAGCCTTGTAGAACGGATGAAGAGCGCACCGATTTTGACAGGTTTGTAACCTCAAAAACGCGCAAAATAATCCTTTGCCGCGCCCACAATATCGTCCGGCCAAGTGCGCAGCAAGAGGAACACCCCCGCGAACATCACGATTTTGACCAAAAGGCTGGCGCGCGAAAAATCAGATTTCCCTTTGGCGCGGTAAATAACAAAAGTGGCAAAAAGTGCCGGCAAGAAGAGCAACGCCGCCCCGGCCCCCACTTGCCATTCGGGCGCACCGGTTTGTTGCCAGAAAATCAAAAGCATCCCGACGAACAGGCTCAACAACAGCCCCGTCATAGCGGCTGGCTTTTTGGCGTAGCGGGGGCCTTTGAGCACCGCCAAGGTATTGCAGCCGCAGGCTGCGTCGCCCTGAAAATCTTCCAAGTCCTTGATTTGCTCGCGCAACAGATTGGCCACGAAAGCAAAAAGCGCGTACAGCCACACCAACGCGACGGCTTGATGCACCGCATCCGACTGCACAAATGACGTGAGCCAAATGGCCCGTTGCTCTGGCAAAAGCATCACTACTGGCACCAAGGCGCACAATGCCGACACGAGCAGGTTGCCTATCACCGCCGTGCATTTGAACACCCAAGCGTAGAGGAAAAGCAGGAACGAAATGCCGGGAAAAACCCACATGGGCCAATGGTCGCGCGGGCGGAGTTCTTGGTCAATCAGGAAAGCCAGCCAATGCGCTGCGCCCACCACCAAGCCGTACAAGATCAGCGCGAACGATGGCGGGAAAGTGCGCCCCCACACTGCCTGTTGCGGTTTGTTCATCGCGTCAATGTTGCGGTCGTAGTAATCATTCAGGATGTAGCCGGCCAATGTGGTGAGCACCGTAGCGGCGGCAATGAGGTTGAAAGTCCGCTCCGTGAGCAAAGGAATGCCCCCGGCTTTGAGCAAGGCGGGGCGCAAGGCAAACCAATACGGCACATATTGCGTGAGGAACACAATGCACAGATTGGGCAGCCGGAGCAGCCGGACAAACGCGAGGGGGTAATTCACAGGGCGAAAATAGAATCCTTGCGCCGTTGTCAACCACGTCAAACCAAATGATTTAAAAAAACACTAAGGGACTAAGAGACACTAAGTGTTTTGAAATCTACTGGATTTTTTTGAAGGCCAGCCCGCCGCCCGCCGCGCCGAGCGCACGGTATTGCAGCAGGGCGGTATCGCACATTACCACAAAATTGCATTGGGCGGCATCTGTCCCCGATTGTTCGAGGGGCGTTTCGGAGAAACACCAGCCATCGGAAGTGTCCACGCTGTCGGCTTTGCACACGGGGCTTTGGCAGGCACCGTCCATTTCGATCTTGCTTTCAGCACTGAGTTTGCCGCCGTTGAAATGGCGCATTCGGGTATCGGTTATTTCGAGAATGTAAGAGGCATCCTGTTCGCTCTGCCAACGCCCCTGCAAAATGCGCAGAAGGTCGCCGGCATCGGGCACGGGCTTGCTGGCTGCAAGGTCGGCTGCACGGCTTGGAAGCTGCGGAGCCGAAGGAGTATTTTTACAAGAAGCGAAGGATAAAAGGCTCAGGAGAGCCATCAGAAAAAATGGTTTGGCCATAACGTTTGGATGAAGTAAGCCCCCGGTTTTGCGGAGCAAAAAGTGGTCGGTGCAGTCCGTTCAGACGGGGCAAAGAAAGGACGGTTTTTCAGAACAAGGCTTGCTCGGCGTTCCAAACCATTTGCAAACAAGCACAAAACCATTGAGGAGCAACGACTTGATTCACTTGCAAGTCTCGCAGCGCACCACCGACATGCCAAGGCCTCCGCCTGGGGGCAAGTCGAGCGCAATCTGCAAACCGTTGGGCAGTTCTTGCAGGTGCACGTCGAATTGGATTGCTTTTTTGTTGTCGTAGCGGAACGAAGTGCCTTCGGGGGAAATCTGAAAATTGGCCTTGTTGGAAAGGCAGGCAGGCAGGTTGTCGCTGGTGTAGATGTCCACATGGTCGCCCACTTTGCACAGCATAAAAGAGGCGGCGGCATGCCCCAAATCCATCTGAATCCGGTTGGGAATGTCGCTCAATGCAAACAGGCGGCGGTTGTAATTGTCGGGGGCAGCACTGATGAGCACCGATTCCCCAAAGCGGGCGGCGCACCAGTTGGCCGGGTCGCGCATATCCGTGGAGGCCATTTCCTTGCTGAACTGGAAAACCATGTAGTCCGGCTTGTTCTTCGGGTTTCCGTTATTGGGCTGGGAGCAAGCGAGGCAACTGGCGGTGCTGAGTGCGAGAAGTAGGTATTTCATATCTCAATTGTAAATCTCATTCCGCCCCCGGCGGATGTAGCGGCGAACGTTCATCCAAAACGCCACGAAAAGATAGACGATGAGGGGCGAGCCCATTCCAATGAAGGAAGTGTAGATGAAGTATTTGCGCACTTCGGCAGGGGCGACGCGCATCCGCTCGCCGAGGTATTGGCACACGCCAAATGCGTGTCTTTCGATTAAATCTTTAAACCAATTCTGGAGCATGGCAGGGATGTTACAAGTTTACAAGTTTACAAGTTGGCAAGTCAGCAAGTAGCAAGTCAGCAAGTTTCAAGTTTCAAGCCCCGTTGAGTGCTGTACTTGCTACTTGAAACTTGCTGACTTGTAACTTGAAACTTGCTACTTGACTTTCGCCGCTTCAATCATCATGCTCACCTCGTCGGCCAATCCGTCGTCGCTGCCCTCGAAGCCGATGGCTTTGAAGCGGATTTTCCCGTTGCGGTCAAGGATGTATTTGGTGGGGATGCCCGACACGCCGTAGGACGAAATCACCCTATCGTCGTTGTCCAGCAGCACATTGAACGTGTAGCCTTTGCTGGCGATAAAGTCGGCGGCATTTTTGGCTTTGTCCGTTCCTTTTTCCCAAGAGTCAATAAAGACAAAAGCCACTCCAGGATCGTCCTTGTATTGGTTCACCGCCTTTTGCATACCTGGGAAAGAGGCTTTGCAGGGGCCGCACCAAGTGGCCCAAAAGTCCACCACCACTACTTTGCCGCGCAGGCTTTCGAGGCTCACGGCTTTGCCTTCCAGGTTGGTAAGGTTGAAAGGAACAGCAGGCTCGTCGAGCATTTTTCCCAAAAGTTCTTTTTGCTTGGCGGCTTTCGCGCCTGCTTCCAATTTGGCGATGTACGCTGCCGCGCCCGCTCCGGCCTTGTCCTCCGCGATGTAGCATTTTTTGAACTGCTCCTTCATTTTCGAGGTAGCGTGGCCGTTCAAAATAAAGCCCTCCAAGCGGTAACGGAGGTCGGGCGCGGCAGAGGCTTCGAGGTAGCCGGTATAGCGTTCGTTCATTTCGGCCTCCTTGCCTTTCGTGATTTCGACCACCTCGGCTTGGATGGCGGCTGCGCTGATGGCATCGCCCGATTTGCCGAGCACAAAAGCGTAAGAGTCGGCGTACATGGCAAAAGTTTGCCGGCGTTGTTCGGCCCACTCTTTCGAGGTGCTGAAAGGAGGTTTTGGAGAGAGCGGCATGGTCATTTCCTTCCGCGCCCAATCCGTGGCAGTGGCAGAAAGTATGCGGGCTTCTTCAAGATTCTCGCCTTTTTCGGCGAGTTCCCAGGCGAGGTTGTTGTACGCGCTGGAGCGTTCGGCATCGGGGAGTTGTGCGGCCAAGGCGCGGAATTTTTCCCAATTGCCGCCATCCGCTACTTTGTTGGCGAGGTTGGCGCGAAGCATGGCCACAGGTTGTTTGTCGTCGTCATTTTGTGGGGGAAACTGATTGACGTAAGCCAGCAGCATTTCCTCGGCTTTTGCCAAATCTGGCTCAGCCTGTACGGCACGGCGTTTTTCTTGCTTCACCAAACTGCCCTTCGGGAATGCTGCGCGGATTTTGTCTTTCAAAGCCTTGGCGCGTTCGGCCTCCCCGTTGCGCTCGCAAAAGCGGCTGACCGCCGAGAGTTCGTCCTCCGTAGCCTTCGGGTCGGCTTCGATTTCCGCGAGGATTGCCATCGCTTCTTTCTTGCCTTCTTCGCCTTTCTTCACCGCCATCAAATTGGCGACGTATACGGCAAAATATTTTCTTTTCAAATCCGGCTGCGCCGCAATGGCCTGACTCAAAAGGCCAAGAGCCACCGAAGGCGTGCGGTTCAAATTCATCAGCCCGCCAAAATCGCGGTACAGAACAGCCGAAGCAACGATGCCTTCGGGCGCGGGCTTTCCGGCAGCATCGTGTACCGTCACGAAGTAGCCCTCACCGCCATTGTTGTCCCAGTTTTCTTCGCCTTCGCGGAGGCCCATCATCGCCGACTTGGCATCGGCGCCCAAGGTGAAAATGCCCACCAACTTATCGCCCGTGCGCATCGTGGCCGCTTCGGTGGTAGCGGCTTTGCCATTTGCGTATTCGAGCACCACCATTTCTATTTCGCTGGCGGCGCGGAGTTTGCTTTTGCTGAGGTCAATTTCGAGTCGCACCATATCGCCTGCTTTGGGCGCGCTGGGACTGAGAGAGAAGTTTTGCCCATTTAATATGGACGCGAGGAAGAGGAGGAGGAAGGGTAATTGTTTCATAGAAAAAGTCAATGGTCAACGGTCAAAAGTCAACGGTCAAAAGTCAAGGGTCAAAAATTAGGGCACACCACCCGCGAGCGTTTTTCGCCTGGATGGAAATAGGTGAGCGACACCTCAAATGCGCCGCGCGAATTGTTGGCCTGCGTGAGCGACGACACCGTGATGTCGTAACTCAGCCCAAGCATCCAACGGTTGAGTTCGAGCATGCCGACCACCGTGACGGCATCGGCTTGGAAGCCCTTGTCGAGTTTGTTCCCAATGCGCGCCCATGCCCCGGCGCGGAGCGCGAGTTCGTTCAAGTCGTTGTTGGAATAGCGGAGGTTGATGCCGAGGTCGGTTTCAAAAGCAGGGCCCTGGCTCATCACCAATGCACTGGGCAAGAGGCTGACAGATTCGTTGAGCGGGAATTGCCCACCGATATGGCCCGTCCAGCGGGGATAAAGCGTTTCGCTGTCGTCCGTGATGAGCGAGATTTTTGGGCGGTTGAGGTGGTGCGCCGCGCCGCCGAGGTAGAAGAACCCTTCGTTTTCAAAAACCGCGTACCACAGCAGCCCGGCATTGAAATCGAGGTAAGCCTTCGAGTCCGCGTTGGCGTTTGGCTCGTTGTTCGAGAGGCTGGCATTGGGCGTTTCGGTGGCCGAATCAAATTGGCGACTGAACCACAGCCGCCCCCAGTCAATCGAATTCTGCCCAAAACCGACCTGCGCCCCCGCCGACAGATAGTGGTCGGCTTGGCGGCGGCCCCCGGAAAGTTGTTTAAGGAACGCCCCGCCGAGCTGCACTTTGTCTTGCGAAAAACGGGCGGTGCCAGCCTCGTCGTGCATCGCGCCGACACCGAACGAGGCGTAATCGTCGCCATAGCCCACTTGGAGGCGGTGTTCAAAAGCGGCAGAATAAGTGCGGAACGGCACGGGCGAGAGGATGCTTCCCCATTGGTCGCGGTAGTTGGCCGTCGCGCGCCACTTGCCGTTGAACACGCCGTTCAGGGCGGGGTTCAGGTTCCAGGGCGAGGCGTAGTATTGGGAGAAACGAGGGTCTTGGGCTTGGTTTTCCTGCAAAAAGGAGAAAAGGAAAAGGGCTGCGAGGAGAATCGGTTTGGTAAGTAGCTTCATGATTAAGTTTTGTGTACAGGAGCAAGTCCCAAGGTTCAAGTTGAAAGCACGTTTTGCCATGCGTCCCCTGTAACTTGGCACTTCAAACTTACTGCTGACAATTTGCGATGGTTACAATTGTTTTTGAAGCACAAATGTAGTTTTACCTTTCAGAAACCCACCGTTCCCTCGAAATATTTGTGCCGCCAACTTTCAATTGGCAACACGCGGCACGCGCAAGTGCCCATCGAAAGTTGGCGGTACGTTTTGGCCTGCCTACCTTGCGCCGCTTTTTGAACAAAAAAACACCATGGCAAAATCAGGCAAGCCCAAGATTCAGCAAACTGCGAAACCCAAGCAGCTGCAACCAATCGCCAATCAACAATCGCCAATCAACAATTATCTCGAGCGCCCCGCCCTCCCCGAAGCCGACCCGATGCTGCGCAAAATCTTTTGGGGCTTGGCTGCGCTTGGCTTGGTCGTTTTGGTCGCGCTCTCGCTTGGCTCCGGCATCAATGCCGACGACAAATTCCAAGTAGATTATTCCCAAAAACTTGTCAACTATTACGGCACGTTTGGCAAAGACACCACCGCGCTCAACATCCCCGACGGCAATATGCACCTCTACGGCGGCTTCTTCGAAGTCGTTACGGGATTTGCCAACAAAGCCCTCGGCTTTCAACCCACCGAGATCGCCTACCATGACGTGCGCCATGCGTCCAGCGCCATTTTGGGCTGGGTGGCCATGCTCTGCGCCGCGCTGCTCGCCAGCCTTGTGGCGGGGCAACGAGCGGGGATTATCACCTTGGTCATCATGCTCCTCTCGCCGCGTTTTGTCGGCGATTCGATGATGAACCCCAAAGACATCCCCTTCGCGGCGGGCTACATCATGGCAATCTACAACATGGTGGCAGTGCTGGACAGAATGCCAAACCCCCGCCGATGGAACCTTGTCGGCTTGGCTGTTGGATTGGGCATCGCGCTCGGCATTCGCGCCGGCGGCTTGCTTTCGTTCGGCATTTTTGGAATGTTCGTGGGCTTGCATTTTCTGCTGAAAAACGGCGGGATGAGGGCGTTTTCCAATACACAGGATTTGAAAAAATATGCGCTCGTCACGCTCGGCCTGGCCGCGGCGGGCTATGTGTTCGCGCTGCTGTTTTGGCCGTTTGCGCTGCAATCGCCATTCAAAAATCCCTTGGTAGCGCTGTCGAAATTCTCCGATTTGGAAGTGAAAATCCGGGTGCTCTATGAGGGCGTCAACATGATGTCGGACAAAACACCGTGGAATTATTCGCTCAAATGGATTGCCTACACCATCCCGCTGGCTGCGCTCGTAGGGTTCGTAGGGAGCATCGTTTTGCTGCCGCGAATGCTCCGCCGCTTGAACCCATTGTGGGTGGTGCTGGCATTTTTTGCGGCGGTCTTCCCTGTGTTCTATGTGATTTACAAAAACTCCGTGATTCATGACGGCTGGCGGCACTTGACGTTTGCCTACCCGCCGTTGGCAGTGTGCGCGGGGCTTTTTTGGAACGAACTGGCGAATATTTTTTCCGAAAAAAAATACGCGCAGTGGGCGGTCTATGGAGCAATGGGATTGCTCTGCGCCGACGCGGGGGCATTCATTGCGGCCAATCCGAAGATGCCTTACGTTTATTTCAATCCCATCGCGGGCGGCACGGCAGGTGCTTATGGGGAATTCGAGACCGACTACTGGGGCGTGAGCATTCGGCAAGGCATCGAATGGCTCGAAAGTCAAGGCACGCTGAAACCCGATATGACAGAAACGGTGGTCATCGCTACCAATATGTTTTACTCGGCCAAGCAACTCACGGCCAAATACGGCGACAAAGTGAAGGTGAAATACCTAAAGTGGGAACGACGCTGCGACGATGCTTGGGACTATGCGCTCTACCCTACGCGCTTCCTCAGTGGCAGCACGCTGCAAAAAGGGATGTGGCCGCCCGACAATGCGGTGCATATCGTGAAGGCGGGCGGCGCGCCCATCCTTGCCGTGCTGAAAGACAATGGCCGCAATTGCGCCTTCGCTACTGCGGCATTCAAACTGAACGACTGGGCATCTGCCATCGAGCGCTACAAAGCCGAAATAGCAAACGTGCCTGACAACGAACTGGCTTGGGTGGGGCTTTCCCTCTCTTACATGAACAGCCAGCAACTCGATGAAGCCAAGGCTGCTGCCGAAAGGGCGCTCGATATTGTGCCAGACGACACGCAGGCCAACAACTTGATAGGGCTGTACTGGATGAACAAAAACGATACGAACCGGGCAAAATCTCAGTTTTCGCTGGCGCTCAAGAAAGACAGCAACAACCCCATGGCTTGGTACTATCTGGCCATCATCGCTAAGGGACAACAAGACAACGCTACGGCTCTTGCCAACCTTATGAAGGCCATTGAACTTGCACCGACCTTTAAGGCTGCTTATGAAATGTCCGCCCAGATTTACGAGGCCACGGGCGACGCGGGAAGGGCGCAACAGTTCCGGGCCGCTTTGGGGCAGTTGAAGTAGGCTGATTTTTCTTCCCTTAGGAACGAGTGAAAAATAAATGAGGCAAAATGCCAGCCCAAATCATTGTAAGTCAATGACTCGGGTTGTTCATCGTTCATCGTTTATAATTCATCGTTCACTTAATACCCTGCCGCCGCGTCATCTCCTCGATGGTCGGCCACGCCCTGCCACTTTCCGTTGGGCAATTTTACTATCGCGTCTACCCGTCCAATCGCTTCGCGGTAAATGACTTTGTGCCCCATGCGCTCCAATTTTGCTTGCACTTCTTCTGAAAAACAGCCTTCCTCAGCAGAAATCTGATTGGGTTTCCATTGGTGGTGGAAGCGCTTGTTTTGCACGGCATCGGGCAGCGAGAGGCCAAATTCTGCCAGATTTACAATTACCTGAAAAACACTCGTGGGGATGGTAGTGCCGCCCGGTGTGCCGACAATGAGCCAATTCTTGCCGGCCTTGGTCACAATAGTAGGGGTCATGCTGCTGAGCGGGCGTTTTTCGGGTGCGATGGCGTTGGCCTTGCCACCTACTGCTCCATAGATATTGGGCGCGCCGGGCTTCGCGCTGAAATCGTCCATTTCGTTGTTCAAGATAAACCCAGCCCCCGCCACTACCGTCCGCGAGCCGTAACTGTCATTCAATGTGGTCGTCACCGACACCGCATTCCCTTCTTTGTCCACGATGGAGAAATGCGTGGTTTCCTCGCTCTCCTTGATTTTCCCTGCGCTGATGTTTGCGCTTGCGCTCGCGGTATCCGCCCTAAAATCGAGCATTCTCGATTTGATGTAAGCCGAGTCGGTCAGCGTTTTTATAGGCACTTTCCAAAAATCCGGGTCGCCAATATGTTCAGCGCGGTCAGCGTAAACGCGGCGTTCCGCCTCAGCCATTAGGTGCACAGCGGCTACAGAATGAAACCCGTAGTCTTTGAGCGGCAAATCGCCGACCATGCCCAAGAGTTGGCGCAAAATAATGCCCCCGCTGCTGGGCGGCGGCATCGTGATGATGTGCATCCCCTTCCAATCAAATTCGAGCGGAGTGCGCCACACACTTTTGTAAGCCTTCAGGTCGTCTGTCGTGATAAGGCCGCCTTGCTCCTTCATTTCGCTGATGATAAGCCGAGCTGTCGCGCCCAAATAAAACCCATCGCGTCCGCCGCTTGCGATTCGGCGCAGCGTTTGTCCGAGTTCTTTTTGGATAAGCCAATCGCCCGGTTTCCAAGGTTCAAATTTTACAAAAGCAGGCGTGATGCTGGAGTTTCGGACGAACGTGAGCCGCTCATTGTTCAGGTTTTGCACCTCTTGTTCCGTGATTTGGTATCCTTTTTCTGCAAGCTCAATGGCGGGCGTTACCAATGCGCCCCAAGGGAGCCGGCCATGATTGGAATGCGCTTGCCACATCCCGTCCACCGTTCCGGGCACACCGCAAGCCAGTGCGCCTATTCGGCTTTTGTTCGGCATCACATTGCCCGCCGAGTCGAGGTACATTTTCTCTCTGGCGGCGGCAGGGGCTTTTTCGCGGTAATCGAGCGCAAGTGTTTTCTTCGCCTTGCCGTCCCGATAAATCAAAAACCCGCCTCCGCCGATGTTGCCCGCCTGCGGGTACACCACCGCAAGCGCGAACTGCACCGCCACCGCAGCATCAATGGCGTTGCCGCCTTTCTTCAGAATGTCCAACCCGACTTTCGTGGCCAATGGGTGAGCGGACACAACCATGGCCGTATCGCCAAGTGCTTCCTTTTCAATTGTGTAAGGGAAAGACAGGGCTTGGGCAAAACCGAAAAACGGGAAAAAGAGAAGTGCCAACAAGATGGGCAGCGTTGTTTTTTTCATGCTGAAGTGTGCGAAATTCATTTCGCGTGGAAAATTTGATGAACAGAAATAAGGCAAAAAGAGTGGCAAATGTACCATGAAAAAAGCCCGATTTTGGCGGTGAGCCAAAATCGGGCTTTACAAAAAAAGGGCAAAAAAAAACAGGATGCCGACTGATTGCTCAGTAGCACCCTGTATAACCCCAAAAAACCAAATGAAAACTTCTTAAAAGAAGACACCTAAATGGTGGAACTTTGCTTGCTTGAATTTGTCAGTTACGTTTCGTTTAACCTTTCTGACAGGACAAAGATACGGCAGGATTCAAACTGCACAACCCCTCCCGCCAATTTTTTTTATATTTTTTTGCTGAAAAAATACGCGCACAAAAGTAGTTCGCACAGACGGCTTTAATTTTAATGTTGAGCACTTGGGTTTCCTGCTTTTCTTGCCATCGGAATTGGATGGTGTTCAAAAAAAAATTCATCGAATTGCTTTTGCTTCACTTTTGGCCAAAAATCACAAACATTTGCCGCTAATGATGACGACTATTTCTTTTTTCAGGATTGGCCGCTGGATGACTGTCGGGTGTTTCTGTCTCGCATTTTTGGGCTGTGGCAAAGACAACGAATCAACCGTGCAAGAAAAAGTGGCGGAACGAGTGACCACATTCAAAGAAAAGAAACGCACCGAATGCCGCGATGCCTTGTTCCAGACAGCAGAAAAAACCGTGGATTCGCTCCTCTTGGCCGAAGCACAAAATGACCTGAACGATTCGCTTGCCCGTCTGCGCCCAGGCAGGCCGTTTCGACCTGCCCTCATTCCGCCCATTGATTGCCTGTCTGTAAAACCCTTGATCAGTGGCCCGCTGCCTGCCTCAAAGACTGGGAAAAAGCGTTGAATGTCAATCCTCCAAAGGCAAATTCCCCGCGCTTCCCAATCTTGCCACAGGATACATTTTGTGCGTAGGCTCGTACCACGGCGAGTGGCGGTACACCCAGTCTAATTGGGCAGAAGCATCGGCTGCAAATTCTGGCTCGGCTGCGCGTTTGGCTTCCAGTTCGGCTTTTGCCGAAGGGTTTTCTTTCAAAAACTGAGCGGCCAAATCCTCGAAAACGTAGGCCGAGAAATACTCTTTCTGCATCAGCACCGGCTCAAAGAAATTCCATGCGAACCATGAGTCGGGGGCGTTTGGCTCCAATGTTTCCAGCAGGTAACGGTTGGCATTCTGATTGGTGAAAACCACAAAATCGCCTTTGCCGAATTTCCTTTTGAGCATCTTTTTTTCCAACTGCACTGCGCTGTGGTAGTAATGGCCTTCCCAAGCGTTGCGGGTTTTGAAATCTTTGATGAAATAGGTTTCGGTTTCCAATTCCACTTCTTGCGCGAGGCGTTTCATTTCCACTCCATTGATTTTCAGGAGTTCTATCACATTTTCCCAGGCTTGCGGGATGATGTAGGCGGCTGGTTTTGATACGGTCACGGAGGGTTTGAAATGGTTGTAGTACGGGATTTTCTTTTCGTAGGGCGCATTGCGGTCGTACCATAGCCGAGGCAGCCCGCTCACCTCCGAAGGTTTGTATTTTGCTTCGTAACCTTTGAAAACCACTGTGTCCTGCTTCTTTTGGTCCATCGTGTAGTCAAGCACGAAATCCTGTTTGCTGCGTGTGATTTCCCAAGCCTTTGCACGGGCATCGCGGATTTCAGGAATGTGGCGCGACATGAACTGCACTACTGCATCCATGAAATGATAGTTGCTCCACATCCGGTCTTTGAAAGGCTTGAGCATGTGCGTCTCTGGCATAAAGCCGATGGTGTTCCACATGGCGGCATAGCCCGTGGAGTAGCGGCCGTAGTCGCAAAACCCGACGATGCCAGAGTCGGGGGTTTCGGCAGGCGAGTCCACGTACGGTATCATCTCCCACTTGCGGCCTTTCATGTCAGCGTAGAGCTCGGGCAACATGGTTTCTTGCAGGAACTGGCCGAGCGGCGCCTCCAACTTGTTGTGCTGGGTAGCGATGAGCGTCATCGTGTATTGATAATCCGCGCCATTGCTTGTGTGGTTGTCCACAAAGATATCGGGCAGCCAAGTCGTGAAAATCTGGTTGAACGTGCGGGCATTGCGCGAATCACATTTAATGAAATCGCGGTTGAGGTCGTAGTTGCGGGCATTGCCCCGGAAGCCGTAGGATTCTGGCCCATCTTGGTTGGCGCGAGAATGAGCATTGCGGTTCAGACAGCCGTCCACGTTGTAAACAGGGATGATGACGAGGGCCAAATGTTCCAAGGCTTTTTGCAATTCGGGCTTTTCCAAATAGTCGCGCAGCAATAACACGGTCGCGTCAATGCCTTCTGGTTCGCCGGGGTGAATCCCGTTGTTTATCAGCAAAATGCGTTTGCCCGAACGCCGGATTTTTTCGGGGTCAAATTCGCCGCTCATGTTCAAGACCGCCACATGGAGCGGTTCGCCGCTGTCGGTGCTTCCAATCTTTGTGACCCTGAAAAAGTCTGGGTAAGCCGCTGCCATTTTTTCGTAGCAAGCGATGGCTTCATGGTAAGTGAGCGTACGGTTGTCGTCAGTCTCGAACGGGATGGTAAAATGCGCCATTTTTGGTGGGTGGTTGATGTGCCGGTTGCAAGCGACCGCGCAGAGCGCGGCAAGCAGCAGCGATAATTTTTTCATGCTCAAAATGTGGCGGCGAAGGTAGGCAAGGGCAGGCAAAAAATTGGCGGCACGACTCAAGGCCGTGCCGCCAATAGATAATCGGGCTCGTTCCGCAAGAAGGACAAACGAGGGTTTATTTCTGCTCCCTCACCTCTACGATTTCCACCCGGCGCTCGCGGGCGGCGTCGGGGTGGTAGATGGAATTGCGCTCGTCGGCGAGTTGGTCGCTGATGCTAGCGCGGGCGGTGGTTTCGCCAAAACTGGTTTCGGTGATTTTCAATTTTCCAGAACGCAAATAGGGCTGCAAAATGCCCTCAGCCCAAGCCTCGAAATGGTTGCGCACGCTGCTCACGCGGCGTTTGCCGAGGTTGAGGTTGTAGTCGCTCTCGGCGCGGGGGCTGGTGAAGCCTTTGATGAGCACTTCGATGGCTTCTCCATTTTCAAGGCGGGCAAAGAGGATGTCGCAAAGTTGGCCAAGGCGGTCGTAGCCACGGCGGATTCCGGTCTCAAAAAAATTGTCCACTTGCTGTTCGGCTTCCTCGGCCTGTGCGCCATCAATATTTCCTGCAAAACGTTCGCGGTATTCGCGCTGACGTTCGAGATATGCTTGCGCGGTTTCTTCGTAAGTCAGTTTGGTAGTGGTGCGGCGGGTGCGTTTGTCTGGTTCGTCATTGTCAAAATACAACGGCAATCCATTGAAATCCATCAACGTAGGAGGCTCTGCCAGAGGCAGCGAGGGTAGGGTAGGGGGCAAGTCAGGTTTTTTTTCTGCGAGCGTCGGCAGCGTGTCGGTGGGGAGGGGCAGGGGCTTTTCAGGGGCGGGCAATTTGAACGAAAAAATGTCGTGGCAAGCCGCTTTGGTCTTTTCATCCAGATAAAACGCACCGGGTCGGTTGCTGCTCAGGTAGCCGTTTTTAGCGTCGGGTTTCAGGTAAAAATAGAGGTCGTTGAAACTGGTGTTCAGGCCCGGCCCTGCATTCTGCGGAGCAGCAAATTCGCCGCCTTTTTTATCGGAAGAGAAAATATCGTAGCCGCCCAGACCGGGCAAGCCTTCCGAACTGAAATACAGTTTTTGCGCGGGCGCAAAGAAGAACGGGGTACCGTCATTTTCGGCCGTGTTCAATATGGCGGCATTTTCAGGCTGTGAAAACTTGGGCAGATGGGCGATTTTTTTGCCGGGTAAGGGAAGGCTGCAAGGGCAGAAAAAATTGGTGTCAAGCGGGACGCTCCACAAGTCTAATTTGCCTTTCCCGCCGGGGCGGTCGCTGGCAAACCACAGCACGGGGCCTTGCGTGGCCGCGTCGAAACCGATGCTTGGCTGTGTGGTCGTGTAGCCGGCTACGTTGATGGGTTCGGGGAGGCGGATGGCCGGCAGCCAACGGTTGCGCCGGTCAATGACCGTTAGCCAGAGTTCGCAGCGTTTGTCGTAGGCGTTCAGGTCTTTGCAGACGGTGAAGATGACGTAGTGGCCGTCGGGCGAAAAAGCCGTGTGCGCAATGTGCGCCGTGTCGGTGGAAGGGAAACCTCGCCCGGGTTCGCGCCCGCGCCCGCTTTTGGAAGCGAGCATCACCTTGTTGAGTTTGGATTTTTGCTTGCCCTTGTCGCTCTTTTTGTCAAAGCGGTTGGAGGCGTAGAATAGCGTGTCGCCCACAACTGTGGGCGCAAACTCGTTCCAAGCGCTGTTGATTTCTTTGCCCAAGTGTTTGATTTCCACACCAGTTGGCGTAGCGGCGATGATTTTGGCCGTTTGGCAAAACTCGATTTCGGACTGCGCCTTCTGGAAAAAAGAAGGCTCCGCCTTTGCAGGCCTTTCGGCCAAAAACTTCTCGAAATAGGAAATGGCTGCGTCGTAATCGCCGAGGTTTTTTTTCACCTCCGCCATCCGGAAGTCCACGAGCGGGTGCTTTCCCTTGTGCTTGGGCGAGGTGGCGATTTTTTGATAGGAACGCTCGGCTTCTGGGAACGACTGATACATCCGCGCGCTCTCGCCGTATTTCCACCAAAGGGAAAAATCGTCATTGCGCCGTTTCAGCACGTCGCCGTAATACTGCACGGCCACGCCATAATTTTTGTTCCGAAAAGCCTCATCGCCTGCGCGTTCGTACGAACGGAGCGTTTGAGCAGTGAAATTGGAGTAAACGAAAAGTGCTGCAGAGATTAAAAAGACTTGTTTCATAGTAGTTCATTTTTTGCAACCGGAGTGAGGGACGTTTGGCAGAGGATGCTTCGCGTAACGCACCGATTGATTTTTTTGGTTTGTTCCGAATTTATGAAAAGCCATTGGAAGTGAAACGTTTCTGAGTTTGAATGTTTTGAAATTCAACAATTTAGGATTAAAAAGCCGCCCATTAGCCTTTTCAGAAAACAGGGCAACATTTAACAACTTTGGTAACCGGAACTGGAACTACTCGCCACACCACAGCAATTTCTATGCCGCCTCGCGCTTGGGTGGCTTCGTTGAACTTTGAGGTGTTCCAGTCGTAGCTAATCCCGACCAGCCAATTGTTGCGCTCCAGCTGCACGGCAGGGATGAGCGCATCGCCCCACCGGGCGGCCAAAGTGGCCCGCACGGAGCTCTCGTTGGCAAGGCCAGTGGTCAATATTCTGCGCAACCCGCCACCGATAACAATTTCCTTTGCGGAACTCATGCTTTGCGCAGCAGCAAACGCTACCACGTCCGCCCGTTCCCCCATTTGATAAATGCCTTCGGCAAAAAATGTAGCGCGGACGGGGATTTTTGCTTCCTCAATACCCCCCAAACTTACTACTGGTCGGTTGAGGTGAAATGCCCCGATGCCCAGCGTGGCGCGATTGCGGGTTTCGGTGGGTTGATAGTGCCACAAAAGTCCTGCGGAGAGGGTAGGGGAGATGCCCGAGGAGCGGCCAAACGGCTCCTTGGAAGGCAGCGAAGGGTCGAAAAAATCGCTCGCCCATTGGTTTTTAAATTTCAAGTGGCGGATGTCCACTGTGCGCTGTGCCGCCCCTACTCCGAAACCGACGGACACCGCGCTTGCCTTGCCAAGGGCGTGCGCTGCGCTGAGGTTCAACCCGCCTTGCGCCCAAGAAAGCCCGGCATCGCCCGCTTGGTCTTTTTGGAGCAAAATGCCAAACGAGACAAGGCTCTTTCCGCGCTGAATGGCTTTCCAATCTGCTGCTGCTGAATAGGTTTCGTAGGCCACGGGCACGGTTCGCCATTGCGAGCGATACAGCCCGGCCACGCGCCATTTGCCCTGAAAAATCCCCGTAGCGGCGGGGTTCAGGTGCGTGGGGTTGAGGTAAAATTGAGAGAAATGCAAGTCCTGCGCAACCGATGGCGCAGCAAAGGAAAGCAGCCCGGCAAGGGCGAAAAAGTGGGGGCGTAGCATAGATTATCGGTTTGGTCGGCTGTGCGAAGGTAACCAAGGAAGGTTTGCCAAAGATAGTATTTTTGCCCCATGACTTTTGAGGTTTGCGCGTCCAACATCCAATCTGCCCTGGCGGCCCAGCGAGCCGGGGCGCAGCGAATCGAACTTTGCTCGGCATTGGATGTGGGTGGGCTAACGCCGTCCATGGGGCTTATTCGCGCTGCCCTTCGAGCTTTGGAAATTCCTGTTCATGTGCTGATTCGGCCTCGTGAGGGCGATTTTTGCTACTCCGAAACGGAATTAGAAATCATGCTGGATGATATTCGGCTTTGCCGGGAAGCGGGCGTGGCGGGTGTGGTGGTGGGCGTGCTCACAGACGAAGGCTTACTTGATTTGCCCAAAATGAAGGCGATGAAGGCGGCAGCCGGAACGATGGGAATCACTTGCCACCGAGCCTTCGACTACACGCGAGATGCTGCAGAAGCTTTGGAACAATTGATTGAAATGGGTTTTTCGCGTGTGCTCAGTTCGGGGCAGTCCGCCACAGCATTTGAAGGAAGGTTTTTGCTGCAAAAATTGGTGGCTCGGGCCAATGGCCGCATCGCTGTGATGCCGGGGGCGGGCATAAATGCCGAGAACATTCGCACGGTTGCGCAGTTTACGGGGGCGAGTGACTTTCATTTCACGGGGAAAAGGAGGGTTTCGGCGAATGCCGAAAACGAAATCCACGGCCTCGAAGCGTGGCATTGGGAAAGCGACGTGGAATTGATAAAGGAAATTATTGCCAGCGCGAATTAGGGCTTGGGCTAAGGTTTGGTATCTCAAGCCTGCTCAAAGTAGCAGTCAGACGACTTTGAGCAGACTGACTGCTCATCGTTCATAGTTTATCGTTCATAGTTCATCGTTCAAAAACTTGGATTCTCTTACTCAAATCGTGCTCGGTGCCGCTTGCGGCGAAGTCGTGGCGGGCAAAAAACTCGGCAACCGCGCCATGCTCTGGGGCGCCGTGGGCGGTACTATTCCTGACTTGGATGTGTTCGCCACGTTTTTCACCGACGAGATTGCGAGCACTTCGTTCCACCGGGGTTTTATGCACTCGTTCCTTTTCGCCGTGCTCGCGCCGTGGGTGCTGGCCAAATTGACGCAATGGTTTTATAGCGAAAACATCCACAAGCGACGAGGGTACAAAGCCGGGGCGATGGCCGTGTGGCTGATTTTTTACATCGGCGCGGCGACGGGCATCAATTTTATCCCGGTGCTGCTCGGCGAGGGGCTGAGTTGGTACGCGCTTGTGCCGACGCTCGCGCTCGGCGGCTGGTTTGCCTGGAAACTCTGGCGAGATTACTGGCAGCGCGACCTGCAGATGGTGGACGCATCGTATCGAACTTGGGTAGCGCTTTTTTTCTGGAGCATTTTTACGCACCCGATTTTGGACTGCTTCACGAGCTGGGGCACACAGGTTTTTCAACCGTTCAGCGATTTGCGGGTGCAGTGGTGCACGGTGTCGGTGGTAGACCCGATTTGCACTTTGCCGTTTTTGCTCCTGCTCATCATCGCTTCGCGTTTTTCAAAAGAAAACCGGGTGCGGGCTTGGTGGAATTGGGCGGGACTCGCATGGTTTTGCGGTTACCTGTTGGTGTACAATATGTGGCACAAATCGGTGGTGAACCGCACGTTCGAGGAAACCTTGGCTGCAAAAAATATCCACTACAAACGGTATTACACCAACCCCACGATTTTCAACAACATCGCGTGGAGCGGCGTGGCGGAGGGCGACACGGCCTACTATTTTGGGCTTTACGGTTTCAATGATTGCCGCCGTGTGTTCGACCCGATTTCGGTCATCCCCAAAAACCACCAACTGCTCGACGTGGTGCCGCCCGATTCGCGGGCGGGGTATTTCTTGCGCTGGTTTACGGATGGCTACTACAATGTGATTCCCTACCGGGGCGATACGTTGCAGGTGAACGACTTGCGGTTCGGGCTGCTGGGCGATTCGCTGCGCGGGCGGAATTATGTGTTTCCGTTCCTCGTGTTCAAAAATGAAAAGGGCGATTGGGACATTCTCCAAAACAACCGCAGCCAAGAAAATTTGCAGGAAAGCGAGCGCTCGTTCGGCGAGCTCTGGCGGCGGGTGAAGGATGGAAGGTGTGAAACGGGCAGTGGCAGTGGGCAGTAGCAGAGGGCAGTGGCCGTGGCAGTAGCAGCAGCAGTGGGCAGTAGTAGTAGGCAGTGGGCAGTAGCAGATTGTTGGTTTATAGTTCATCGTTTATAGTTCAATCAAAATGCGTCAACGCACCATCACCGCTTTCTTTTTTGCCGCCGTCATGCTGGGGGGGATTTATGGGGGCTACCTCTTTGGAGGGAAATACACTTTTTATTGGCTATTTGTACTGATTGCAGCAGGATGTTTATGGGAATTGATGGAAATGCTAATACCCAAAGATGATGGTTATAGAAATTTCAGGAAAATCGCTGGTAGCCTAGTTGGGATACTACCCGTGATGTGGTTTGGGAGTTACGTTTTCTTGTACGCTGTTTTTTGTGGCCTGAGCACCCCAGAAGAAATCATCAATGGTTTCTATTCCGCACATTTCGATGCGGCAGTGGAATCTTTGATTTTTGTGGCGTTTTTGATTTTTCTGCTGTTTGCGGTCGAATTGTTTTTGTCTGGGAAATCTCCTTTCTCCTACATCGGCCATTATTTGACGGGGTTATTTTACGTCAGTTTTCCCATCTGCTTATTGTTTTCAATTGCGTCTATGCCTGATGCGGGCTACTATCCTCACCGCGTACTCGGCCTGCTCTTGCTCGTGTGGACGAATGACACCGGCGCATATCTCGCCGGAAAGAAGTTTGGCAAACACAAACTCTTCAAGCGCATCTCGCCCAAAAAAACTTGGGAAGGCACCATCGGCGGGGCTATTTTCACAGTATTGGTAGCTTGGGGACTTTCGTTCCT
>JBJXFT010000007.1:0-6855 GCA_046155725.1 Saprospiraceae bacterium
TTTCTATGGCGAATCGGGTCAATTCCATGACCACAGCGGCGGAGGTGTCGTCGGGCAGGTTTTCCAGCGCGTGTGTCACCGCGTCTTTGAGCGGGAGGGAGGGAATTTCGCCGTGCAGGGCTTTCAATTTTCGAGCAATCAGGTCTTGCAAAGCGAGGAGGTGTTTTTTTGGGAAAAGGTTACTGAATTTGGCCGTTTCCAAATATCGGAGCGTGCCCCACAAATGTTCGTAGGCCGGGTCTTGAAGGGCTTCCTCAAAGGAGATGGATTTGTTTTGCTGCTTCATGTCTCAAAAATAAGGCTGATTTCAAAACCATCATAAAACTTGTTGAGAGAATATTCTTCAAGTGCTCCTTCCCTCAAGCCTTTGATTTGAAAATCAGAGGCAATTTCTTCAAAATGTCTTTGAAAAATGAGGTTGTAAAGGCGTTTTCGTTTTTCATCTATAGGCTTAATTTCTACAATCGCGTCGGGGTGTTCCATAAAAAACTCTCGAATGATTTGTGCCACTGTGTTCAAAACACGGGCAACATCCCCATTGTTGGAAATCGCGCTATCATCGGCAATGCCCCTTTTGAAATCACCAAAACCTACGTTCCACTTGTTTTCTCCATATTGTTCAAACGTGACAAGTTTGGGGATTTTTTCCCAGAACACCTTCGCTTTCGAAGACAAACCAAGTGCTTTTTCGAGAAGACAAAAACAGGTAGGGGTTCTCGATCATTTCAGATTATTGATTCAAAAGCCTGTGCCCCATACGAACGGCGGGGGGCGATTTGTAAAAAATGAGGGGCAAAAATAAAGGGATTTCGCAGCGCGGCGGCTGTGAAATCCCTTTGCTGTGAAAGTAAAATGCGCTTAAACCTCTGCCAGTTCCTTTGCTGCCATCGCCTCCCATTTTTCTATGGCGAATCGGGTCAGTTCCATGACCACAGCGGAGGAGGTGTCGTCGGGGAGGGTTTCCAAAACGTGCGTTACCACGTCTTTGAGCGGGAGGGAGGGGGTTTCGTTATATAAGGCCCAGAGTTTTCGGTGAACCAGGCTTTTAAGGCCGAGGAGGTGTTTTTCGGGGAAAAGGTCTTCAAATCGGCTGTTTTGTAAAAGCACGGCAGCTTCCCGAAAACGCTCGTATTCTGGATTGGACATTATCTCTTCGTAAGTGAGTTCGATAGATTTACCCATTTTCATGTGACAAATTTACGGACGAGTTCAAAACTGTCATAGATTTTTTCAGGTGAATAGTTTTCACGGTCTTTCGCCAAAATTCCGAAAATATCAAACACCTCCGATACCTCGGAAAAATGTCTTTGAAAAACAGCATTGTAAAAATGTTTCCGCCGTTCGTCCACAGGGATTATTGCGATAACGCGTACTGGGTGGGCTTCCGAAAAATGATAAATGGTTTGAGCTACAGTAGAGAGGACTTTTCGCACATCATTGTTATTCGTGAATGTGATATCGTCAATTTTACCATCTCGGCTGTCGCCAAATCCGACATTCCAGCGATTGCCTTCTGCCCGATTGAATACGACCACTTTCAAAACACGCCCTTTACTCCCAATGCTTTCAAAAAAGAAATGGGTTTTGTTGTTGAAAGAAAAGCAGTCGTAGGATTCTTCAACCATGACAGCGAGAGTGGGCGGTTTGTAAAATTGTCCCGCCAAAAATAGGAAAATACAGAACGACTTATTTTCTCGCCGCCAATAGCGCACTCAAAATGTCCTTACCAAAATCAAAATTCTTCCTCCTCCCCCTCGCGCTGGCCGTCGCTTCCGCAATCCTCCGCTTTTCGGCTTTCCGCCAAACGGATTTTGCCAACGGCTGGGACAGTTACTTCTACCTCGTGCAGCTGAAGTCGCTGGAAGAAACCGGGCAGATGCACTCGCCGGAGGCTTCGCTTTTTTACCCTTATTTGCAGATTTGTTATTGGCTGGCGGGCCATTATGTGCTGGCCATGAAGGTTGGCGCGGCCACGTTGTGCGGGGTTTTCACGCTGCTGCTTTGTCGCTCTGGCGCATCATTCCCCTTGCTCGGAGCGTGGTCTTTGTTCTCGCCGCAGCTGACTTACTTCGCGGCTCAGTACCCTAAGAATCTGCTGGGGCTGGTATTGTTCTTGGCCTTTGTGCGCTCCTTGGGTTGGGCGGCTTCGAAGAGCCGGGCATGGTTCGCGCTCCCCGTTTTTTTGTTGGTTCTCAATTACTTTGGCCACCGTTTGATGTTTGGGCTGGCGGTGGCCTACCTTTTTTTGTGGCTGTTTTTTCGGCTCAAAAACCGATTCCCCCAAAATGTTTTTTCCCAAAAAAACCTTGTCGCGGGCGGCATCGCAATCGGCGCGTTCGTGCTGGCGGGAGTGTTTTTCCCCGGCTTGGCCCAGGTGGCGGACTTGGGCCGGCTGAGCGGAGCGCTGTGCTGGCAGCCCCAGCTTGCCCCGTGGTCGTTTGTGCAAACCTTCGGCCTGGAGCGCATCGGCGGCTGGTGGGTTTTCGAGGTTCTGATGGTCACGGTCTGCCCTCCTTTATTATGGTTTCGGCGGGTAAAGTGGTTCGGGGGTTTGAGGGTTCGAGGGTTCGGGGGTTCGAGGGTCGGTGTGGAAGACCCGGTACTTTTTTGGCTATGCGGCTTGCTGCTTTTCCCGTTTTTGGAATGGTCGCTGACGGGCGTGGCGTGGCGGCTGTTCTTGGTGTTCGTGCTGCTCGCGCCTTTGGCGTTTGACTTTCAAAATGTTCCCCAAAAAGCATCGCTCACGTTTTTCCTCGCCCTCGTGGCAGCCTCGTTTTTTTCGTGGAAATCCTATTCGCCGAGCCTGCACGACCCGGATTACGCGCTGTTCAAAAAGGTGACGGGGAATGTCCAGCGATTCTTGCCCCAACTTCCCGATCCCGATTCTTCCGGGACTAAACTTGCGGGAAGTTCAGCCCCGCGCCCCGAACTTTTCATCGCCCACAACGCCCTGGCGGAATACTTCACGTTCAGCACCGGCACCGATGCCATGCCCTGGCTGCCAGAATATGCGGTGGATTCCGCCCAGCTCTGGCGCATTGCCGCCGGGGTGCACGAGCAGACGCTGCGCTATTTCGCCGGACAAGAAAATGGGTCGAAAATCAAAAAACTCGGCGGCAGGTATTTCCTCCTGCCCGAACACGTTTGGCAATCTGCCCTAACAAACGCCCGCGCCGAAGGCGACGAACATTTCCTCCAAACAGCCGAATCTTGGCTGAACCCGCACCGCACCAGACCAGCCTTTTTGCTGAAAAGAAAAGAGTGACTGTATAGCCAGTTTGGGGTGGCTTTGAAAGTTTAGATGGTTTGGAGAAATTGGTTTTCAGCCAATTGAACGGCTCCTTTCTTCAAAACCACTTTGCGTTGACTATACCAGTGTTCAAAATTGCCCCCGCTTTGCGCGGAAAAACGCCGTAATCAGCGCACCGCATTCTTCTTCCATGATGCCCATTTCCAATTTCGTTTTGGGGTGCAGCAGGTCTTTGCCGCCAAAAAGCATGAAGCCGCGCTTGTCGTCGGAGGCGGCATACACGAGGCGCCCGATCTGCGCCCAGGCCAGTGCGCCGGCGCACATCACACAGGGTTCGAGGGTGACGTACAGGGTGCAATCGGACAAGTATTTGCTGCCCAAATAGCCACTGGCGGCGGTGATGGCGATTATTTCGGCGTGAGCCGTCACGTCGGTCAGCAGCTCCGTCTGGTTGTGCGCCCGCGCGATGATGCGATTGTCGCACACGATGACCGCACCCACTGGCACCTCGCCTTCTTCGTAGGCTTTTTGGGCCTCCATGAGGGCTTGCTTCATGAAATAGGGGTCGGAGTGCACGGACAACATCATGCGCTGGGCTTGGGGGCTTGAATCTTGTTACTTATCGTGGTAAGCCTTGTTGTGCACCATCGGTTTGCTGCACGTAGCGCATGGAGCAGCAGAGCCTGCTCCCCCTGCGTGGCCGTCGGCACAGGTGTAATGCCACACGCCAGCCGCATTCTGTGCAGGCTCAGGCTTTGGATTATCGGGCATTGTGATAGTATTGGACTTGCTAGGGGTGCTCGAAGTGCTGGGGGTAGCGGTTGTGGCTGAAGGGTTTGGCGTGCCGTGGTAAGCGGAATTGTGGGCCAGTGTGTTGCCGCATTTTGCGCAAGCTGTGGCCGAAGCCCCTCCTCCTGCGCAGCCTTTTGAGCAGGTGTAGTGCCATACGCCCGCTGCGTTTTGGGCAGGCTCTGTTTTGGGAGCGTCGGCGGCAGGCGTAACGGTATTGGATAAAGGGTCAATGCTCAGTGGGTCACCAGCGGGAGCAGGCATCATGGTGGCCGAGCCGGCCTCATCGGGTTGAGGGGCGGCATTTTCAGCGGCGGCATCCTTTGCCGCAGCGCTGTCGTTTTTGCAAGAGGAAAAAATGGTGAGGGCGCACAGCAGCGCAGCGATAGAAAGTAAGGATTGAAATTTCATGTTCATTATTTTAGTAAGGGTGCAAAAGTATTAGACTTTAGGCAAACCTCCCTTGTAGAATCTTTTTGGGAGTTTTAATCAACCATGATCACTTGCCCGCCCATCATCTTTCCGCTCATCGAAACCTTTAGAAAATACGGGCCTTCGGCCACATCCAAGGGCAGCAATACGCGCTGCTGACCCGGTGCCTGCCAAGTAGCCGACAAGGCTGCGACCCTGCGGCCCTGCAAATCGTACAGTTCCAGCAAGGGCTTCGCAGGTGCCGTCAGTTCATACTGCACCCACACAAAGCGGGCAGCCGGGTTGGGAAAGACCCTCATCTGCTGGATGGCAGATTCAAACGGCTGCTCCGATGCCGACACCGGATTGGCTTCCACGGCTCCGATGGAAGGCGGGTTGGCAAAACCATTTCCCAAGAAATCAAAATTCGGCTCCGTCAGCGCAAGGCCCGCCCCGGCTGCTGGGCTGTTGGGGGGAATGGAAAAATCGTCGTTGGCGGGGTTGGCAAATAAGGGATCGGCATTGAGAATGCTGTTCAAGTCCACCACGGGGATGGCCGGGCCGCTCCAGTTGGGTTCATCGAAATTGTACCAAAGGTTGTTGGAAAACGCAAAGCTCTCCGGGCGCGTGTTGGGGCCGATATTGGTTTCAGTGGAGAGGTTGTTGCCCAGAAAAACGATGTTATTGCGAAACGAGTTGTCGCCGCATTCCAGAAAGCGGCTGGGGTCCACCGTTTCCTGGAGGATGCGGATGACCCAGTTTTGGGGCTGATAAATCGTGTTGTTGACTACTTCCACCTCCACAGCGCCCACATAGGCGATGGGCGCCCAGGAACCTACGATGATGTTGGAAAAGACCTGGACACGGGCTGCTTCAAAATGCGCCGTGTCCGGGCGGAAAAATTGCAAACCCGTGCTGCCACCAATATTCAGGGTGCGCTGGCCGCAATTGCGAAAAAAATTGCCCTCGATGCGCACATGCTCGCTGCCGCCCTTGCACTGGATGGCGTTCGATCCCAGCTCCTCGAAGTGATTGCCCTGGATGATGCCGTAATGGCAGCCCACCATATCAATGCCGCTGCCGCCAGCCGAGCCGTTGCGGAATTCGCAGTTGCGCACCTCGAAGTAGTCGAGACCAGAGAGTTTCAGCAAATCGTTGTTGCCGCTCGCCGCCATGTCGCGGAACACACAATTTTCAAAAATAACATGGTGTGCAGGCGTGTCGTAAGTGCCGCCATCGTCGGTGTTCACGCCATTGCCGGTCTGATGCTGAAAAATCAGCCCAATGAGGTGCAGGTACGCTGGCTCCACAAACTGGATGGCATTGCCGCCGCCCTCGAAAATGACCGTCTCGCCCGGCGCGTTGCGGATAGTGATCCACTGGCCGGCAGCGCCTTTCAAATTGACAATGCTCAAGCCGCCAGCATAGATGCCCCCGTGTATCAGAATGGTGTCGCTTGGCTGAGCAACGGCGGCGGCGGCGGTCAGCGTGGGGTAGGTTTGGCCGCTGCCGACATGGAGGGTGGCGGCCCACGAACAAAAACAGGCGGATAGCAACAGGATGGTGCAAAGTGTTTTTTTCATGCATTTTGTCTTTGTGTCCTTTGCGCGGGGGTGTTTGGCAGGGATGCTGTGGCTGACAGCCACTGCCCGGCTAAGCCGCCCTTTCGACCTCTTCCTACTTTTTCCAATCCTCCCACCCTTCCAGCGGGTATTTGGTTAAAAACTTTTCCCTACCCATGCTTTCCATCTCGTAGCTGAGGAATTTCAAAAATGCCGCCTTAAACTTCTGATAATTGCTCGTCGGGTCGTCTTCGTCAAGCGGCTCACGGTTTTGGTTAAAAAACTGTTGGGTCAGCACGGAAAGAGCTCCTGCAGCGACTGCCGAGACCACATCGCCCAGCTTCAAGAGGGTGTTCACGAGCAGCGAAAAAACAGGCTGCGACCCTTCTACATAGGCTTCTTTGGCAGCGGCGTAATCTCGTTGCTTTTTGGATGCGGTGAAGTCGTTGTAAAAATACAGCATCAAAGCAGGTTTGTCCTCGAGTTTCTTCGAAAGGAAAAAGTATTTCAACATCAGGGCATAAGCATGAGCGGAACGCAGTTCCCAAGCATCAATTTCCAGCCCGAACTGGTGCTCCAAAACCTTGCTGCTGGAAGTTGCCTTCTGCTGGAGTTTTTTAAAAATGCCTTGCGCCACCGCGTCTTTTTCACCCAGCACCTTTTTCAGGTTTGCCAACTGCTCTTTTGTGTAGCCTTCGTATTGCCGCTCCAGATTTTGGCTGAAAAATGATTGCAGTTCCGCCTCGATGCGTTCCAGTTCCTTCTCGCGCAACTGCCACCAAATAGCCCGCTCGTCTTCGGGAGTAAGTCGCCAAATTTTCCAAAATTCGGCAACATGAAGCG
>JBJXFT010000026.1:0-3482 GCA_046155725.1 Saprospiraceae bacterium
AACTCCAGCGAGAACGCCAGCACCTTCACCCCTTTGAACGAAACCCAGCGCTCGCGCTGCACCTGCTGGATTTTGACCTGCACCGCTTGTTCCGGCTCGCAGTCGAGTTGTTTGAGCAGGGCTACCAATTGGTTTTGCAGCACTTGTTGGAGGTGCGCGAGCCGCTCCACCATGCCGTCGAGGCGGGTGTAGGCGCCATAGTTCTCGTCGCGGAGGCCGATCCAGTCGCGGAGATGGAAACGGAAGGTTTTGTCCCAAGTGCCGATCTGGTGCTGCTGCACCTCCAACTTGTGGATGCGCACAGGGGCGGGGCGGCCGTTGAGGCTGAGCGTCCAGTCGGGCTGCGAGAAAAAGTGGTGGAGTTCTTCGATGCCTTGGTTGAGGCACACGAGCATGGGGAGGCCGTGGTCTTGTTTGTACTGGATGAGCGGCAAGCGGTAGTGGAAGCCGCCGGTGTCGTTGTCGTGGTTGTGGAAAAGGTCGTGCTCGAGGCCAGCCTTTGAAGCCACCGCGCCCCGGAAGGCGGGCAGTTCCCAAGGTTCGATGGGCGTGTCGAATTGAACGGAGAGAAGTCGCAGTTTGGTCATCGTCTGGTCGGAATAGGTAGAACACTGTTTTCGAGGGCAATGCTACTAGTTATTTTGGAAAACCAAGCGAACGGAGAAATATTTTTTCCATCCTCGCAATCTGACGGACAATCAGATGGATGCAAAGCCATCATTTCATCGCTTCAGCGACTGGATGGCTCGGCAAAATGGATTGTGGCCTACCCTTGACGCGGGCTGAACCCCGCGCTCCCTCACACCATAAGAGGTGCTTTTTTTCTAAGGGCTTGCTACCCGCCTCGCCAAGATTGAGTAACTTTGATGCTCAATTTTGAACATGATTGACGCACTCATTTCTTCCAAGACACGCATCAAGTTGCTGTTGAAATTCTTCCTCAACAGCCACGCCAAGGCGTATTTGCGCAGTTTGGAAAGCGAGTTTGGCGAATCCTCCAACGGCATCCGCGTGGAACTCAACCGCTTGGAGAATGCCGGGCTGCTGCTCTCCGAGAGCGAGGGCAACAAAAAAATCTTCCGCGCCAACACCGGCCACCCGCTTTTTCAGGAAATCCACAACATCATTTTGAAGCACGTCGGCCTCGACCAGGTCATTGAAAATGTCATTCAAAGGCTGGGCGATGTGCAGCGCGTGTACCTCGTCGGCGATTTCTCCAAGGGCATGGACAGCCAAGTGATTGACTTGGTTTTTGTGGGCGATTTTGACAAATCGTACCTGAGCGCGCTCGTGGAAAAAGCCGAGAAAATCGTGGGCCGCAAAATCCGCTACCTCCTCTACTCCCCCGAAGAAGCCCAAAGCATTGACTGGAAAAAATTTGATCCTCAGCCGCTGATGTTATGGAGTGATGAAGCGATGAAGTGATAAAGCGATTAAATGACGACCCTCCTTCGCCAAGGCTTCGGCGGGTAAAAATGACGAATGACGAACAAACGATGATGTACGAATCGCTGATAAAAAAAGAAAAAACCCTCGCGGTAATCGGCCTCGGCTATGTCGGGCTGCCGATTGCGCTGGAGTTTGCGCGGCATTTCCGGGTGGTGGGCTTTGACATCAATGCCGCCCGCGTGGAGATGATGCGGCGTGGCGAAGACCCCAGCCGCGAACTGAGCCCAGGAGAATTTGAGGGGCGCGACATCCTTTTCACCGATAGCTTGGAAGACTTGGCGAAGGCCCATTTTTTTGTGGTGTCCGTGCCAACTGATATTGACGAACACAAGGTGCCCAACCTCGCCCCGCTCAAAAAAGCATCTGTGGACATCGGCGGCGTGTTGAAACAAGGTGACTATGTGGTGTATGAATCCACCGTGTACCCCGGCTGCACGGAGGAAGATTGCCTGCCGATTCTGGAAGAGCAATCGGGGCTGCGGGTGGGCAAGGGTTTCAAACTCGGCTATTCCCCAGAGCGCATCAGCCCCGGTGACAGGAGCAAACCGCTCACACAAATCGTCAAAATCGTGAGCGGCTCGGACGCGGAGGCTTTGGAGGAAATAGCAAAGGTGTACGCGCACATCATCGAAGTGGGCATCTACCGCGCCAGCAGCATCAAAGTGGCCGAGGCTGCCAAGGTGATCGAGAACACGCAGCGCGACCTCAACATCTCGCTGATGAACGAACTGGCCATCATTTTCGACCGGATGGGAATTGACACGCAGGAGGTGATCAGGGCCGCCGGCACCAAGTGGAATTTCCTCAAATTCTACCCCGGCCTCGTGGGCGGCCACTGCATCGGCGTGGACCCGTACTACCTGCTGCACAAATCCGTCGAACTGGGCTATGAGCCACAAGTGATACTCAGTGGCCGCCGGGTGAACGACGGGATGCCCGCTTGGGTGGCCAAAAAACTCGTGCAACTCCTCCTCAAAAAAGGCAAGAATCCCCGCCAAGCCAAGGTGCTGGTGCTCGGCATCACGTTCAAAGAAAACGTGGCCGACATCCGCAATTCTAAAGTGGCAACCCTCGTCCGCGAACTCCAAGACTATTCCATCAACGTTCATATCGTGGATCCATACGCCTCGCCCAACGAGGTGGCGCATGAATACAAATTGACCCTGGGAGACAAGATTTCGGACGGCTACGATGCGGTGGTGGTGGCCGTGGCGCACACAGAATACCGCCGATACGACTCCGCGTTTTTCAAATCCATCATGCGCGAAAACCCGATACTGGTGGATTTGAAAGCGTTGTATGAAAGCATTGACGAAGGCATCGAATATTGGAGGCTTTGATTTTTTATGAAGCGATAAAATGATGGAGTGATAGAGTGATGGGCGATGAAGTGATAAGAGATAAAGCAATGACTATTCGCACTTGATGTGCTGTTTTTCAAATACCCGCATTTCAATTCCTCATAAGTCCTTGCAACTTATGAAAGGCGAAGCCTTGACTCGAACCACGTTTACTAAACCTTTGAGGTCTATCCATTACCCACAGAATGAATCGTGGCTCAATGACCTCGGATGAGGTCAAATGTTTGTAGAAATTGGATTGTTTCACAAGGTTGAACGACCTCGGAGAGGTCGCACGTTGGCTGGCTAGGCGCAACTCCATGCCAATGTGCGACCTCTCCGAGGTCGAAAACACCCCACCTCAATCGTTTTCTACAAACATACGACCTCATCCGAGGTCGGCCTTATTCTGTGGGTAACCGATAGACCTTTGAGGTTTGGTAAACGTATCGTCGGGCAGGTTTTCGAAGAAGTTCTTAATCGTCATTCCGTCATCGTTGGCAAATAATTTTCCCCCCCCCCTCAATTCTCTCACCCTCTCACTTTTCTCACTTTTCTCACTCCTCTCACTCCTCTCACCTATGACCTTACAGATGGTTGACCTCAAAACCCAGTACGCCCGCATCAAAAGCGAGATAGACCGCGAGATGCAGGAGGTGATGGATTCCTGCATTTTCATCGGCGGCCCCAAGG
>JBJXFT010000028.1:0-6337 GCA_046155725.1 Saprospiraceae bacterium
CGCACTCAAAGTCTTTTCTTTTCCCTTCTTTTGCGCGGACAATTTTTGTGGAAATGCCATGGACACCCTGTTTCTCGCCTTCGCCAACCAACAGCACGGAATCTTGCCTACGCTCCAGGAGGAAGACGACGCGCTGTACCGTTTGCTCTCGCCCCGCGCCCAGGCGCAGCATTTCCTGCTGCACCGCGATTCGTTCGTGACGCTCGACAAACTGCCTTCCTACTTGACGCTTTACCGCGATTCGCTGGCCGTCTTTTTGTTCTCCGGCCATGCCGACCGCGACCACCTTTTGCTCGCCGACGGCGTGGCGAACAGCGATGGCGTAGCCCAGATGCTGGGGCAATGCCCCCACCTGAAGTTGGTTTTTCTCAACGGCTGCTCTACCGAAGGGCAAGTGGCGCAACTCTTAGAAAACGGCATCCCGGTGGTCATTGCCACCAGCGCGCCCGTCAGCGACCGCAGCGCCACTTTTTTTTCCACCCATTTTTTTGAGGCCCTGCAAAAGCAGTTCAGCCTGCGCGAGGCATTTGACATGGCAAAAGGCGCCACGGAAACCGCTTTTGCAAGCGTGAAAATGACGGCGCACCGCAACATCAAAAAGGGGCCTTCCTCCTCGGCTGCGCCGCTGTGGGGGATGTTTTTTTCAGACCAAAACGAACACGTTGCGAATTGGAAACTGCCAGCGAAAGCCGCAGCATCGGCGGAAAACGCAGATGGCTTTACGCCCAACCAGCACCTGATTGATGTGCTTTTCAATGCGCTGGGCGAATACAACGACGACATCCAGAAACTGGCCAAACAAGCCGCGCGAGGCGTACAAGTGCCGTTGCCCAAAAAACGGATGGCGGTGCTGAACGCGCTGCCGGCCCCGCTCGCCGAGCCGCTCCGCAAACTCATGGTGCCGGTGGAGCAAGAGAACGAAGGCTACGACAAAGTGAGCGAAGCGAGGCTGCGCCAAATCGCGCAGGCGTACAACACCACGATGGAACTGCTGGCCTTCACCATGCTCGCCCAACTCTGGGAAGCTTATGATTCGCTCGGCCAATTGGCCGTAACGCCCGCCCAGCACGACACGCTCTGCGCCTTCTTCCGCCTTTCAAAACCTGCCCACGAGGCTTTTGACTTGGTGGAATTGGTGGGCACCATAAAGGGGATTTTTGACCAAAACAACATCTCCTACTTTGTGCAAGAACTTTTGGAAATCAACGAGTTGCTGCGCACCGATGAGGTTTTTGCCCAATCGCTCGCACTGCTCAACGGACTCCGAATCCAACTCCGCCAAAAGACGCTCGACCGCTCCGCCATCGGCTTTCTCAGCAAACAAGCCGAAGAAGCGCTCGCTTACCTCTACGCCCGCATGGGCTTTATGGCCCGCTACCGGCTGGCCACCATTCAGGGCATTGACGTGGAAAAATACCGCCACCGCCGCGAGCCGACTTTCAACCACGCCACCGTGATGCTCCACGACTTGCTGGGCGGGTTCGATGTGTCGGCGGTACAATTGAACCGCTCTTTGGACAACCGCTCCATCCTCCTGCTCAACGAAGAAACTTGGGAATACCTCAACCTCTCGCCGTTTGTCATTGACGAAAACGCCTTTCACGCACGGGCAGAAATCTGCAAACTGTACTTTTTTTTCTACTGGTCCAATGCTGCCGGCACCCTGTTCTTCAAGTATGTGAACAAGCCCGACGACCCGATGCTCGAGGTTTCTGACAAACATTTGTCGCTCGTGAAAGAGCAATTTGAGGCATTCTCCAACCTAATTCTCCAACAGCCCCTCGCTGCGCTATGAAAAGCCCGTTCAAATTTCTGGACGCTTACACAGCCGACGACCGCAACCAGTTCTGGGGGCGCGAAGAAGAAATCGACGCGCTGTACGGCATGGTGGCCCAAAACCGCCTCATCCTCGTGTACGGGCAAAGCGGCACGGGCAAAACCAGTCTTGTGCAGTGCGGCCTTGCCAGCCGATTCGACTCCACCGATTGGCTGCCGCTTTTTGTGCGCAGGCAAGGCGACCTGAACCGCTCGCTCGATGCGCGCTTGGCGCAAGCCCTCGGCCAGCCGGGCATCGAATCGCCCGCCGCCGCGCTCGAATCCTTGTACGAGACTTTTTTGCGCCCGCCCTACCTCATCTTCGACCAGTTGGAAGAGGTCTTTGTGCTGGGCAGCCTGGAGGAGCAACAGCAATTTGCCAACACGATTCGCGGCCTGCTCCATGCCAGCGTCCCCTGCCGCATCTTGTTTATTATCAGAGAAGAATACCTCGCGCAACTCTATGCTACGGAGCGCACGTTGCCCACTTTGTTCGACCGCCGCCTGCGCGTGGAGCCGATGAGCGCTGCCAAAGTGCGCGGGGTGTTGACCAGTTCGTTCGAGCGGTTCAACATTGCGGTGCAGCCCCCGGCGGAGGATACGCTGGGTCAAATCATTGACAACATCAGCGGGGGGAAAGCGGGCATCCAACTCCCGTACCTGCAGGTGTATTTGGACACGCTTTACCGCGAGGATTTTGTGCGCAACTACCCGAACGCCATGCCGGGCGAAGGCGGCACTTGGCAGCCCGTGGAGTTCACCCGCGAGGAAGTGAAGGCTGTGGGGAAAATCGAGAATGTGCTCGAAAGATTTTTGCGGGAGCAACAGGAACGGCTTCAAAAAGAGTTGGAGGCAAAGTTTGGCTCCGCAACTGCGGAAGATGCGGTGCGCAAAGTGCTGGACACATTCGTGTCGGACGAAGGCACCAAACGCCCCATCGGGTATGAGCAAAAGGGCGAGACGCTGGTGCTCGACCGGGCGGCCGCAACGCTTTTTGAGCCGCTACAGGCGGAGCTGGTGGCCTATGTTTGTCGGGCTTTGGAGCAGGCAAGGTTGCTCCGTTTTGACGACCACCACATCGAACTGGCGCACGACGCGCTGGCTCACCTGATTGACAACCAGCGCACGACGGAACAACGCCGCCTGCGCGACGCGCTCAACCGACTGCAAAGCAGCTACCGCGAACACGGTGAATCGGGGGAATACTTGACCCGCCGCCAACTCAACAGCCTCGAAGATGTGTTGCCCATATTGGCCACGCGCCTCAGCGCGGAGATGAAAGATTTTGTGGAAAAAAGCCGCGCCCGCGCACTCGAACTGGAGCAGGCAGAACTGGCCGAAGAGCGCCGCAAACGCCGTCAGGCACGGCGGGTCGCCATCATCGGGTTTGCGTTGGCGACGCTGGCGACGCTCGCTTTTTTCCTGGCTTTGCAGCAATACCGCAATGCCGCCCGCAATGCCGCCGAGGCTTACCGCAACGTGGCCATCGCGCTGAAAGTAGAGGGCAAATACACGGAGGCGCTGGCGCAATTGGAGGAGGTGGACAAATTCTCCAACGTGCTGAATGCCTCGGAAAAGACGGCCACCCAGCAGCTCCGCACGGATTGGCTGCAAGTGCGGCAATTGGTGGCATCGGGCGACAGCCTTGCCCACTTGGAGGAGTTCCGGCTGGCAGGCGAGCGGTACCAAGCGGCGCAGCGCATCGCTCCCGACGCGCACCTCGAAGCATTGGCTGCGCAGGCGCAGAAGGACTTGGAGGCGGCGTTCCGCCAAAATATGCTCAACGGGGAGACCCAAATGTTGGCGCACCGCTACGACTTGGCTGCCGCGAGTTTTGAAAAGGCACTTCAACTAAAGCCGGGGGATGCGGCGGCTGAACGGAAGTTGGCGGAGGCGCGGGGCCGATAAACACACCATGTACAAATTTTTTTCTAAAACACTAAGGGACACTAAGCAGATATAAGTAGCAATCGACTCAAAACAAGCTGGTATTTTCCATTCAACGAAATCTGTCATCCCGACGATAGGAGGGAACTGCTCCAGCAAAAGACGGAAACATCCACTCCGCTCGTGAGCAGTTCCCTCCTATCGTCGGGATGACAGATTTGTGGGAGTGGAAGCAAGTTCATTTTTCGATACGTTTCCATCCAATGGCGGGGGAATTGCTGGCCTGCTCGCGAGCAGTTCCCTCCCTGCGTTCGGGATGACAGATTTGCGGGGGGCGAAAGCGTCCCTTAGTTCCTTAATCTTTGAAATCTCAAATAAGAGGGTGCTAAATTTTTTTTTTAAATTTGGGCAAGCTACATTTGCCACGCAAACATTCGCCGCCAGAACGGTTGCTCGTAGATAATCCTTTTGCTGTCCAGCCCATTTTTCGCAGTGCTTGGGCTTTTTCGTTTCATTCCTGACCTCCTCAGAATCCGATTCGCCCGTGCGCTGCGCGGGACGTAGCATCACTTTTTTTCACCGCTCAAACCTGTTTTTCATGAAACCTATTTTTACCCTTGCCCTCGCTTTTTCCTTCGCCATCCAGTTTTCTTTTGCGCAGAAAACTTTGCCTGGGTCACCGGCAAAATTTATCCCTGACCCTGCGGCACTGAAAGCCAAGGCTGTCCTTCCGCCCTCGGCTTCTTCGGCGAAAGAACCTTGCAGCAGCCCCACCACCATTGTGTGCGGGGTGCCGTTGACGAACCAAGACAATATTGGATTCAACCAAAATCGCCCTGACCAAGACAGCCTCGGCTCAAATTTCTGGACGAGCAATTTCAGCGCAGCAGATTACGAGAACTGTGTTGATTACGGCCCTACTGCTTATGATGCGCCCGACCGACTTTACCGGTTCACGTTAAATAATCCTGAAACAGTTTTGATTCGAATGAGCAACCTCGCGAGCAATGTTGATTTAGATATGTTTTTGTTGGACAACTGCTCGCCAGCAAACTGCATTGCATATTCCACTCTTGCCGCCGGGGAAGAAGAACTGATTGAATGGCCTCTTGACGCAGGCACTTACTACATCGCAATAGATGGCTATTACGGCAGCCAAGGCTATTTTGACTTGAGCCTTGAATACGATGGGGGCTGTATTGATCCTTGTTTGAATCCCGTGCTCATCACCTGTGGACAAACCAAGGGCTTCCAAAACAACCTTGGTTCCAGTGGCTGGACCAACAAATTCAACGCCACGGCCTATTACGACTGTAATATAAACCCCTTTGGGAATTACACGGCACCCGACCGCCTATACCAGTTCGAATTGGACGTTACGACAGAGGTGACCATTACACTGGACATACTGGATCAGAGCCAGGACTTGGATATGTTCCTGATGTATTATTGCTCCCCGGCTACTTGCCTTGATAGAGGCATAAACGACACCATATTCCCAAAGGAATTGATCATCATTACCTTGAACCCCGGCATCTATTACATTATCGTGGATGGCTGGCAAGGCGCACAAGGATTTTTTAATCTAACGCTCGAATGCGGCGGCAACGGCGATTGCAGCAACCCTGCCAACCTCGCCTGTGGGCAGCCATTGACGGCGCAAACGACCACCGGGCAGCCAAACAACTTTTCGGCGAATACATATTCCGCTTGCGGCATACCAAGCGCTGCTCCCTATAGCGCGCCGGATAAATTGTATAAGTTTACGCTGAACAGCGCGGAAGAGGTGAATATCTCCATGGAAGTGTTGACCGCCGGTGCCAACTTGGATATGTTCCTGCTTTCCTCTTGCTCGCCCGCCACTTGTATTGACTATAGCAATAAGACCACTCCTTTTGAGTCTATACAGAAGTATCTCTCTGCGGGGACTTATTACCTTTTGGTGGACGGCTATAATGGCTCGCAGGGGAATTTCAATATTCAGATGTCCTGCAATTGCAGTTGCATCGAACCAATTGATATAGGCGACCTGCTTTCGTGCGAGAGTTTTGAGGGCTTTGCCGACAATGCCTCCGTAAGCCCCAATTCAGTGCGATGGAACAAATGGTCGGGGACAACGGGAGACGCGCTTGCGCAGGGCGATGCCTCCAACAAATATTTAGAAATGAAGGGCATCGGCAATCCCACGCCCGATGTATGGTTCAACTTAGGCTCCAACACTACGGGCCGCTATCGCCTTTCGTTCGAGATGCTGGTGGAGCCTGGGAAAAATGGCAATTATTATGTGCTGCACCAAGCCCCGAACGCCAGTGGCGCCAATGCCAACACGGCTTACCGGGTGCTTTTTAATGCGGACGGAAACGGCTATGTAAGGCTGGGGCTGCTGAACACCAATGTCGCCACGTTCAAATACCCGAACGGCGAGTGGGTAGATGTGGTGCAAATCATTGACTTGGGCCAAGACGTGGCTGAACTTTGGGTGGATGGGGAGTTTGTGCACTCTTGGAAATTCAGCGTGGGCAGCAACGGTTCGCTGCTGCGCTTGGAAGCGCTCAACTTCGATGCCGACGATGCGAGCTACGCCTACCGGGTGGACAAGATTTGTTTCCGAAGCAAAGTCAATTGCAACAACCCG
>JBJXFT010000031.1:0-12307 GCA_046155725.1 Saprospiraceae bacterium
TGCCCAGCTTTTGAAGGTTGGATTTTCGGGAATGCAGCCAAGAAAAACATTGACCCAGCCGATCATCATTTCCACACTCCAAAGTATTTCAGGAGAAAATGTAAGGACATGAACGCAAAACGAAATCAAGACTTGAAGCAATTCCTCAACACCCTCAAACAAAAACAAGCCCCCGGCTTCGCCCAACTCAAAACATGGATTTGCGAAGGGGCGGGCATGGACGAAAGCGATCTCTCGTGAATCTCCAACTTCCCGAAAGTTGAGAACTTTCGGGAAGTTAACGCTGGCAACGGAATCCCATTCCGCCCAACCCCCTACCTTCGCCGACCGAAAAACAGGCCTTTATTCGTTGGCCGTTGGCAGATACGTTTACTAAACTTTCAAAAGTTTAGTAAACGTTGCCCCAATCAACAATCAGCAATCAACAATCAACAATTAGCAATCAACAATCAATCAATGTTCGAAAGTTTAAGCGACCGATTAGACAGCGCGTTCAAGGTATTGAGCGGCAGCCACCGCATCACCGAACTCAACGTAGCCGAGAGCATCAAGGAAATCCGCCGCGCCTTGGTAGCCGCCGACGTGAACTACAAGATTGCCAAAGACTTCACCGACCGGGTGAAAGACAAAGCACTCGGCACCGAGAACGTGCTGAAAAGCGTGTCGCCCGGCCAGTTGATGATCAAGATCGTGAGCGACGAACTCACTGACCTGATGGGCGGGCAGAGCGTCGGCATCAACGTGAAAGGCCACCCCGGCGTGGTGCTGGTGGCCGGTCTGCAAGGATCGGGCAAAACCACTTTCAGCGGAAAACTCGCCAAATACCTCAAGGAGCAGCGCAAAATGCGCCCCCTCCTCGTGGCCTGCGACGTGTACCGCCCGGCGGCCATTGAGCAGTTGACCGTGCTCGCCGAGAGCATCGGAGTAGCGGTGTACAAAGAAATCGAGAACAAAAACCCCGTGGACATCGCCCGCAACGCCGTAGCGTTTGCCAAGGCCAACAGCCACGACGTGGTCATCGTGGACACCGCCGGCCGCTTGGCCGTGGACGAAGCGATGATGGACGAGGTGGAGAACATCAAAAAAGCCCTCAGCCCCACCGAGACGCTTTTTGTGGTGGACTCGATGACCGGCCAAGACGCAGTGAACACCGCCGAGGCTTTCAACAAGCGCATCAACTTTGATGGCGTGGTGCTCACCAAACTGGACGGCGACACACGCGGCGGCGCGGCGCTCACCATCAAGCACACGGTGGGCAAGCCCATCAAATTCGTGTCGCAAGGCGAAAAGTTGGACGCGCTCGACGTGTTCTACCCCGACCGTATGGCACAGCGCATCTTGGGCATGGGCGACATCGTGTCGCTCGTAGAAAAGGCGCAAATGGAGTTTGACGAAGTGGAAGCAAAACGCTTGGAGAAGCGCATCAAACAAAACAAGTTTGACTTCAACGACTTCCTCGGCCAGATGCAGATGATCAAAAAAATGGGCGACCTCAAAAGCCTCATGGCCATGATACCCGGCATGGACAAAGCCCTGAAAGACGCGCCGATTGACGACAAAGCGCTCGTCCGCGTGGAAGCCATCATCCAGAGCATGACCCCCTTCGAGCGCGCCAACCCCGATTCCCTCAACCTTTCTCGCAAAAAGCGCCTCGCCAAGGGCTGTGGGCAGAATATTGACCAAGTCAACTTATTCATGAAAAACTTCAGCCAGATGCGGCAGATGATGCACCAGGTTTCCAAAATGCCCGCCAGCAAAATGGGGATGCCCGGAGGCATGGGTATGCCCGCGCCGAAGGCGGGGATTGGGAAATTCAGGCGTTGAGTTGGGGTGAAATTCTTTTGCTTCAAATAAAACTTCGACTTGATTTTCCAAAAACCAACATGAGCCACCCCGAAAATTCGGGATGGCTCATGTTACTATTCAACCTTGCCTCTCGGCATTCAAGCAATCACGGCTTCGGCTTCGTCGTCAGCACCTTCCCGTTTGCGTCAATCTGAATGATTTCCATGCCGAGTTGCTGAAGGCCGGGCAAGGTTTTGGCAGCATCACCCGCCATGAACCAGCCGAGGTTGCCGGGCTGCACGATGGTTTTGGCGGTCATCTGCACGTCTTTGAGCGTGAGCGCCTGCACCTTGCCGCCGTATTTTTTCCAGTAATCGTCGGGCAAACCGTACCTCACTATTTCGCGCAGGCTGCCGTTCACAGCAGCGTTGGTCTCCCACATGCCGCTCATGCCGAGCACGGTGTTTTGCTTGGTTTTGTCAAATTCGGCTTGCGTCATCTGCTTGTCGCCCACGAATTGGTTGACTTCCTTGATGACCTCCTGTATGCTTTCCTTTGTCTTGTCGGTCTGCACAGGAGCCATCACGAACAGTGGGCGTTGGCCGCGCGTGTTCATGATCCCAGAGCGGGCGCCGTAGCTCCAGCGCTTGTCTTCGCGGATGTTCATGTTGATCCGACTGGTGAAGTCGCCGCCCAGCACATTGTTCATCTGCTCGATGGCCGTCTCGTCCATCTGGCCGTAAGGCTTGGTGAGATAGCCCGCCATGATGAGCGTTTGTTGGCTTTCGGGGCGGTCAATGAGGTAGATTTTGTTGTTGGTAGTGCTGGTCTTTACCTCTGGGATGACTTTTTTCGGCACCTCAGCTTTTGCCCATGTGCCAAAACGCTTCTCGAGTTTGGCGCTCAGTTCCTCAATGGTGATGTCGCCCGTGACCACGATGGTGGCATTGTTTGGGCGCAGCCACCTTCCATAAAAACCTTTGACATCTTCGAGGGTGATGCCGTTGACGGATTCCTCTTCGCCGGTGCCGCTCATGGGCATGGCGTAGGGGTGGTTTTCGCCGTAGAGCAGCGCGGGCAACACGCGCATGACCATGCTTTGCGGCTGCTTTTTCTCGTTGGCGATTTGACTGATTTGCTGGGTCTGGAGGCGTTTGAAATCGGCGTCGGGGAAAGACGGGTTCAGCACCACATCGGCCATGAGGTCGAGGCTGAGGTCGAGGCTCTGTTTTAGAGTGTTGAGGTGGACGTATGAATTGTCCAGATCGCTCCCAGTATTCAGGTTGGCGCCGAGCAGTTGGAGTTTTTCGTTGATCTGCAAGGAATTGAGCGACTTGGTTCCTTCGTCGAGCATGTTCATGCCGAGCGAAGCGAGGCCGAGTTTGCCGCCAAATTTGTCGGTGCAATAGCCCGCGTCAAACATGATGCTGGCCGATACGGTAGGGCTTTCGGTGCGGCGGGCGAGCACGACTTTCATGCCGTTTTTGAGCGTGGCGCGTTGCAAGTCGGGGAAAAAGGCCGCCACCTTGCTGTCCACTTCGGGGGCTTTGCTGCGGTCGGCTTCGGTGCCGGTGACGGAGTATTCGGGGAAGGGGTCACAGATCATGGTGATGTCGCCGTCGGTGAGCCATTTTTGTGCGATCATCTGCACGTCCTTGGCATTGGCTTCGCTGAACCATTTGTTGGCGGTTTTGTAAAAATCGGGGCTTCCGCCATACACTTCGTTCTCGGCCAAAAGGTCGCTCTTGCCGCCAAAGCCGCCGATGCGTTCCAGGCCTTTGATGAAACCTGCGAAATAGGAGGCTTTTGCGCGGCGCATTTCGTCTTCCGTCGGGCCATCCTTCAGCAGCTCGTCCAAGATTTCGCGGACTGCCGCTTCTACTTCTTCCACGGTTTTGCCCTTCTTGACATTTGCCATGATGGTGAACGAGCCGCCAATTTCGGAAGGGCCGTTGAAGGCTTGGGCGGAGGTGCAGATCTGCTTTTCGTACACCAATTTTTTGAACAAACGGCTGCTCTTGCCAGAGGCCAGCACGCTGGCGGCGAGGTCGAGCGCAGCGTTTTCCTTGTTGCCCCATTCGGGCGTGTTCCAAGAGATGACGATGCGGGATTCTGGCACACGGTCTTGGTAATGAACGCGCTTGCTGCCCCTGCGCTTTGCCACGTTCGTTTCTGGACGCTGGATGGTGGGGCCAGCCGGGATGTTGCCAAAGTATTTGAGCACTTTCTCGTAGGCGGCTTCTGGCGTGATGTCGCCGGCCACCACAAGCACCGCGTTGGCTGCGCCGTAGTAGGCTTTGAACCACTCGTGCACATCTTCGACCGAGGCGGCATTGAGGTCCTCCATCTCACCGATCACCGTGTGGCCGTAAGGGTGGTGGGGCGGGTAGGCTTCTTTTTGGAGGATGTCCCAGCCCTTGGCGTAGGGCTGGTTTTCGCCTTGGCGCTTCTCGTTTTGCACCACACCGCGCTGCTCGTCGAGTTTGCCTTGGTCAATGGCGCCGAGCAAGTGGCCCATGCGGTCGCTTTCGAGCCACAAGACTTGGTCGAGCGCGCCAAGGGGCACATTTTGGAAATAGTTGGTGCGGTCGTCGTTGGTGGTGCCGTTCAGGTCCGTGCCGCCAATGGCTTCGAGGGCTTGGAAATAATCGGTGTTGTAATGCTCCGAGCCGTTGAACATGAGGTGCTCGAACAGGTGGGCAAAGCCAGATTTGCCTAATTTTTCATTCTTCGCGCCGACGTGATACCATACGTTGACGGCTACGATGGGCGCCTTGTGGTCTTCGTGCACCACGAGGCGCAGGCCATTGGGGAGCGTGTATTTTTTGTAGGGAACGTCAATGGAATTGGGGTCGTAGTTGGGGTATTCCTGTGAGAGGAGTGAGAGGGGCGAGAGAAGTGAGAGCAGGGCAAAAAAGCCAAATGAGAGAAGTCGTTTCATGTGTAATGTCAAACTGTTTGGTGAAAAAAGTGCCTCGTAAGATTGCCAAATCAAGAGCCTGTGTCGGAAAATACGATCTGGCGCACGAGAACAAAACGGCGAAAAATCCGCCATTGCTGCCGCAAAGGACAAAAGATTGGATGAAAGGTTGGAATGGGCTGGCGAACAGTTGGCAATAGCAGTTGGCGGTAGCCCCAGTATCAGGAGCCGTTTTGCCAAACAGTCTCGTAGTTTGAGGGACAAAGCAGGCAAAAAAAACCCGAAGCGCAAGGCAACGCTTCGGGTAGGTAGGAAGGATTATTTAAAAAAACGAAGGGCAATAAAGCGTGCTTTAATACAAGGCATCCAGATTATGGCGGAAAAATCCGTTGGGCAAAAAAGCCCGAGTATCAAAAAAAAAAGCTTGTTTTCACTGTCCTAATCTCGTCCTGAAATTTGCCTCGACCGCCACCGTGAGTGTGGGCGGTCGAAGCATCTCGTCTGCACTTGTTTCCCAATGCGGTAGGAAGAAGACCGGGAAAGGCTCAAAATATTTGGATTTCAAAGTTTGGTTGTCAATCTCTTTATGTCAAAAGAAGCGGATTAAAAAAAGGGCGGGGGCCGGAAATAGAAGTTTGTTTATAGTGTGTGCTGGGTTTGGGGGTGGGGAGGGTTAGGGATTGATATCTGTTGCTATAATAAAATCTCCGTCTCCAGATTTGCCCTTTTTGCCACCGCCGGGTTCTGGGTTGGTAACAGTGGTAGAGCCGTCACCATCGATATTGTTGTTCAGGTTGTTCGTTGTGTAGGTGTTGAGGAAGAGACTGAGGATGAAGAAAAGGTAATTCATGACGCTGATTTTTTTAGTGAACAGTTGTAAAATCTGGTCACAAAGGTCAGGCGGCATTTTACCTCAAAAAAGGACACTTACCCCGTTTTCACTACATGCAGATGGCAAATGGGGAACACCCCAAGCCCCACATTTGGCTGTGAGTTAGTCAATGAACTATTTGAAAATCAATGAGTTGAAAAAAGTTTAGTTTTAGGAAACCGACTTTTTTGCAAAACTCTATGAAATAATGATTTTGACGATTTTGCGCTTACTTTTGTTGAACGAAAGATGTTTTGTCAGATGAGGTGACCCTAAGTTTGCCAATGACCCGAGCAAAATAAACCTGCTCGAAGCCTGCCCCAAACTTCATCGAAATGGCTCACCCCCTCCATTCTTGTTTTTAGAAAAATCGAAAGAATTGCTGCCCTTTGTTTTTTTTCTGCTGCAAAGATGGGGGCGTCAAAACCATTCAAAAAAGGACACTCACCCCGATTTCACTACATGCAGATGGACATTTTTAACCATACTCAGCCTACCCTATGGATTTTAAAACCTTGATTGACTTGGTGAACACAGTCAACAAAAACAAAGTAAAAAACATCGAAGTATTGGGCAATCCTGACCAAGAGGCCTCTATGATAGAAGCATTTTATGCGGCCATTGCCAGAGGGAGGCTCCGGAACGACGAAGAGGCAGTCAAATTTTTGTATGGAAAGAATGAGGGCGTAAAATCCAAAACTTACCTGCGCACCAAGCACCGTCTCATTCGGCAGTTGATCAACACCTCTTTGTTTGTGGACATCAACCAGCCGATGTTTAACGAGCGCGCCAAAGCATACTATAATTGCTACCGGGATTTTGCCGCTGCGTTTATGCTGGCACTGCGCGGTGCTTTATTAGCCGCTACCGTTATTTTTGAGCAAACTATAGAACAAACCATCAAGTACGAGATGGTGGATTTGACTGCCGATATTGCACGAGAACTCCGTAGGCTTTATGCTCGAAGTGCCAATGATCAAGTAAAGCACGAGCGGATTTCAACGATACACCGACAATACGAAGAGAAAAGGCGCTTGGAGATGTTGGCTCTTGACTATTATGAAAATTTGATCAACTACTACATCGTCCGGCGTTCGCCCAATGAAGAGGTGAACAAATATGCTGCAAGCTACTTTGAAGAACTCCTCCCTCTTGCTCCTCAGGCCGATACCAGCCAGTTTTATTTCTACACTTACCAGATAGGCATCATCAAGTTTTTTTCTGAAAACAACTGTGCGGCGGCCTTGAAAACCTGCGAAGAAAGCCTTGACATTCTTCGGTCTCGAAAAAACACGAATCGAGGCGCACTCGCAGCCGTTGTGCTTCAAAAAATGCTTTGCCTAACGCAATTGCGCATTTTTAATGAAGAATGCGATGAGGCGGTTCAATATTCGCTTTCGCTTCTGGAAGAAGGAGATGCCAACTGGTTTCGCACACACGAAGTCCACCTGCATTATTGCCTCTTTGCCCGCCGATACACCGATGCGCTCGACATTTTTTCAAAGGCATCCAAGCATGAACGCTTCTCGACACTAGCCGGCACAGCTCGCGACAACTGGCAACTATACGGAGGTTACTTGCACCTCTTAGCGGTACTTGGCAAACTTGACAAGGGAAAAGTGACCGAATCCGTGGGAGAATTTGCATACACTGCGCTTTCCAACGACATCGAACTGGTAGATAGGGACAAACAGGGCATGAACATCCCGCTGGTGATGCTCCCGATTATATATTCTCTCGTGACGCGCACGTTCCACGACACCGAGGAGGTTTCGACCGACGCGCTCGAAAAATACCGCAAGCGCCACCTTGAAAATGACTTGAACCGCCGCAGCGCCGCCTTCCTCAACCTCATGTTTGCTTTCGCAAAAAAAGATTACCAATCGGCCAGTGCAGAAAAGAAAATCAAAAAAGAGCTCGAAGTGCTGTCCAAAGAACAACCCCAAATAGCCGGCCAAACCTTTGCCGTAGAGATCATCCCCTACGAGGATTTGTGGGAGATGATGGTAGAGAATGGGTGAAACAGCAGAAGTCGCTAAAATCCTGCCTACCGGCAGGCAGGCATCTAAACTTCTCTAAACCACTCTAAACCATTCTAAACCGACCATATCCATGACCTCCACCGTCACCTATCTCGGCGAACTCCGCACCGAAGCCACGCACCTCTTTTCAGGCACGAAAATCATTACCGATGCGCCATTGGACAATCAAGGGAAAGCAGAGGCTTTCTCGCCCACCGACCTCTGCGCCACTTCGCTGGCCACTTGTGCCCTCACCATCATGGGCATCAGCGCCCGCAACCACGGGCTGGACATGGCGGGCGCACACGCCGAAGTCACCAAAATCATGGCCGCCGACCCGCGCCGAATCGCCCGCGTGGTCATTCGGTTCGTGATGCCTCAAAACGGCTACACCGACACGCAGAAAGCGATTTTAGAAAAAGCCGCCCGCACTTGTCCCGTGTCGTTCAGCCTCGCCGAGGGGATTGAGCAGGATTTGGAGTTTGTGTGGTGAGAGACTATTGACTTTTGGCTGTTGAACATTGACCCAACTTCCCGAAAGTTTGAAACTTTCGGGAAGTTGAGATTTGGCAAACGCTACTTTTGGGCAATTAAAACGCCCACTCTATGCGATTCCTGCTCTTCTTTTCCCTTCTGTTTTTCTGGTTCCCAACCGTCAACGGTCAACAGTCAACGGTCAACAGTCAACGGTCAATAGTCAATAGTCAACGGTCAACAGTCAACGGTCAACGGTCAACAGTCACGAAGTTCGTCAACCCCTTCATCGGCACCGGCGGCCACGGCCACACCTACCCCGGCGCCACCGCCCCGTTTGGCATGGTGCAGCTCAGCCCCGACACCCGCATTTCGATGCTCGACTGGGACGGCTGTTCGGGCTACCACTATTCCGATTCGCTCATCTACGGCTTCTCGCACACCCACCTGAGCGGCACGGGCGTGGCCGATTATTGCGATATCCTTTTCATGCCTTTCACCGACGGGGTGCGCACCGAACCCGCCGAATACGCCTCGCCGTTCAAGAAAAAAAAGGAAAAAGCCGAGGCGGGCTACTACTCCGTTTTCCTCGAACGCGACCGAATCAAGTGCGAACTCACCGCCACCGAGCGCGTCGGCGTACACCGCTACACATTCCCCGAAAACCGCGAAAAAGGAAACCTGCTCGTGGATTTGCGCCACCGCGACGAGGTGCTGGAATCAAACCTGCGTGTGGTGAGCAGCGACGAAATAGCAGGCTACCGCATTTCCAAAGCATGGGCCAAGGAGCAGCACGTCTATTTCGTGGCGCGGTTTTCCAAACCGTTTGCCAGCAGCATCTTGCTGGATATGGAGAAAGACCCGCGTGAGGCCAACCCCTCTGTGACGAGCAAGGCCATCGTCGGCCTATTGGAATTTTACAACGACGGCGAGCCGCTCGTGGTCACGGTCGGCATTTCCGGCACCAGCATCGAAGGGGCGAGGAAGAACTTGGAAGCCGAGTGCGCCCATTTTGATTTTGAAAAAGTAAAGTCCGAAACCCAAACAAAATGGGCAAATCAACTTTCCAAAATCGAAGTTGAGGGTGGCACTGATGCCCAAAAGACCGCCTTCTACACCGCCCTGTACCACACGATGATTGTCCCCAATATTTGGAGCGATGTGGACGGGCAGTATCGCGGGCGCGACAACCGCAGTCACATGTTTCCAAAAGAGGAAGGCCAGAGCGAGGCGTCCCCCCTCTCCGAAGGGAGAGGGGCCGGGGGTGAGGCGTACACCGTCTTTTCCCTCTGGGACACCTACCGCGCTTGTAACCCATTGTACACCATTTTGGAACCCCGCCGCACCAACGACTTTGTGCAAACCTTCCTGAATCAATACCGCGAGAGCGGCTTCCTGCCCGTGTGGGAACTGGCCGCCAACGAAACCGACTGCATGATCGGCAACCACGCCATCCCCGTCATCGCCGACGCATGGGCCAAAGGCATACGCGGCTACGACTGCAAATTGGCCTTGGAGGCCATGATGAAAAACGCCAACTCTGACCGCTACGGCCTCCAATGGTATCGGGAAATGGGCTTCGTGCCGAGCGACAAAGAGCCAGAATCCGCCTCCAAAACCCTCGAATACGCTTTCGACGATTGGTGCATCAGCCGCATGGCGCGGAGCATGGGCGAGCAGGATGTGGCTGCCGAATTTGCCCAACGGGCGCAGTCGTACAAAAACCTATTCGACCCCGCGAGCGGCTTTTTCCGCGCCCGGCGCGGGGCATCGTGGCACACGCCGTTCGACCCCTTCGAGGTGAATTTCAACTACACGGAAGCCAATGCCTGGCAATACCGATTCGCCGCGCCGCAAGATGTGAGCGGAATGATGCGGCTGCTTGGCGGGCGCGAAGCCTTTGCCAATCAGTTGGACAGCCTGTTCAGCGTAAGCGCCAAAACCACCGGGCGCGAGCAGGCCGACCTCACGGGTCTCATCGGCCAATATGTGCATGGGAACGAACCGAGCCACCATATCGCCTACCTCTACAACTATGCTGGGCAGCCTTGGAAAACCCAGCAGCGCGTGCGCCAAATCATGGATTCAATGTACTCCGACCAGCCAGACGGACTGAGCGGCAACGAGGATTGCGGCCAGATGTCGGCCTGGCTCGTGCTCTCAGCCATGGGTTTTTACCCCGTCGCGCCGGGCGACCCAACATATTCCATCGGTACGCCGTGGTTTGAGAAAGTGACTTTGAACTTGGAAAACGGGAAGGCGTTCGTGCTAAAAGCGCCCGGCGTTTCGGCCAAGAATTTTTATGTCAAGAGGATGGTTTTCAATGGGAAAGAATGGCCGAAGACTTGGCTGACCCACGAAATGCTGACGGAAGGTGGCACACTCGAATTTGAAATGGGCGACAAGCCCAGCACTTGGGGCGCAGTCGAAAGAGATTGCCCCGTATCGGCCATCATGGACCGCGCCATCGTACCCGTGCCGTTCGTGAAATCGGGCGAGGCGATATTCAAAGACCGCACCGTGGTGGAACTTGGTTGCGCCGACCCAGAGGCCAAACTGCGCTACATGTTTGCCGACATCACGGGCAAGGTGCAGTGGCGCGACTACACCGCACCGTTCACGGTGGACCGCAGCCAACGGATGTTCGTGAGCGCCGAGCGCGGCAGCGAAAAGAGCAACACGGTGATGGTGGAATTCCGCCGCATCCGCAGCGACCTGAAGGTGCTGCGCTACAACACGCGCTACTCGCCGCAGTACACCGCCGGGGGCGACAATGGTTTGGTGGACGGAATACGAGGCGGTTCGGATTTCCGCACGGGCGGCTGGCAAGGCTTCGAGGGCGCCAACCTCGACCTGGTGATTGACTTGGGGAAAGCGCAGAAAGTCAAGCGCGTTCGCGCCAATTTCCTGCAAGACGAGAACTCCTGGATTTTCTTCCCGACCAAGTTGCAGGTGGAAATTTCGGACGACGGGGAAAACTTCCTCCCCGCAGGGGAAGCCCTTTGCGACACTCGGCCGACGGAACAGGGCATTTTGCAAAAAGAACTCAGCCTTGATTTGGGCGGGAAAAAAGCGCGGTACCTGCGCGTCGTCGGCGTGTCGCTCGGCCAATGCCCCGCCGCGCACAAGGGGGCAGGGCATCCCTGCTGGGTTTTTGCGGACGAGGTGGGGGTGGACTAGGGCTTGGATGTATCCAGGATTCAACCTTATTTTTGCAAGAAATATCTAACTCATGACAAGATTGGTGCTCGATATCCCACAAAGCCAAGATGTGCCGCTCCTTCTGGCCTTGCTCAAACGGCTGAACGTCCGGGTAGTGCAAAAAGCCAGTACGCCGGGCGAACAAGTGCAAGCCGTTGATGTAGCGGGGGCTTTTTCCCTAACTGATTTCCAAGAGGCCATGGAAATGACCGACGAAGACATGGTGCTGACTTTCGGGGAGGAATACTTGCAGGAACACAAATGGCAACCCTCCTATGCTTGAGCATTTTGTCTTCGACACCAACACCGTCATCAGCGGCATCATCTGGCCCGACTCCATTCCGGCGAAAGCAATTGTCAAAGCACGCGCTGAAGGGGTGATTTTGATCTCAAAAGAGACCGAAGCGGAATTCCGAGAGACTATTGGCCGCGAAAAATTTGACAAACTCAAGCCGCTTCAACTTCGGCTGGCCGACCTTGAAACCCTTCTCAGTAGGTGCCGCCACATTGAAGTGTTCACCACCGTTCAAGCCTGTCGAGACCCGAAAGACGACAAGTTTCTGGCTTTGGCGAAAGATGGAAAAGCTGCTCTGATTGTTTCTGGCGACAAAGATTTGCTGGATATGCACTCTTGGGAAGGGGTTCGCATCTTGACCGCACGGCAATTTTTGGAAATAGATTTCTGAACAATGCACAAAGGCGCGGGGCATCAGTGGCGGTTTTTTGCGGACGAGGTTGGGGTGCAGTGAGGCGCATAGGTTTTGTCGCCATTGCGCAAATCGAAACAAACGCCCCACGTATTTTGGCACGAATTATGGCTACCAGAAATTTGTCGGCCAAGGGCTAATTCGGCGATTGCCTGTTCCTGAATTCATTTCAAAATTAGTCCTTCGTGCCAGCAAAAACGGCCATGCGGAGTCTTTTCATTTTCATGCTTTTCTTGTTTGCGCCCCAAGGGGACAGCCTGAGCGACAATGTGCCGCAGCCGGTGGTCATGCAGTTGAGAGGAGTGGATGTGTCGCACCATCAAAAGAA
>JBJXFT010000032.1:0-24857 GCA_046155725.1 Saprospiraceae bacterium
CATTGACGATGACCTTGAACGCAGTTTTTACGAACAGCAGTCCATTCGAGATAAGTGGTCGCTGAGCGAACTGAAACGCCAGAAAAAATCCGCGCTTTTCCTCCGGTTGGCGCACAGCCGAGACAAAGAAGGCATCTTGGAATTGGCGCGGCAGGGGCAAATCCCGGCATCCCCGGATGACATCGTGCGCGATCCTTACGTGTTGGAATTTCTGCAAATCCCGGAACAACATCAATACTCGGAGTCGGAATTGGAAGAACGCATCATCGAGCATTTGCAAAAATTTTTGCTTGAACTCGGCAAAGGCTTTGCGTTCGTTGGGCGGCAATACCGTATCACCCTGGCCAACCGGCATTACCATGTGGATTTGGTTTTCTACCACCGCATCCTCAAATGCTTCGTCCTCCTCGATCTCAAAATCAACGAACTGGAACACGGCGACATTGGGCAAATGAACCTGTACCTCAACTATTTCAAAAAAGAGGAAAATATGCCGGATGATAACGAGCCTATCGGCATCATCCTGACTGCCCACAAAAATGATATTTTGGTGGAATTCGCGCTCGGAGGTCTGACCAATCAGATTTTTGTCTCCAAATACCAATTGTACCTGCCCGACCGAGCGCTGTTGGAGCAAAGAATCCGGCGCATTATGGAGGAGGAATCGTGAGCAGCCAATGGTGTGGGCGAGCCGCCAAGAGTACGGCACCATGCTGCTCCGCCAAGAAGTGACGCTTTTTGAAAAAGTGCCACTGCTAAAAATGCGTCCCATGACATCACAAAAGGATTTTGAATTTACCAGCCCGCTTTCGCAGCAAGAAGCCTTGCAACGATTGAAACAACACGCCGAACTACGCAGACGCGGCGGATTTTGTGGCTCGGTTGATGGCACCCAATTCATCTTGTACCACTTCGTGGGGCCTGACCCAACCCACTCTGCCGACGACCCGCAACTGAGCGGCTACATACAGCCAGAGGGGAATGGCTGCCGCGTTTTCGCCCGTATTAAGTTAGACGAGATGACGGATCTCTACCTCTGGTTTGGGATATTTTGCTTGGTCTGTGGGGTCATAGGGCTGTGTGCCACATATATCAATCCCAAAATGGCGGCGACCGCTCTGAGCCTTGCCGGCTGGGGATGGACACGTTTGATTTTACCTGTTGGGCAAATAGTTTTGATGGCTTTTGTTGGCTGGCGTATGTGGATGAAATTTGCAAAAAAGGGAATGCCCGATGCCATCAATCAATTTCGGTGCTTGTTGGAAGAGGAGCCAATGGTTGAGGATTTGTAGCGAAAGAGAAGGATCGGGGTAAAGCAGAGACACTTTTTAAAAAAGTGTCTCTGCTAAAAAACTTGTCTGCCGTTTATTGTTGACAGAGGACGGCAACAATGGCAAACCGGGTAAAGAAGAAAATCGCTTAATTTGATTTACTATCTGCTCACGTTTGCTGCAACAGGGTTTGGAAGTTGGTATCTATGGAGAAAACATGAAAAAGAAGGAAGGCCGGATGCTATGATTCAATTCCAGCGTTTGTTCGAAACGGAGCTGTCCAAGGTTGAAGTAGAAAAATAATTTCGCATACACGCGCAGTGCTGTACGTTTGCTCGGAATCAAACAGAAAAAACAACACCAGCCATGATAAAAATGATCTGCCTGATCCTCGGTGGTGGTGCTGGGAGCCGCCTTTTCCCCCTCACCGAAAAACGCTCCAAGCCCGCCGTGCCCATCGGCGGCAAATACCGCCTGATTGACATCCCCATCTCCAACTGCATCAACTCTGGCGTGAAGCGGATGTTCGTGCTCACGCAGTACAACTCTGCGTCGCTCAACGCCCACATCAAGAACGCCTACAACTTCGACCACTTCACCCAAGGGTTCGTGGATATCCTCGCTGCCGAGCAGACGCCCGGCAACTTCGGCTGGTTCCAAGGCACTTCCGATGCCGTGCGCCAAAGCCGAAAGCACTACGAGCGGCACGACTTCGATTACATCCTCATTCTCTCTGGCGACCAACTTTACCAGATGAATTTCGAGACAATGGTGAAGCACCACATCGCGCAAAACGCCGATGTCACTATCGCCTGCCTGCCCGTGGACGCGCGCGACGCCACCGGATTCGGCATCATGAAAGTGGACAACGAGGGCTACATCCCCCGTTTCGTAGAGAAGCCCAATACCGACATCCTCCCCGACTGGACCAGTGAGGTCAGTGCCACCAACAAGAAGCGCGGGCGCAACTACCTCGCCTCCATGGGCATCTACATTTTCAACCGAAAGGCGCTCGCCGACCTCTTTGACAACTACCCCGAAGCCACCGATTTTGGCAAAGAAATCATCCCAACCGCCATTGCCGAAGGCCGCAAAGTAGCCGCCTACCAGTATGAAGGCTACTGGACCGACATCGGTACCATCCGCTCTTTCTTCGAGGCCAACATCGAACTCACCGACCACATCCCGCCTTTCAACCTCTTTGATTCCAACCAGGTCATCTACACCCGTGGCCGGATGTTGCCGCCCGCCAAGTTCTATGGCGGCACCCAACTCAACCGCGCCCTCATCGCCGAAGGCTCCATCATCCACGCCCGCGTCATCGAAGGCTCCATTATCGGCCTGCGCTCCCGCATCGGCGAAAACACCGTCATCAAAGACTCCATCGTGATGGGCAACGACGTGTACCAGACCTTGCAGGAAATCGCTACGCACCAAGAAGACATCCCGCTCGGCGTGGGCCACTACTGCCACATCGAGCACGCTATCTTGGACAAAGACTGCCGAATCGGCAACAACGTGGTCATAAAAGGCGGCGACCACCTGCCCGACACCGACACCGACGAATTCGTAATCCGCGACGGCGTGGTGGTGGTAAAAAAAGGCGCGGTCATACCCGAAGGCGCACGAATCATGTAGGAATGAGGAACGAGGAACTATGAACGATAAACGAGGAACTATGAACGTTTGCCGCGCTCGGTGTTCATAATTCCTCGTTCATAGTTCATCGTTAAAAAAAAATGGAACCTCCCAAACGCATACTCGGCATAGACCCCGGCACGAACGTGCTGGGGTTTGCCATTATTGATGCCGACAAAAAAGCGGTGAAAGTCATCGAAATCGGCGTGGTCACCTTCGCCCACATCAGCGCTGACGACCACACGGTGAAACTCCGCTACATTTTCGAGCAGGTGCAAGACATCATCCGCCAGCACCGCCCCACAGAGATGGCGATTGAAGCGCCGTTTTTTGGCAAAAACGTACAGGCTATGCTCAAGTTGGGTCGGGCACAAGGCGTAGCCATCGCCGCCGGAATGGTCAACCAACTCGTCATCACGGAGTATATGCCCAAGAAAATAAAAAGCGCTGTGACGGGCAACGGCAATGCTTCCAAAGAGCAAGTAGCTGGGATGCTGGAGAATATCCTGCACACCAAATTCTCCGAAAAATACTTCGACGCCACTGATGCGCTCGCCACTGCACTTTGCCATTGGTACCAATCGGGCAGCCACGGCTTGGCGGGCCAAAAATCCTACACAGGCTGGAAAAGTTTTTTGAAAGACAACCCGAAACGAACGAAGTGAACGATGAAATAGCCAAGGGCACTGAGGAATAGAGAACCACCTGCACTGGCATTTGGACGTAACCTTCGCCAATTGGTCAAGTTTTACGAACAGGCTTTTGCCGATACCCAATTTCACCATTACCCACGATTGAACAGGGCGCGCATGGCAAAACATGGGCACAAGTTTTTTGTGCTTTCCACAAAACATACACTTTGACGCACCGTGCTTTTGCTCCAAAATTGACGCCGCCCCGCCGCCGCGCTTTGAAAATATTGGCGGCTGTGCTGGCTGTTTTCTTTGCTGCGCTTTTTCTTGTCCTGCATTTTTACTTCAACCCTTTTGTGCGGCAAAAACTCGTCAATGCCGTCTCAGAAGGCAGTGGGGGGCTTTACGCGCTGGAGATTGGGAAAGTGTACTGCAACCCGCTCACGGGCTACGCCCGTTTTCAGCAGGTGCGGCTTCGCACCGACACGGTACTGCTCCGCAAACTCCGACAGGAGCAGCCGGGAAAAACGGTGGCGCAGATTGACCTTCGCGTGGAGGATTTGTACATCCGCCGCGCACGGGTTTTTTCCTCGTTTTCTACAAAAGACATTAACTTGGGACGGGTGACGGCATTCAACCCGGAGCTGCGCTTGCAGACTTTTCGCGACAGTGCGCTGCAAATGCCGCCCGCGACGAACCCCACAGGGCGCTCGTTTTTGGAACGGCTGCCCGGCTTGCTGTCGAAGCACGCCAACAGTGTCCACTTGCAACACTTGAGTTTTCTGAACGCCCGCATTTTTCATGAAGCCAACCAAGAAGGGGAAACGTCGCGGCAGCAAGCCGACAGCATTGACTTGGTGCTGGAGAATATTTATGTGTCAGAAAAAAAACCGGGCGGCGAAGGGAGGGCTTTGTACACCGATGATGTGTCGCTCCATTTTAAAAACTACACCTTCAGCACCTCCACTACGCCTTACGCTTTTGCGGTGGGGGCGGGCGAGGTGTCGAGCGGGGGGCAGAGCGCGATGTTCAGCAGTATCTCCGCAGGGCCGGTCATCAGCGACGACGAGTTCACGGGGCGGCAAAAATGGCGGCGGCCACGCTTCCGATTGGATGCCAAGGCGATGCAAGTCAAGGGCTTGGACTTTTTTCAGGCTTTGCACCACGGTGTTTGGATGGTGCAAACCGTGGAACTCCAGGGCGGCACTTTGGACATTCTGATTGACAAGCGGGTGGAGCATGTGCCGAACAAAAAAATGCCCCACGAGATCCTGCGCTCGGTCGGATTCCCGCTCACGGTGGACAGTGTGTTGGTCAAAAACTTGGACATCGTGTTCAATGAGACCAAAGAATCCGGGAAGGGCGTGCTGCATTTTTCCAACACTTACTCGAAAGTGCTGAACCTCACGAACGACTCGCTGCGCATGACGGACAGCACGCCCGCCCGCATCTACGCCAGTTGCCAATTGATGGGAAAAGGGCCACTGGATTTGGCCGTCAGGTTGCCGCTGCACACCCAGGGATTTTTCTGTTCCTATCAAGTCACTATAGGCAGCATACCGATGATGGAGTTCAATCCGCTGTTTGAAAAAGACAATTTGGAGTTCGACGATGGGACTTTGAAAAGCCTCCGCATGGATGTCAGGGTGAGCAACGGGCTTGGCACCGGCACTTTGGAAGCGGTGTACAGCGACTTGAAAATAACTTTGCGCAAACCCGAAAACGACAAAAAACGGGGGGTGGCCAGCCTGTTCGCCAACATCTTGATCCGCAATGACAACAAGTCGGCGAGCCAAAGCGCGTCTTCGCGCACGGGCGACATCCGCTATGAGCGGATGCCGGGCGACGATTTTATGCGCTTCTTGTGGCGCACCGCGCGCTGTGGTTTGCTGGACATTTTGGTGCCGGGCGTGAACGTGCCTTTGCCGCCGGATTGAATTCTACATTTGACCTCCGTGACAGGTGCAACAAAAAACTTTTACCTTTGTCAAAAATTTGAGCCATGCAACAATTGGTTTTGAACATAGAAGAAAGCCGCTACACGCTGCTGTTGCAGTTTTTGAAAACCTTGGATTATGTCAAGGTCGTGCAGCCGCCTTCCAATTATATGGCTACACTTTCTGCCGAGAATCCCGTTCAACTTGGCAGCCAATTGGCGCTTTTGCGACAAGTGTTGCAAGGGCAGTCAAAACCGCTTTTCCAAAACATAAGCGACCCTGTGGCTTGGCAAAAACAACAGCGAGATGAGTGGTCGTAAACTCTTGTTCGACTCCAATATCGTCATTTACATCGCCAAGAAGGAGTTGGTGCCCGACGATTTTGTCCTTCCCGATGACGCTCTCTTCCTTTCGGATGTTTCGTTTATGGAAACGTTGGGGTATGCTTTCACCGATGAAAGTGAAAAACAGGAAACCGAAAAACTACTTGTCGTCCTGTTCCGCTTCCCAATAGAAGAAGTCGTCGTCCAAAAAGTAATCGCCCTCCGCCAAATCCGTCGGATGAAACTGCCAGATGCTATCATCGCCGCTACTGCGCTCATTCATGATTGCACTGTGGTTACACGGAATGTTTCCGATTTTTCAGGAATTCTCGGCCTGGCGGTCTTGAATCCGTTTGATAAATCTTGATTTCCGGGGCGACTTGCAGTCGCCTCGGAAATTAAGCCAAGTTCCCTCATTACATCTGATATTTCACCTCCTCTTCTGCTGCCGGTGCGCCTGGCACACGAGTTTCTGCCGGAGGCAGTTTGAAACTCTCGAAACCGTCGTCGGGGGTAGTGGTGTGGGGCGGGGCTGCAGGCTCGGCGAGGGTGGGCGCTTCGAAGAAATTGATGCCGTGGTCAAACCAGTCCAAAAGGTTTTCGACTGTGGGTTTTTCGGTAGCAGCCTCTAAGTCTTTGATTCCCAAAACTTCTGCACCGATGTAGCGACCCAATTGGAAGTAGGATTCCCATTGTATTTCGTCAAAAAACTGGTCGCTCGTAGGCTCGTGCGGGAATTCGGGGTGGTATATTTTGTATTTGTAGGTGCCGTATTTGAGGCGCTCGCGCTTGTCCAAGTCAGGCTTGCCTTCAGGCGCACGCACAGAGGATTTGACGTAGATGAAAGTGCCCACCGGCCCCATTTCGAGTTTTTCTTCTTCCGAATAGTTCAGGATTTTTTTGCCGTCCTCGTCCTTGGAGTTCGACCTCGGCACCTCTTCCCAGCATTTGTAGATGTCGGCCACCGCGTAGCGTTTTTTGGAATACACCTGCGAGGGGCGCGGGCGGATGAGCTCTTCGGGCTGCTCTTTTTCGCGGAACCTGACCTCGAGACCCATTTCGTTGCGGGCGCGGATGATGAAGTTGTTGAGGTCCGAGAAAGCGTAGGGCATGTCTTCCGCCGCATCCACTGAGATGATGAGCCGACACCCTCGGCGGAGGAGTTCGTAGGCGCCGAGGTTTTCGATGTGGCCGCCGTCGGAGATGTTGATCATTTTTTTCTCTGAGCCGATGCGCCCCAACAGTTCGTAGAAAAAGTAGAGCGGCCACCACACGATGGCGCGGGCTTTCACCAAAATGAGGGGGTTGGAAATCCAGAATCCGAGGCGGGCGTTGAACACCGTGACCAGAAAACTCAAAAGTTTGTTGGAATACATGCCCATGCCGGGGTTGACAGCTGCCGCCGAAATGGTGACGGCGGCGGGCAGGGTCATGCGCTGATAGTCGAAATAGCGGTCAGTAGGCACATAGCCCACAAGTTTGGAGCCGCAAAAAAGCGGGCTGAGCAGGAAATAGTCGCTCGTTTTGGTGCCTTGGAAAGCCTCGTCTTTTTGGGGGTTCATCAGGTTGAGGCAGGTATTGATGAGCGGATATGGGCTGATGTATTTTTTGGGGTCATCGGATGTTGCGTCAAAAACTTCCATCAGCTTCATGTTGTCGTGCCCGCCCGCAAACCGCAGGAAAAGGTCGGACAGTTGCTTGCGGTAAAATCGGTGGAAACTCAGCGCGTTGGGGTTGGTGAACAAGCCGATGAGGAACAACAGCGCCGCGTTGATGGCATACGTTACTTTCTCGCCGAACGGTATTTCGCCCGTGCCTTTGTAGCCCACGATGAGCACCCAAGCATACAGCAAAAGGGCGATGAACACAACCACGGACTCCATGCGGTTGAATAATTTGGAGATGCCGAGGTTGAAATTGAGCAAGATGTTGGCCAGAAAGTGCAGCGCGAACAGCGCGCCCGGCACTGCAATCGCCCACCAGCCAATGCTGTGGCCGCTCAAAAAATCCAGCCAAGCAAAGGGGTTTTCGCCCAAAAAACTCGCCCCGATCAAGTAAAGATAGTAGCCGATGCCCACCATGATGAAAGGGCTGACGAGGCTCATCAGCCAACTGACCACAAAAGCCACCACGAGCAAAAAGGCATTGCCAGTCTTCCACACACCGGTGCCTGGAATGACGTACTCGCCGTGCTTGCGCATGGCCTCAATGTGCTCTACACTAAAGAGTTTGTTGAAATCGCCCGTTTCCTTGGCCGTGCCCTGCACATAAGCGTGCGTGTAGCCTCCGCCCGAAACCGAGCTCAGGTAGTCGGCTTTTTGAAGTATGCCGTACTTGTTCAGCGTTTTCAAAAAGCCCAAATTGATGGTGGCCGAGCGGATGCCCCCGCCCGAAAGGGCGATGCCAAACCAATTGGGCTGCTCCGGCGTGCCATGCTCCATGCCCAATTTTTGGCGGCGCAGCTGCAGGTGTTCTTTTTCCTTTTGGATGACTTCCTTGCAAGAGATTGGTTCCATAATTTTGAATGGTTGAGGATGTTGAGGGTGTTGAGGCTGAGAAACCTGCCGTATCGCGGTATAGCATGGCAATTTCCCGCAGCTGCCTATCTTGCGGCAAATTTGGGAAGAAAAAACAATTCCCTTTGAAAATGATGAAATGATGAAGTGATAGAGCGATGAAGTGATTTTCACTCTCTCACATTCTCTCACCCTCTCACGTTCTCTCACATTCTCGCCCCTCTCACCCCTCTCCCATGCGCGTCCTCGTTTTTGGAAAACATTTCAAAGAAAAAGACCTGCCCCAAGTGCAGGAAGCGTTCGACGCGCTTTTGGCCGAAGGCATCGAGGCGAGCGTCTTCGAGCCATACCTCCGCGACATTGATGGGAAAGTGCGGCTGCCCAAAGGCTGTGAGCCTTTTTCTGGGTACGAGAACTTCCGCGCTCAAAATGTTGATTTCGTTATGGTGTTGGGCGGCGACGGCACCATGTTGGCAGCCACCACCATAGTGCGCGACACGGGCGTGCCCCTGCTCGGCATCAACCTCGGCAGGCTCGGTTTCCTCGCCAGCATCGAAAAAACCTACATCCGCCAGAGCGTCCAGATGCTCGCCCGTGGCCAATACCGCATCGAAGAGCGCAGCATGCTCTACCTGGAAAGCAGCCCGCGCATCTTTGCCGAAATGCCTTTCGCGCTCAACGACTGCACCCTGCTGAAGCGCGACACTTCCTCCATGATCACCATCCATGCCTTTCTCAACGGCGACTACCTCACGTCCTATTGGGCCGACGGCATCATCATCTCTACGCCCACTGGCAGCACCGCCTACTCGCTCAGTTGCGGCGGCCCCATCATTTTCCCCGATTCGGCCAACTTCGTCATCACGCCCGTGGCGCCGCACAACCTCAACGTGCGCCCGCTCGTACTCTCCGATGCATCTGTCATTTCTTTCGAAATAGAAGGCCGCGCCGACAACTTCATCTGCTCGCTCGATTCGCGCTTCGAGCTCATCGGCACGCAGCACCAATTGGCTGTGCGCAAAAATGACTTCACCATAAAATTAGTGCAATTGCAAGACATCACATTCCTCAACACCATTCGGGCAAAACTCGGCTGGGGGGAGGATGTGCGCAATTGATTTTCAAGGTTGCTGGTTTGAAGGTTTCTGGTTTGAGGGTTGCTGGTTTGAAGGTTTCTGGTTTGAGGGTTGCTGGTTTGAAGGTTTCTGGTTTGAGGGTTGCTGGTTTGAAGGTTTCTGGTTTGAGGGTTGCTGGTTTGAGGGTTGCTGGTTTGAAGGTTTCTGGTTTGAGGGTTGCTGGTTTGAAGGTTTCTGGGTTTGAAGGTTGGAGGATTTATGATCGGGTCAAAACCTTCAAACCGAAACCTTCAAACCAGAAACTCAGAACCCTCTAACCAGAAACCTTCAAACCAGAAACTCAGAACCCTCTAACCAGAAACCTTCAAACCAGAAACTCAGAACCCTCTAACCAGAAACCTTCAAATCAGAAACTCAGAACCCTCTAACCAGAAACCTTCAAACCAGAAACTCAGAACCCTCTAACCAGAAACCTTCAAATCAGAAACTCAGAACCCTCTAACCAGAAACCTTCAAACTTTTCAAACCATTCTCAATTATGCAAAACGCCCAAATCTTACGGCTCCAAACCATCGAAGGACTGCTTGAAGACAACGAGGTAGAAAAAGCCCTCGAAGCACTGCTTGACTTGGACAAAGAAACCGAAGCCGGCATTCGTCAAGACGTGATCCTCGCCTCCGGCAATTTCCGCGAAGCGGCCAAACAGTATCAGCGCCAGCTGATCGGGTTTGACGAATACTCGCGCTTTGCGGCGCGAACCCGCTTCGCGCTGCTCGAACTGATGAAAGATGTGCCGCGCAAAGTAGCCCGGAACGCAAAGATCCACAGCGTGAGCGCGTTCCAGTTCGATGTGCCAGACGGCGCGACCCTTGAAAAAGTGCTGGGCCAAACGAGCCACATCCTCAAAATCGGCTGGCTCGACAAAGCCCGCGCCGCCTCCAACGCCGTGTGCCGCGTGGTGTGCGAAGATGGCAACCTCGGCACGGGGTTCCTCACCAAAGAAGGCTATGTGTTCACCAACAACCACGTGATCGGCTCGGCAGAAGTGGCCAAAACTGCGCGTTTGGAATTCAATTACGAAGAAGGGAAAACGCGCACGGCGTACGAAATTGATGCCACGGATTTCAAGACAAGCCCCCCGAGCGAATTTGATTTTGCCCGCGTGAAAGTGATTGACCGCGCCGACGCGCCCATCAGCCAATGGGGTTTTGTGGAATTCGACCCGGAAGCCGTGCCTGCCGTGGGCGAGGCCGTCACCATCATCCAACACCCAAAAGGCGAAGACAAACAAATCGCGCTGAACGCCAACGAAGTGCTCGGCCAACTCAAGCAGCACATTTTTTATTCCACCGACACGGAAAAGGGCAGCAGCGGGTCGCCTATTTTCAACAAAGACTGGAAAGTAGTGGCCATCCACCACGCGGGCAAAACCAAGGAGGAAGGCGGCTTGGTCGTCAACGCCAAAGGCGACGTGCGGCCCGCCAACCGGGGCATCCTTTTCCGCGACATTTTTGCTTTTATCGGGAAATGAAGGTTCCACCCCTACAAATCTGTCATCCGAGCGAGAGACATTTTGCCCACAACAAATCTGTCATCCCGAACGCAGTGAGGGAACTGCTAAAGCAAATGACGGAAACATCCACTCCGCTCTTGAGCAGTTCCCTCCTATCGTCGGGATGACAGATTCGTTGTAGGGGAAAGGCCGCCTATCGTCGGGATGACAGATTTGTTGTGGGGAAAAAGACCAGATTACTCATGAGCCTGCAACCCGGCTCTTCTAAAATACTTCACCATGCCACTATCCAAACCACTTTCAGACATAAAAAAGGAGGTAGAAGAACTGCTGCTGGGGTCCGAATCGGCCAAAGCGCTCCAATACCTCCAAGACCTGCTCCCGGAAGGCTCCGGGAAACGGAACCAGACCATCCTGATTCAAGGCAAATTGAGCAGTGCCAACCAACAGCACCGAACAGGGCAAATCAAATTTGAAGACCAGCAATTGGTGGCCGCCAATGTCAACGCAGCCATTCTGGACATCGCGATGGGGCTTTTGGAATCTGATTTTGAACCCAATGTCTCAACATCGGGGCAGCACCCTGTGGCAGCTGTGCCCAAGTTCGTGGTCATCTACGCCCTCGAAGACGAGCCACACTGCAAGGCCCTCAACCGGCACCTGCACGTGCTGAAGTTCTTGAAAAAAATCAGTGTCTATAACGTGAACGAGCATCTGGGCGAGGGGCTTGTGGAACGAGCAAAAGCCGAAATGGCCGACGCAGATTTCCTCTTAGTGCTCATCACCCCCAACCTGTTCAGCTCCCCCGACTGGTTCGCGTTCATGTACGATGCCCTCGGCGAAGGGCGGCGGATGATCCCCCTGCTCATCGAGAAGTATGCATTTGAAGGCATCGGGCTGGAAAAACTCAGATCGCTCCCTTCTATGGGCAAGGCGGTCTCCGATTTCTCCAACCAAGACACGGCTTATGCCGAAATTGTGGGCGAGTTGCGGAAGTTGCTCCCAAAATGAGCGGAGGATTGTTCCCCCGAAATTGATCAGGTGACTGCCGAGCCAACCGGTCAATTTCAGGGGAACATGAACCAAAAAACGATTCAAAATTGCCATGCGCCCATTTTTCCTGCTTGCCTTTTTTGCCCTCTCCGCTTGCGCCGCCCCGCGCAAGCCGGCCATTGACTTCCAAGCGGTGAAATTTGCCGAGCGGCCCAAAAACATCATCTTCCTCATCGGCGACGGGATGGCTGCGGCGCAAGTGTCGGCGCACATTTATTGGAAAGGCGTGGGCAAAACGGTGTTCGAAAAATTCCCCGTAGTGGGCTTCCAGAAAACCCATTCCTACGATTACCGCGTGACCGATTCGGCAGCCGGCGCAACCGCATTTGCCTGCGGACAAAAAACCACCAACGGCGCCATCGGGGTGCTGCCGCCCGACTACCGCCCCTGCCCCACCATCCTCGAATACCTTGATGGGCAAGGTTTTGCCACCGGCATGGTGACCACTTGCACGGCCACGCACGCCACGCCCGCTTGCTTCATCGCTCACCGCGAACTGCGGGCTTACACGGAAGAAATCGCGTTGGACTATCTCCGCACGCCGTTCGATTGCCTCATCGCCGGCGGCGAAAACTTGTTCGGCCAGCGCTTCGACAAAATCAACCTGCTCGACTCGCTGCGGGCGCGGGGCTATGTGGTGCGGCGCGGCACAAGGTTCGATAGGCTGCCGCTCGACGGCACTCGGCCGTTCGTGAATTTCACCCACGAAATGGAGCCGCCCACCGCTTCGGGCGGCCGAACCTACCTTCCGCGCGCTACCCGGGTGGCTTGCGAGTTTTTGCAGAAACGCTCCGATAAAGGGTTTTTCCTCATGGTGGAAAGCAGCCAGATTGACTGGGCCGGGCACGCCAACGACCCCTACTGGCTTCGCGCCGAAATGGCCGATTTTGACAAAACGGTGCTGGCCGCATTGGAGTTTGCCGCCTCCAACGGCGAAACGCTGGTGGTGGTGACGGGCGACCACGAGTGCAGCGGATTCGCGCTCGTGCAGGGCGAACTGCGCAAACAGTTCAAGCCCGGCTATTCCACCAAAGCGCACACTGCCGTCATGGTGCCTGTGTACGCCTACGGCCCTCGCGCCGAGGTTTTTTCGGGGGTTTACGACAATACAGACATCTATTTCAAGATGCGCTCGGTGCTGGGGTTTTAGCATTTCACCCACAGCGAAATGCTACATTTGCAGCAAGAAGAATAAAAAGGAATATGGAAATCAATCACATTGACTGTTTTGCTGGCCCTGGGGGGATATGCACAGGCTTCAAGGCTGCGGGCATACGCACATTGGCGGCCATAGAAAAAGTGGAAAGTTGCGCGGTCACCTACCAAGCCAACCACGCTGATGTGGCGATGATCCAAAAAGACATCCGGGACGTTTCGGACGAAGAACTTCGGGAGAAAATTGGCGACAAGGAGGTTCATATACTTACATCTGGAATGCCCTGTGAGACATTCAGCACCGCAGGTTCGAAATCGAGAAGTTTTTATGATTATAGGCAGCAGCTTTATTCTGAGGCTATCAGGCTTGGAAAAGCAGTGGGGGCTAAGATTATCTTGTTTGAAAACGTGCCTGCCATTGCAACCAAAAAGGTAGAAAAACATGGTCAGAGGTTCGTCGTGCAAGACATTGTGAGCGAATTAGCGAACAATGGCTACGAGCATTTTTTCAAAATAGTGCTCAATGCACGAGACTTTGGGGTTCCCCAAAATCGCAGCCGTTTCTTTCTTTTGGCAACAAACGACGAGCGTTTGGAATTGAGGCCACCTGCCAAACTGAAAGAAGCACCATTAGGCGTCCGGGATGCTTTTTCGGGTCTTCCACCTATCGAAGCGAACGATCTGAACGAACACAAAGAGTATCTTACTCCTGAGAATGGCTATGCCAAGCTGCTGAAAAACAGGGCTTTCTGGAAAATCGAGAATACCCTGAACGGTGAAGTTTCTTATCATGTGGCTCCTAAGCACAGGGCTGGCACCATTGAGAGGTTCAAGCTGATTAAGCCGGGCGAGAGCTTAGTTGATTTATTCAAAAAATTTGACGAAGCCGAAATTCAAGCACTTCAGGCGAAAAGAATTTTACCCAAGAAATGGTATATCCAGCGCAACAAGCGACTCGAATGGGCATCACCAAGCAAAACCGTGACCTCTCATTGCCTCGACGAGCTTGTCCATCCTGAGCTTCACCGTGCGCTTACCGTGCGCGAAGTAGCCCGCCTCCAAGGCTTCCCTGATTTTTACGATTTCAAAGGCGGGCCCTTTATTTGCCCGCATATCTACGAAACACAGGACAAGTACGAACAAATCGGAGATGCTGTGCCACCTCTTTTGGCTTACCATTGGGGCAAAACTATCATTGATATCCTTACTCATCAACCCATTCCAGAAGATGAAAGACAACTACAAGGAGTTCTGTTTTGAGGAATACAAAAGGATTTTTGATGAGCGGTTTTCATCGCTTAATATCAAGGACAGCGAAAAACGAAGGACAGAATCGCAACGAATCGCTATTCGCGAGTCATCCATCAAGGCCATCAAGGCTTTTCCTGAGGTCGAGCCTTCTGCTATCTGGAAATCTATCTATGTCGCCCATGTCCATAACATTTCAGGCATCGCCGACCCGAAAGTGATCGTGGCTATCATTTCTGCAGACAACAGTTGGAAAAAATCCAGCGGCCACGCATTCGAGGAAATGATAAAAGAACCGGCCAACCTTACTCTACGAAAGCATGGCATCGAAGTTATCCTCCAAAGAGAACTCAACTTGCTCCTTCACGAAAAACGACTGACAAACGAAGTGCGCGATATCAGTTGGCTAAAAGAGCAAGTGGCATCCAGCATTTTTGATTTGTACCTCACGTTGAACGAGGGCGACAACTACCTCCTTTTTGGCTGCATCCAATCCAAAACCAGTATCCGCGATCGCGTGACCCGCGATCGAGAGCCTTCTATCAATGCTATGAAAGCCTTTTTTATGTCAATAGCCGTCGTCTTGGATGGCGACTTCCTTCGGTTGCCCAAATTCAAAAACATGGTGAACGGGAACTCATCCGAATACGATATCAATGGCTGGCACGGCATGTACGTTTTTACCAATGAACCACTTGAAAATGACCGAATTCATGGCATAGACATTTCTATGGAAAAATTTGTGCAAGATGTCATCAAAGGTGCAGAATCCTGGAAAAAGCAACGTCAATGGTTCGACCATAAGTGGAGGCCAACCTCAAATACATAGCCTTGTTGATTTTGATCGTTTTTCGCCACCCCGCGCCAAAACCCCGTTCCCCCTTCCCTACCATCCCCCGCTATTCCCCATTTTTGGGCTGAAATAATTTTGTCCAAACATGAAAAAACTATCTTTAACCGCCATAGTCTTGGCGACGGCGGGCGCGCTCTTTTTCCTCAAAAACATTCCTCAAAACCCCATCAAAAAAGAAACACGCACCCCCTCCGAAGCGGGCGCGGCCTTCTGCTATTGGGGCATGGCGCGCACTTTCCCCGACGGGCAGTTTCATACCGAAAAATATACCGAAGCCCTCGCGGCCATGAAACTCGCTGCCCAATTCCGCGACGAGCGCAGCCCAACTTGGGAGGCGCTCGGCCCCAAAAATATCGGCGGGCGAACGCTCTGCCTCGCCATCAACCCTCTGGACACCAACATCCTTTGGCTCGGCAGCGCATCGGGCGGCATCTGGAAAAGCAACACCGCCGGGCGCGGCGCGGCCGCTTGGCAGCGCGTGGAAACAGGTTTCCCGGTACTCGGCGTGAGTGCCATTGCGCTTGACCCCAGCAACCCCAATATCGTTTATGCAGGTACTGGCGAGGTCTATAATGTGGAAAATTCCGCCCCCAATGTCGCCGTCCGCATCACGCGCGGCACTTATGGCATCGGCATTTTGAAAAGCACCGACGGCGGCGCGACTTGGCACAAAAGCCTCGATTGGGGTTACGGCGAATTGCGCGGCGTGCAGGACATCAAAATAAATCCCCTCCGCCCCGCCACCATACTCGCCGCCACCACCGAAGGCCTCCTGCGCAGTTGGGATGCGGGCGCGACTTGGCACATCCTCCACAATCGCCGCATGGCCGTGGACATCGAGATAAATCCTGCCGACACAAACCGAATCTTCGTCACCCACGGCTCGCTCGACGATGAAGGTGTGAGCGGCGTTTTTCGTTCGGTGAATAACGGGGCGACTTTTGCAAAACTCGCCGTCGGCCTGCCCACTTCCTATTCTGGCAAAACCCTCCTCACCCTCTGCCCCACCCAGCCAAATGTGCTGTACGCTTCCGTGGGCGAGGCTTTTGCGCAGAACGGCCTTTTCAAAACCACCAATGGCGGCACGTCGTGGACCAAGGTGAGCTCGGAGGATGTGAGCAAATACCAAGGTTGGTACTCCCACGACGTGGCGGTGCATCCCACGGACCCAAACACCTTCGTCTGGGTCGGCATTGAGGCTTGGAAATCCACCGACAGCGGCACCTCCGTGCAGCACAAATCCTTTTGGGACCACTGGCAATTTGGCTACGTCCCCGCAGGCGGCTCCGAAGGCCCGCCCGATTATGTCCACGCCGACATCCACCGCGCCTACTATGTCCCGGGCGATGCGAACAAGGTTTATCTCGTCAGCGACGGCGGTCTTTTTGTTTCCTACGACGGCGGCGAAACTTTTGAAGGGCGCAACGGCGGCTACCAGACCCAGCAGTTTTATGCCAACCTCGGCAACTCGACTGCCAATCCCAGCCTCTGCATCGGCGGTATGCAGGACAATGCCACGGCCATCTATTCTGGCGACCCCTCTTGGACGCGCGTGCTTGGCGGCGACGGCGAGTGCGCTGCCATCCACCCGCAAAACGACCAAATCATGTACGGCTCTTCGCAGTACCTCAACATGGCAAAAAGCACCGACGGCGGCAAAAGTTGGTACGGCATCGGCAATGAAATTCAGGAAGAAGCCGCTTTCAACGGGCCTTTCGAAATCGCGCCCTCCAACCCTGACATCCTGTACGCTGGGGCGCAAAGCCTTTGGCGTTCTGACGATGGGGGCGAAAGTTGGGCTAACATGACGGGTATGCTTTCCGACGGCGACTTGGTGCTGAGCATCGTCGTCAGCCCCAGCAACCCAGATTTGGTGTATTGCAGCACCGCGCCCACGGTGAGCGGGGAGGCGCGGGTGTTCAAAGTGGACGTGGCCAACCAAACGGTGACGCAGTTGGCAGGCTTGCCCAACCGTCTTTGCATGGACATTGCTTTTTATCCCGGCGTGGAGAGCACGGTGTTCGCCGTGTTCGCGGGCTTCAACACGCAGCACGTTTGGCGCAGCGTGGACGACGGGGCTACTTGGGCGGCCATTGACAACGGCTTGCCTGACGTGCCGACCAATTCCATTTTGATTGACCCCAGCACCGCCAATATGTACGTCGGCAACGACCTCGGCGTGTGGCATTCCAGCACTGCGGGTCAAATTTGGGAAATCTACTCTGCCGATGCGCCGCAAGCCATGCTCGCCATGCACCTCAGCATCGCTCCCGAAAACAAACTCCGGGTGGCTACCTACGGCCTCGGGGTGTGGCAAACGGACTTGGCCGGGCCTTCCAAGGCGAGCGAGCCGGGTGTCGCATTTTCGATTCGGGGGCTTCGCCCCAATCCCGCTTCGGAGCGCACGGTGCTTGATTTTGTTTTGTCAAAAGAGGAAAACATCAGCCTCAAAGTGGTGGACTTAAACGGGAAGACCGTTTGGCAACCTGCTGCTGAGCGGCTGCCCGCCGGGGAGCATTCGCGCCCGATACCGCTCGGTGATTTGCCCGCAGGCACTTACGGGGTGGTGTTGGAAACGGCCAAAGGCCGGGTGGGGCGGGTGTTGGTGGTAGCGGGGAGGTAACGCTGGTTGGCTACCACACGAGGGTTTTTTAATCCCGCGCTCCATAGCCCTAATCTTATCCATTTTCTGTTTGTAGAAAATATTTTCTGTTTATCAATAAAAAATACTTGCAAAAGAGAAAAACACACCACACCTTTGCCCCATCTTTCACTTACAAAAACAGTTGAATCTGCCATGTCAAAAACAAACAACTTCGTATTTAAAGGTCTAATCATTGTTGCTTGGATCATCTTCGTTGGCTTATCCATTGAAGCCGGAGGCTTGATAGTCAATTTTTTTTTCAGTCTGTACAATCCTGAATTTGTCCAAAACTTATATCAAAAGTTGGACTTAAGCGAAATGTACGAACGCAGTAAGGGGGCTTTTTTCAGTATGTATAGTTTTATCTTGGTCATCTCGATTTTGAAAGCCGTCCTATTTTATGTGGTCATCATACTAATGAGCAAAATTGATTTGTCAAAACCCTTCAACAGCTTTGTTTCGAGACAGATTTCGCAAATTAGCTACTACACGCTTTCCATAGGACTCTTGAGTTACGTAGCCCGACAAACAGCAAAAAATTTGCTACATCGTGGATTTGAAATCGATGCCCTAAACCAGTTCTGGGCAGATAGTCAAGCATTTATTTTGATGGCAGCTGTAATCTATGTCATTGCGACTATTTTTTCAAAGGGAGTTGAAATCCAAAACGAAAACGATCTAACTGTTTAAGCCATGCCAATCATTGTAAACGTAGACGTGATGATGGCCAAGCGCAAAATGTCGCTCACCGAACTGGCCTCCAAAGTGGACATCACCCTCGCCAACCTCTCCATCCTGAAAACGGGCAAAGCCAAGGCCATTCGCTTTGGTACGCTCGAAGCCATTTGCAAAGCCCTGGATTGCCAGCCGGGCGATGTGTTGGAATATGTGCCGGAGGCAAGTGAGCCGGTGTGAAATAAAAGCCGCCGTCAAGTGGGGGGACTTGGGGGTGGGCTATTCGCCCGCTTTCCTCAACAGGCATTTATCCCTGAGCATCGCCCCCTCCTTTTTTAGCCAATTTCCACCCCTCTTCTGCCGGCACAAACGCCTGCCACAATACCTCCTCCGGCGGCGCGGCTTCCAAGGAAATGCGCTCGCCCGTGGCAGGATTGTCAAAAGCGAAGCGCCAAGCGTGTAGGTGAATGCTGCGATCGGGATTGCTGCGCCGCGCGCCATATTTCACGTCGCCTTTGATGGGGCATCCGATGGCGGCGAGTTGTGCGCGGATTTGGTGGTGCCGCCCCGTAATCAACTGAATGTGCAGGAAGTGATAGCGCTGAGTGCTTTGCAGCAGGCGGTAGCGGAGTTCGGCGCGCTCGGTGCCGGGCTGTTCTTCGTCAAACACCGTGGAGGTGTTCTTCACCTGATTCTTTTTCAAAAAATGGACAAGGATGCCTTCGGGTTCGGGGGGCAGATTCTGCACCACAGCGAGGTAATCTTTCTGCACCCTGCGGGCTTGGAACTGCGCGGAAAACATGGCCATCGCCTCGGTGGTTTTGGCCAAAAGCATCAGCCCGCTCACAGGCCGGTCAATGCGGTGAACGAGATGGAGCGCATGGCCGCAGTACTGTTCGGCCAAGGTCAAGAGCGAGTCGTCGCCCGTTTTGTCGGGCTGGGCGGCCAAGCCGGGCGGCTTGTTGACCACGAGAAACGCGGCGTTTTCTTGCAGTATGTTGAGCATGATGTGATGGGTTTGGTTTTTTCGGGGAAAGCCCGCTCGGTTGTGCCAGAAGTGGGTGTCTCGTAAGTGGTAGCACGGCCTTCAGGCGGCCGTCGGGACGTGCGCCGTTTACGGCACATGATGATGAATACAAGGGCGTAAACACCCCTCATCCCGAGGGCGTAAACGCCGTGCTACCTGCCAACGCGACTTATGATACACCCACTTCTAACTACCCCGCCCACCCCTCCCGATCCAAACTCCGATACTGTATCGCCTCCGCCAAATCCTCGATCCGTATATCAGGACTCCCCGCCAAATCTGCCGCCGTTCGCGCCACTTTCAAAATCCGGTCATACGCCCGGGCCGAAAGTTGCAGCCGCTCCATGGCCGTTTTTAATAAAATCAACCCTTCTGGCGTGAGTTTGCACACTTCCCGCACCATGCGACCCGGCATTTGCGCATTGCTGTACACGTCTTTCAAATCCTTGAAACGCTCGTCTTGAATGACGCGTGCTATCAGCACTCGCTCCCTTATGGCTGCGCTGTCGAGTTTGGCGCGTTCGGTATTGGTGAGTTCGTCGTAGCTCACCGGAGTCACCTCCACGTGCAGGTCAATGCGGTCGAGCAGCGGCCCCGAAATTTTTGAAACATACCGTTTTACCACACCGGGGCCGCACACGCATTCCTTCTCTGGGTGGTTGTAATAACCGCAAGGACAGGGGTTCATACTCGCCACCAACATAAACCCCGCCGGGTATTCGACGGTAGATTTTGCCCGACTGATGGTAACGCGTCGTTCCTCCATCGGCTGGCGCATCACCTCCAGGGCGCTGCGTTTGAACTCCGGCAATTCGTCCAGAAACAATACACCGTTGTGCGCCAGACTGATCTCTCCGGGCATAGGGTCGGAGCCGCCGCCCACGAGGGCCACATCGCTGATAGTATGGTGCGGGGCGCGAAAAGGGCGGTTGGTGATAAGGGCCGCGTGATCGGGCAGAATGCCTGAGACAGAGTGGATTTTGGTGGTTTCCAAAGCCTCGTGCAAAGTGAGCGGGGGCAAAATGGTGGGCAGCCGCCGCGCCAGCATGGTTTTGCCCGCGCCCGGCGGCCCGATGAGGATGACGTTGTGGCCGCCTGCTGCTGCAAGCTCGAGGGCGCGCTTGATGTTTTCTTGGCCTTTCACGTCGGCAAAATCCACATCGTAGATGCCCGTTGCGTTGGCAAATTCTTCTCGCGTGTTGACAATGAGCGGCTTGATTTCCGATTGCCCCGCCAGCACATCAATCGCTTCGAGCAGATTTTCCACGCCGTACACCTCCACATCGTTCACGATGGCCGCTTCGCGGGCGTTGGCTTTTGGCAAAATAAACCCTTTGAATTTATCCTTTCGCGCCTGTATCGAAATGGGCAATGCGCCCTTGATGGGGCGCAGCGAACCGTCGAGCGAGAGTTCGCCCATGATGAGATATTGGTCGAGGCCGTCGGGTGGAATCAAGCCCGCAGCGGCGAGCATCCCCAGCGCGATGGGCAGGTCGAACGCCGAGCCTTCCTTGCGGATGTCGGCGGGGGCGAGGTTGATAATGGTTTTCAGCCTTGGCTGCCGGAAGCCGGAATTTTTCACCGCCGCTTCGATGCGGGGCAGGCTCTCGCGCACTGCACTGTCGGGCAAGCCCACAATGAAAATGCCCAGCTTGTCGGTGTTGCCCAGCGCACCGCCGCAGTTTGTTTCCACCGTAATCACTTGTGCATCCACACCGTGTACGGAGCCAGCGTAGGTTTTTACGAGCATAATATGGCTGCTTATGTGTTGCTCATGGTTCCAAAATGTTTTGGCAAAGTTAGCTCTGCTCGTTCAAAATCTTCCATAGCGCATCTTTCAACTGTTGCAAGTTCGTGTTCGTAATCCCCGAAATAAATATCACGGGAACATCTTTGGGCAACGTCGGGCGCAGCATTTTTTCCAGGTCTGCGTCAATCAAATCGCACTTGCTGATGGCGAGGAGGCGGGGCTTGTCGAGCAGGTCGGGGTTGTATTCTTGAAGTTCGTTGAGCAAAATGTTGTACTCCGCCTCGATGGCGCGGTCGGTGTCGGCGGGTATCATAAAAAGAAGCACACTGTTGCGTTCGATGTGCCGGAGGAACCTATGGCCGAGGCCGCGCCCCTCGTGTGCGCCTTCGATGATGCCGGGGATGTCGGCCATGATGAAAGTCTGGCCTTCGCGCACTTTCACAATGCCAAGCTGCGGCACGAGGGTAGTGAAGGCGTAGTCGCCGATTTTTGGTTTGGCGGCAGTGACTGTGCTAAGCAAAGTGCTTTTGCCCGCATTGGGAAAACCGACCAAGCCCACATCGGCCAATACTTTTAGCTCCAAAATAATCCAGCGTTCTTCGCCCGGCTCGCCGGGCTGTGCATACATGGGCGATTGGTGGGTGGATGTTTTGAAAAACGTGTTCCCCTTGCCGCCGCGCCCGCCGGGAAGGAGTGTTTTGCGCTCGTCGCGCTCGGTTATTTCGAGCAAAAACTCGCCCGTTTCAGCATCGCGGGCCACCGTGCCGAGGGGCACTTTCACCACAACATCGTCGCCATCAAAGCCGGTTTTCAGGCCGCCTCGCCCTATATCGCCGCTTTCTGCGAAAATGTGTTTTTTGAATTTGAGCGAAAGCAAAGTCCATTCTTGAGGTTCGGCCAACAGAATGATGTCGCCCCCACGCCCCCCGTCGCCCCCATCGGGGCCGCCTTTTGGCGTGCCAGGGCCTCGATAAAAGTGGACGCTGCCCGCCCCGCCCTTGCCAGAGCGGAATCGTATTTTGACGTAATCAACAAAATTTTCCATAATCGGACGGCGAAGGTACTACACTTGTTGATACGAGCCTGCCTGCCGATAGGCAGGGATTTGTGATGCAAATCGTGATAGCGCGTTCAGGCTCCTTAATTCCTTGATTTGACAATCAGGCAATGGTGTCAAAATTCCTATAAAGCACATCGTCAGGTTCATTTAGAATAAGGCCGTAATTTGGCGGCTGAAATTTCGACCCTTCGGAACCGGCCCCCTCGTCTTTTCGTCCGCCTCTTGCAGAGGAAGAAAAATTCGCTGAATGAGAAAGGCTTGGCGGATAAAAAATCCAAGAGTACAATGGCTAACACTCCAGTGCCCGACAGTCCAAGCGACCCGACAAAAATAAACAAACGCCTTTTCGACCCCAAAGAGCGAATTTTCCTCGACGGCCCGCGCGAGCGTCATTTCGAGTTGTTCTTTGCTTTCCGCGTGTTTTGGGAATTGGTGCGGGGCTTTCGAGCACTGCACTTTGTGGGGCCATGCGTCACGGTATTTGGCTCCGCACGGTTCAAAGAAGGACACCGCTATTATGAAGCAGCGCGACAAGTGGGCGGGCGCATCGCTGCCGATTTGGGCATGACCGTCATGACGGGCGGCGGCCCCGGCGTGATGGAAGCCGCCAATCGGGGCGCAAGAGAAGCGGGAGGCCCATCCGTGGGTTGCAATATCGTGCTGCCCCACGAACAGGCTGAAAACCCATGGCTCGACAAATTTGTAACCATCCGCTACTTTTTTGTGCGCAAAGTGCTGCTGGTAAAGTACTCCTACGCCTTCGTCATCCTGCCCGGCGGCTTTGGCACCTTGGACGAGTTTTTTGAAACCCTGACCCTCGTGCAGACCAAAAAGATAACCAACTTCCCCATCGTGGTCATGGGCACAGACTACTTCCGGCCCCTGTTGGAGTACCTGAAATTTATGGCCGAGCAAGGCACCATTTCGCCCGAAGACCTTGATCTCGTGCTGTTTACCGACGACCCTGCGGAAGCCACTGCGCACATAGGCCGCTACATTTCCCAGAACTTTCAAGTGAAAAAGCACCGCCAGCACCGCATCCTTCCCAAATGGTGGCTTTTGGAAAAAGCCTGAATCACATCTCAAAAAACACCTCGCCATCATTTGTAAGCCACATTTTCACCGTAGGAAAACTGAACATGATGTTCGCAAAAAGAATGTAGAAGTCCTCCGGATTGATGTTCGGTGCATCTTCCGGGTTGCGGTACAGATTCATCAAGCGGTGGAAAATATACTCCGGGATTTGCGAGTCGTAGGCTATGGCTTTCAGGCGCAGCTCCAACGGCGATTCCTGCACCGTGGTGATGTAAAGTTCCAGCAGGCGAGAGAGATAAAACTTGTCTTTTATGTCGCGGGGGTGAAGGCGTTTCATAAAAACGGGGTTTCAAAAACGTGAAAGTTATCTGGACGCAATGGCGATGGTAGCACAGCTCAATGTGGTCCGCGGCACCTCCAAAAGCACCTGCCCGCACACCTCCAGCGTCGCGCCGGTCGTCAGCACATCGTCCACCAGCAGCAGATGCTTGCCTTCAACGGTTTCCGGCTTCTCCACAGCAAACACCTCCCCCACATTTTTAAACCGCTCCATCCGCTTCTTCTTTGTCTGGGATTGCGTAAAGGCTCGCCGCACCAGAACCTTACCCAGCATCGGCACATCCATCGCCTCCGACAGCCCTTGGCCAAAAACCGTACTTTGGTTGTAGCCCCGCAAACGCTCTTTTCGTGGGTGCAGAGGCACCGGGATGATAGCTTCCACAGTCCTAAACAAATCCGATTCCCGAAGTTTCTTCCCAAACTCCCGTCCTATTATCAGCCCAATGTCAGGTTTGTTCTTGTATTTCAAATGGTGTACCGCCATTCGAATCGGGCTGTGCCGAGTGAAATAATATGCCGCCGCGCCGCTTTCGATCATCAACCTTCCCCAAAGCCTTTTGACAAATTCATTTTCTCGAACGTGGTGCATATCCGAGGGGGCAAGCTTGACCCTGCATGGAAGGCAAAAACAAGTGTCTGAAAAAGGCAAGTCAGAGCCACACCCCACGCAAAGATCAGGGTAGAGCAAATGGGCAACCCCAGACCATAGTTGACGGAAGGCAGGCAGGGCAGTCATGGATTGAGAGGATAGGTTAAAAAATATCGCTTTTGCAAAAGCACAAAAGCAGCCTCAAAAATAACATCAATCCAAAAAAACACAACTAAATAATTGCTGCTCGAAAACAAAAAAGAAATGTGCGCCAGAAAAAAAACCAGCATTCAAAAAAACAATTGAAACTTCTTGCGCAAAAAAGAAACGCCCGATTACCTTTGCGACCCGTTTTGAAAAACCGATAAAAATTAAGCAGGATTTTAAATGCCGCAAGGCTATATCATAAGAGTTCATTGACGTACTGACAGTGGGAAGGAAAGAATAGTTGTTGGGTGAATTTTGGGGAATTGGGATAGGTAAGAGGGTTCTGAGGAACAAAGTTTGTCACGCTGCGAGGCGT
>JBJXFT010000035.1:0-5039 GCA_046155725.1 Saprospiraceae bacterium
TTCACGGTGACGGTGGAATGCCCGGGAGGAATGATGAATGGGGGAGTGATGAATGATGAATTACGTGGCATGAGCCAGCACTTCCATGTTTCTGAAACTTGGAATGTCTCGGAACCTGCCCTGAGCATGCGCTTGGTGCCGAACCCTGCAACTACGCAGGTGGAGATTTGGGTGGGCGACACCGGTTCGGAGCGGCTCGGCATTGAAGACCATGAAGCTGCCGGACGGGATTTGAGCGTGTTCGACGCGCAGGGCCGCATGGTGTGGCAGCGCACTTTGGAGATTGGGGAGGAGATGGTGCTGTTCGATTTTGCGACAAAGAACTTGGCCGACGGGCTGTACTTCGTGATGCTGCGCTCGGATGGAAAGTCGGTGACCAAGCGCTTAGTGGTGGCGAGGCTGTGAGCGGCTTTTCAAGAAAATAGAAGAAGATAGTTTTCCCAGCCGCCCGGCGTTGCAAAACGCCGGGCGGCTTTTTGTTGGCCCCAAGATGAGTCATCCCGAATTTTTGGGATGAATTTATGCCTCCTGTTCCGTTTGTCCTGCGCCTTACCACTCAGCCAGTCTGAGCGTCAAGGATCAGTCAACCCATGCTGGATGGCGATGCGCACGGCATCAGCCGTCGTATTGGCACCGAGTTTGGAAAAGGTGTTGCGGCGGATGCGCTGCACGTTGGTGACCGTCAGTTTGACGCTTTTGGCAATTTCCTCGTTCTTTTTGCCGCTCACGATCAAGGCTATCACTCGCCGCTCGATGGGGCTGAGGTTGATGGGCTGCGGCGGCGGCGGCGGCGGCAGGGGCAGGTCGCCCGTGTCAGGCAAGATGATCGTCTCCCCACCGTGTACCCGCCGGATGGTCTCCACAAACTCCTTGCGCCCTCGGCTTTTGGCAATAAAACCGTTGGCTCCGACCCGCATGGCATCCACCATGAAGTCGCGGCTGGCGAATATGGTCATCACCACGATTTTGATGTTCTGGTCTTTCTCCCGGATTTTGGCGATGGCCTTGAGGCCGTCCAATTTGGGCATATTGACATCTACCAGCAAGAAGTTGGCTTTGCCAGGACTTTTGTCCAGCAGTTGCAAGAGTTCTTCGCCGTCAGAAGCGGTGCCGGCCACTTCCATGTCGGGTTCGGGAGTGATGAAGCCCAAGAGACCGTTGAGCACCATCTCGATGTCGTCGGCAATGAAAATGCGAATCTTATTCATCGTTGTCGTCAAATTTTAGTGGGTTCTTGTCAAGTGCGTCCGAAGTGCCGAGCGGGATGTCTACGAAAGCACTGGTACCCTCCCCGATGGTGCTGTCTATGCTGAACGAGCCGCCCAATTCCTCCTCGATGCGCTCTCGGATGTTGCTGAGGCCGATGCCCGAAGCCTTCGCTGCGGTATCGAAGCCCTGGCCGTTGTCGCGCACAAAGATGCTGAGCAGGTTGCCCACTCGGTCTATTTGAACGCTGATTTCGGTGGCTTTGGCCGATTTGAGGGCGTTGATGACCAATTCTTGAACAATGATTCGGACTTCTTCGCCAATCTCTCCTGTCACGGAATCGTCGAGATTGTGGGTCGAAAACTCGATCTTGGTGTGGCCGTTGCCGAGCCGGGAGCAGAGTTGTTCGAGATATTCCCACCAATGGCCTATGGAGCGTTTCAGCTGGTGCGACACATCACGGGCTGCTTGGTAGGATTCTTCTTGCTGGCGGAGGTTTTCGGTCAGTTTTTGGGTCAGTTCGCTGTCTTCTGGCAGGCCTTTGAGGATGGCGTCCAGCCCCCATTTGGTGCTGATGAGTTTGCCGCCCACGTCGTCGTGCAGTTTGCGGGCGATGCTGATGCGCTCGGCGGCGGCTATGTCTATCTTCTCTCTGACGAAATTGATCTCCTGCTGTTGCATCCGGTTCTCCATTTCCTTCAACTGAGTTTTCTGCTGCTCTTCTTGCAGCAGTTGGCGGTTTCGCGTTTTTTGTCGGTAAAAAAGGGCTACTGCCAGAGATGTCAACAACAGGAGCAAGGAACCGCCTGTCAGGAGGTACTGCCACTGCTCCAGCTTCCGGGCTTTGTGCTGGCTTTTCAACAGGGCTTTCCGGTCTTCATAAGGAGCGCCGACGAGTTGATACAGCATCAGTCCGTTCGCGTTGTCGCCCTTGTAGTTTTTGGTCAAGCGGTTGGCGGTTTCAAGCGTGTCGAGGGCAGCCTGAAAGTTGTTGCCACATTCTGCCAGAATGGAGAGGTTGTACAGGGCGTTGGCTGCTCGCGTGGTATCGCCGATCTGGCGGGTCAATTCAAGGCTCTCTTTAAAATTTTGCTCCGCTCCCGCCAAGTCGTTGGCGTAGAGTTTGGCTCCCCCCAACCCGTTTTTGGCATCAGCCATGACCCCTAACGCTGCTGCGTCCGTGAAGGGTTGCAGGTCTGCTATCGCCCCTGAAAAGGCCGCGATCGCTTGGCTCAGCCTCAGCCCGGTCGAGTCATCCTCTTCCGTGTAGTACAGGTCCAGCAGGCGGTTGCCCAAGCCTACCCTGTTGAAGCCCCGAGGGGAGAGGTAGCCGCTGCTCAGGCTGCTGCTGAGCAGGTTTTCGCAACGGATGTTGTAGTCCAAGGCCCTCGCTGGCAGATCGTTGTCGCCCCAGTTTTTGGCAAAATTGACATAGACCTTCACCAACAAGGCAGTGTCTTGAACCCGCTGCGCCAAGTTGATGGCTTCGTTCAGCGGCTTTAAAACGGCTTCTGAAGTGTCCCCGTTATCGAGGCTGTCCATCATGCAAAAGGCGATAAGAGCCCAACTCCAAGCCAGTGCTTGATCGTTTTCGCATTGCTGGTTAAGGGCTGTGGCTTGGTTCAGGGCACTGAGAGCCGCTTCCAATTGGCCGGTGTTGCGCAGGGCGCGGCCCTTCAGGTTGAGGGCTTGGCCTTTGATGTTGCAATCATTTCGGAATTCTTTTGATTGGAGCACTGCGTCTGCGTAGAGCAAAGCCGCCGCTGGAGAAGCGGCCAAAAGGCTGTCTGGGTGTCTCAATAGGCGGTTGGTTTCCGCAAGGCTGCCCCCCCCTTGTGCCCAAGCCCAAAAGGGGCCGCACAAGGCGAAGATGAAGATTAGGAGTTTCATGGTTTAAGATTTAGGAACTGAACGAGGTTGCGTGTTAAAAAAAATCGGCAATTGGGTGGTCAGCGAATGTAATATCCTGCTGACGAAGTCCAATTGCCGATGTAAGGTTTCAATGCTGTCATTTTGTTGACCGACGGGCATTAGTTGTGTGATGTCCCATCAAACACCTCGGAACGAAGGGTCAATTCGCCGGCCTCCTCTATCTCTGTCAGTCCATTGCCTTGTCCGTTGCCATTGACGAGCATTGGGAGACCTGGCGTATGGGTCGCCACCTTGCGCTTTTTCTTTCCGTCGCCTTCGGCAGCAAAGAATATCCCAGTATCGTGTTCCACAGAGGCTTCGAAGTAAGGTGTAGCGCTGGTCATCTGGGCGCGCAGGTCTTGGTTGATCGTAAAATTGGCTGCGTCTGTGCCGATAACGTTGGCTGTGCCGCAAGCAATGCTGTGGTAACAGTTTTCGCCTTCAAACGAAACAGCCTCTGTCTGCACGCCCACCATTGCATCGAACAAGACAATGCAGCTGGGGCGGGCAAAATTAGCGATGCCTACGGTTTCCTTTCCCATAAAGATGTAGGGAGCTTGGCGTTGGCTGCCGTCAGCAGCCGGAGTTGCCAACTCGGTGTCTGCCGAGGAGAAATCAATTCTCATGGTCAGGCCCGCGTCGGAGTTGCCGATCACCTTGACGTACTGCCTGCTGCCTTTCGTCAAGGTCCAGTTTTTCAGGCGATAAAGATCGGTAGTGGCGGTCGGCGTGGTGCTGTAAGCCACCTCAAAGTGGTCGCCCACAACCGTTGGCGCTACGTTGTCGAGGATGACATTGAAGGAAGGCCCTACGGGAACGAGCAGGAAAAGTACATAAGTACCCTCTTGGCTTCCCCGTGTCAGGTACATGTAGGGAACTGCTTTTCTTAAGTTGTTCATAAGTAAAGATAGAACGTTGTGAGATGAAAGATGCTTCTTGGACCGTGAGGCCGGAAAAAATGGATTAAAGCAACTGTTGTATGGTTGAGTTTTCAAAAAAGCGCCGGGCAGTTTGGGCGGCTGCCCGGCTTGCGTTCACTTGATTTTTCAGTGGCCATTAGCCGTCTAAGTAGAATGTGATAATTAGCCAATCTGCTACTGTGCTAATTCCCACCAAGATGCCGCATATCGCTAAACTAATTTTGGCGACGTACTTACTCTACTCAATGGGGCAAAGGTGATCTTGGCGAAGGAGGCTGTGGGTACATTTCCTGATCTTGCTGAGTATGGAAGTGTACCAGATGGTTTTTCAGAAAAATTCGGGCGGATGCTGTGCAGAGCCGCCCGGTGTCGTCTGGGGTTTGGAGAAGAGCGGCATTACTGCGGAGACTCCTCCATTCATCGGTTCTAATTTCTTGATGGGTCAGACAGGGTGTTGTGCTGGTTTTCGTACAACAAAGGTGCAATACCACAAACCGCCCCCTCGCCCCTTTCCATATCTGCTTGGTGTATGGTTCCATACTTTTCGCAACTTTCCCCGAAGGGCTGTACTTCGTGATGCTACGGGCGGATGGGAAGGGGGCGACGAAACGCTTGGTGGTGCATCGGCTTTTTTGTATCAAGTCCTCGCTCCTCATGATGCCCCCATGATGTCTGTCCCAACGATGAATATACCCTTATTGCGTCCAAAACCTTTTTCCTACATTTGCCCATCCTTTCCCCAAAAAACGTGCAGCGCGACACCGCTCCACGTTTTTTTTTGTTCAATCCGTCACCTGTTCTCATCATGAAAAGTCTGGCCACAGCCCCTTGCGGGCACACAGAGCATCGCTCCAAGCCCTTCTCTGCCAACCCTTTGCGAAGCCACCTGCGCCCCGCCCTCTGGCTGCTCTGCTGTGCCCTGCCGATGTGGCTCGCCGCCCAAATCACCCCGCAAGGCACTTTCAGCGGCAACACCATCTGCCCCGGCGCACAGGCCCAACT
>JBJXFT010000050.1:0-2922 GCA_046155725.1 Saprospiraceae bacterium
GCGGTTTCCACCTGCCGTTTGAAATTGCCCCCGGCGTAGAGCGGCACCACCAATCCCGCGCCTACGGTCAGGCCCGCTTGCGAGTTGCTCACTGTGAATCCCGCGCCATTGTCAGAGCGCACGGCGTTGAATTGGCTGTTGCCCGTGATGCGCGGCTTGCGGAGCGCACGGTTTTCGTCCACCACGAGCGCGGCGATTTCCGCCGATTTTTGGAGGGAAAGCAAAGTGGGGTTGTTGGCTAAAATTTTTTCCACCAAAGTGTTTCGCGCCGGAGTGTAATCGGTCACCAGCGTTTCGTCCACGCGGAACGGCGTTTCGGGCGGGCGTACGAGCAGGAGGTTGAGGGCGCGTTTGGCATTGGCCGTGGCGGTGAGTTGCAAAATCAGGTCGGCGCGGCGCTGGTTGAGGTCAATGCGGGCTTGCAGGGCATCCGTTTGAGCTGCAAAACCTGCCGCCAGCCGAGCCTCGGCAATGCGCAGCCGCTCCTCGTTGAGCACGATGACTTCGGCCAGCGCGCGCTCCTGCATCCGCCCGCGCACGATGTCGTAGTAAGTTTGAAGCACCGACGCGGCAGTTTGCTGCGCCACGTTTTGCAGGTTGGTTTTGCCAAGCGATTCCAGTTCTCCCAATCTTTTTTTGGCAATCTGCATTCTCCGCCCATCAAACAAAGTCCACGAAAGTTGCACCCCAGCGTTGGCGTTGTTGAAGGGTGCACCGGGTACTTGGAACTCGGTGCCGTTCGCCAATTTTTGCTGGAAGGCGCTGAGCGTGAAGTTCTCGTTTGCCACGAGATTCACCGTTGGGAGCATTCCGGCGTTGCCACGCGTGTTGTTCAGGCGGGCGATGTCGGCATCGGCTTGGCTGATGCGGATGTCGTAGTTGTTCTCCAGAGCGAGGCGCACGGCCTCGTCGGCGGTGAGCAATGGGTGGGCGGGGTTTTGGGCAAAAATCGGAATGGCAAAGAATATGCCCGCCGTCGCCCCCACCAGCCAGGTCATGGCGGGCAAGAAGGCAATGGCGGGTAAAGGGAGGATGCGTTTTTTCATGCGGCAAAAGTAAGGGTCGGAGTAAAGTAGTTCGGCGCAGCAAACACGCTCAATTTGAACCAGTTTATTTTTTCTGAAAAAACTGCTTGGTTTTCCGAATCCGGCATCGGACTTTTGCCGCCGCTTTAGGCGAAAGGGCGCATAACTCAGTTGGTTCAGAGTGGCTGCCTTACAAGCAGCAAGTCGGAGGTTCGAGTCCTTCTGTGCCCACGTTGATTATCAAAGAGTTACGAACGAAAGTTTGTAACTCTTTTTTTATTTGCACACAATTTGCATGCAAAACCTGAGCTTTTGTGGCTTTATTTAGCCTCATTTGATTCCAAATTTTTATTGATTTTTTTTCACCTCACGGTGAATATAAAACAAAATCGCCCCTTTTTCCTACGCGATTCCGGGTGGAAGTGTGTCATGGTAAAAAAGCGGTAGCGATACGGTGCATTGTAACTGCCACAGCCACGATTTTTTCGGGATGTATCGCACCTGCTTTGGGAGCAGGGGGTCCCAGGTTCCAGCGATTTCCCATGTGGCCATTCTTATTCAAGTTTGATTAGAAAGAGGGCTGCGACCTGAGCATAAATAAAGTTCATCGAGGGGCAGTAAGTGGTTTGAAAAAGGGCCTTGATGGTGGACCAAATTTTGACTTTGGTTTTGATGTTGGCCTGGAGTTGTTGAAAGACCTTGGAACAGGCCTGTACGAACTGGTCGACATAAAAAGCGAGCATCATCAGATAGGCAAACATGGTGGAGAGGTGGTCGTCGCCGTGGCCGTAGTTGTGCTCGAAGTGGTAGCCGAGGTTTTTGAGGGTGTTGAAGGTCTCGTTTTCGATTTTCCAGCGGGAGCGGCCTGCTTTCATGATGGCCCAGACCCTGTCCTGGTTGATGGGGATGTCGGTGACCCAGGTGAAAGTGGTCGTTTTGCCCGTTTTGTCGGTTTGTTGGCAGCACAGGAAGTTGACCCTGATGTCGGGTCTGGTATTGCAGAGCACCAAGTTGTTGGCCCATTCAAAGCGGTGTGTGACCCCGTTTTGGGAGCAGGCCCAGGTGTTGAGTTGCTTTCTGTGGCGCCGGCCCTCCACTTGGGCAAAAAGCGTTTTGTGGCTGTCGGGTTTGGCGTTCAGGATGTAGGAGTGGCCATTGGCAGTCAGTTCTTCGATGTGCGGGGCGTTGGCGTAGAGGGCATCTTCCACAAAAAGGAAACGGTACCTCCCGGCATAGGCGGCGTAGTCCGTTTTCATGTTCTTTTGCAGCCTTTTGGCGGCGTTGCGCTCGCAGTCGTTCTTGTCAATGCCGTCCTGCTGAACTATCGGCTCGCAGTTGAGCAGGAAGACCTCCCGCTTTTGGGGATGCACCAAGGCCGCGCAAAGCATGTTGTGGTGATAGGTGCAGGTGCCGTCCCGGTGCTCCTTCCTCAGGCAGCAGGAGCAACTGAGCGACTTGCTGCTGAAGTGCTGAACACCGTCGCAGGAGGCCATCAGGTACTTCTGAGACCCGATCTTGTACTCGTATTCGGCCAAAAGCCCCGTTTTTTGCAGGTCTTTGAAACGCCGCGAGTACTCCTTCCTGATGAAATCCGGATCATGGGTGTCCAGAACCCGGCGCATCTGCACATCCGAACACGTCCGTTCGATGCCGTAAACGCTGCTCAGGTTCTCGACCTCCATGCTGGTCTGCTGCTCAAAGTCGAGCAATGACGCATATTTGAGGCTGAACATGGCAAAACCACTCATCAGGATGTCCGGCAAACTGTACACCGTGTTCTGCGCCCGCTTGTCCTTCACACTTTCGAACAAGTGGCGCACCCTGGCTATCTGACCGTCCATGCTTACCTCCATACGATGTGTTTCGTAACTCTTTTTTCCCATCACGCAAAGGTCAA
>JBJXFT010000069.1:0-4218 GCA_046155725.1 Saprospiraceae bacterium
TTTCTGGGGCGGTGCTGGTGCTGGCGGGGGGGCTGGGGCTTTTTCATTGAACTATGAACTATAAACGAGGAACTATGAACAGCACGTCGTTCATAGTTCCTCGTTTATAGTTCATCGTTCCTCGTTCATAGTTCAATGCACTATTCCTGCTTGTCGTAGTAGTTCCCGGTGCGTATTCCGCACTATCCCCGCACCAATTCAATATACCCGCTCAGAACGCCCGGCCTCAATGTCACGCCGCCCACGCGGCGCTCATACACCTTGCACACAAAAAAGTAAGTGCCTTCGGCCAATGCTTTCCCCGCTTCGTTCGTGCCGCGCCAGCTAATAGCGGGGTCGGTGGTCTGAAAAACGAGATTCCCCCAACGGTTGAAGATTTGCATGTCCACGCTTTGCACAAAGCGCCAGCCGGGGAACGGGGTGTACAAGTCGTTCGCGCCGTCGTCATTGGGCGTGAAAGCATTTGGCAGTTCGTAGTTTGGGCAGTTGTCTACACAAAAAAGGTTGCTCAACAGGCTCTCGTTGCCCACCGAATCGAGCGCGGACACGGCGTAGCAGCCGGCAAGTTGAGTTTCCAGCGTGTGCTCGAAAGTCGTGTTGGTGGCGCCAAACTGGTCGGCCAGCAGCACGAGCGGCTCGCCCTTCAGGGGAGTGTACCAAATGCGGTACCGCTCTGCGTCGTCCGTGCCGCCACAAGCCTCGTTGGGGTTTGTCCAGAGAAGGTTGTTGAGGAAAGGCGGGCCGGGGTTGGCGGCATTGAGGTCGTCGCAGAGATTCGTCACGGCCAGCACGGGCGGGCAGGGCGGCACCGTATCAATGGGCGTCCCGCAGGCTTCCTGCGAGTTGTTGAACAAGGGGTTCAAAATGCCGCCGACGCTGTAAGTGCCTTCGCTTTGCACATAATAGCAGTATTCCTCGCCATTGGTCAGGCCGCGGTCTTCGTAAGCATTTGTCGCGGAATTCCCGATAGGGTCAAACAGCCCCGTCGCCTCATTTTTTCTAAAAACGCGGTAGTTGTAGTTGTTCCAGGGCACCGCTTTTTCCCAGGAGAGAATGTTGGTTTGGTCGGTAGAGGCCACGCTCAAAAAGACCGACGAAGCCTCGTTGGTGGTGCCGAGCAGGGTATTGCCATTGACATAAAAATCAAGTTTGTAATGATAGGGCTGCCCGGCGGTGTTGAGGTTTTGGTCAAACTCAAAAATGGTGTCGTTGGCTTGCCAGAAGGCATTGGCGGTGAACGACGCGCCGGGCACTTCGACAAATGTGCCGCCGGTGAACCCCGGTGCGCGAAGCAATTGATAGCGGTATGGGCCGGGGTTGAGCAGCGTGTCCAGATCGGCGGCTACGGGTTTTGACCACGCGATTTTCATTTTGCCCGATGCTGCGTCGGTGGTTTCTACCGACACGTTGGTGAGGAGCGGCAGGTCGCGCGGCAGTTGGGCGCACACCTCTTCGGAGGCAAGGCTTTCCACAATATTGTAGGGGTAGCCGCCTGCCGACACGCGGGCAAATTTTGCCAACACCCGATAGCAGTACGTACGCCCGCGCTCCACCGCAATGTCTTGGAAGTAATAGCGCCCATCTTTCACGGCTTTGGTGACGGTGATCAGTTGGGTGTAGCCCTTGCCTGCCAGGCCGGGTTCGCAATTGTCGGGCACAAAGGGGTTGCTGCCCTCGCGCCGCCACACCGAGAACCCAAGGAAATAGTTGTTGGCCGCGCCTTCGCAGGTGTAGGGCTTGTCCCAGGTGATTTCGATGTTGCCGAGATCGGCTTTGGCCTGCAATCCTTCAGGGGGAGGCCCCACCACTTTTATTGCCACGGTGTGCAGATCGGCCAATTGGGGCGCAGTGAGCGAGTCAGTGGCTTTGAAAACCACGGTGTAGGCTTGGTTGGAAATGTGTTCGCAGGCCGTAGTCCAATGGAAAGTGCCAAACACCGGCGAGGGCAGCCAAGCGGTAGGCGCATCAAACGTAGCGGGGCTGAAAGGCGAGCTGAGGGGCGCGCCGAGCGCGGTGAGCAAGATCACATCGGTGCTGTCCACGTCGGTGCCCGTCACTTCAAAATCAACGGATTGGCCGGCGATCACGCATATTTCGTCAATCGTTGCCACGTCCGGCGGGTTGTTGTCGCAAGCGCTCACAAAGATTTGCATATCGCGGACAGTCCGGTCTATCACCTTGCCTTTCCTCCACGAGATGACGACAAACGCGATGTTGTAAATGCCCGCCACTTTCGGCGATTGCCACAAGATGTCGCCCGTAATGGGGTTGAGTTGAAAGTTGTTGTCAACGCCCATCATGATCTCATCGGGGAAAGAATAGTTTGGCACGGGCGTGTTCGGCGCCTGCATCGGCACGATGAGTTCGTAGGAAAGGCTGTCGCCGTCGGGGTCGGATGCGTTGGGGTTGTGCTTGAAAGGTTTGTCCACACAGGCATTGTCTATGGGCGGTTGCAATAGGTAGGGCGTGGTGTTTGATCCCCCGAACTGCGCGTCTTGGAATTTGTAGATGGTCTGGATGTAGAACGGCACATTGTCCGACGCGGGCGGGTTCACGTTGATGATGTTGCCGATGCGGTTGGGGTCGGTCATGGATATGGTGAAGATGTCCGGCCCCGCGTAGCTATGCTCCGCTATGTAGGTGTTGTATTTCACGTCGTTGGAGAGCGGGAAGCCTTGCGGGGGGAAGCCGTTGCCATTGGAGCGCTGCACGAGTTGGATCACGCCGTCGCCCCAATTTATTTCGAGCGTGTCGCGGTCGGCGTTCACGCTGCTTGTTTTGGTCCAAGTGATGATGGTGGCGCGGATGGTGAGCGGGCCTATTTGTTCGATGTGGATTTCGCCCGCGCGGTTGTGCGTAGCAAAAAGCGCGATGGGCGCAGCCAGAAAGACGAGGAGCGGGAGCAGTAGTTTTTGTTTCATAATTCTTTCTGTGAAAGGTGGAGCGGTAGGTGGTGGGCGGCGAGCGGTTTGCCGCCCGCCATCAACGCGGTCACAAGAGTACATATTTCTGCCCAAACGGTTTGGGGGAAAGTTTGGGCGGCGAAGGGAATGGCCCAGGCCATGCCAACACGGCTTGGATTGACATGATACCCCGATGAGTCAAGTAGTTGGATTTGGCGACAATTTTTTAGGAACGGGTGAATAATAACTTGTGGATTTCAGGTAGGTTGGTTTTTATTCAGACAACTATCTTTTTGTGCGAATAGTGGGGCTATTTAATCAAAAAGATGGGCAGTTTGGGTGAAAAGGAATCACATCAAATTGACAAGTTATTATTCACCCGTTCCTTAGCAGCCACGCTTTGTGGTAGACTTCGGTGCTGGCTTTGATTTCATCCTGCAACATCGAGGCAATCTTACTTGGACGCTACGGAATGACACCCTCGCTCGGGTGTCATTCCGTAGGGGCCCGTCCGCGTCACGGAACACGTTTATTCGGTTTGTCATTCCGTGGGAAACTGTGCGCTCTAAAAGTGCTGCCTCGTGGGTACGCGCACTTGACGCGGACGGTTTCCGGCAGAATGACAACCGAATGAGCGGACACCGAGGCGTGTTCCGTGGCGTGTTCCCTGACGCGGACGGTTTCCGGCAGAATGACAAACCGAATGAGAGGGCACCGAGGCGTGTTCCATGGCGTGTTCCGTGACGCGCACGGGCTCTGGCAGAATGACAAACCGAATGAGAGGGCACCGAGGCGTGTTCTGTGACGTGTTCCGTGATGCGGACAGTTTCCGTCAGATTTGCTTTGGAGGCAAAGCCGTTTTAGCATTCAATTTGGAAACGACCTTTTTCCCTGTGCGGGCTTCTAATTCCTTGAGTGCCACTTTAGCTACATTGCCACCTTGCTTGGCTACTTTTTTACTTTCCTCAAAATCCTTTGGCTCAACAGCAGCAGAAATATCTTTTGTAGAAGCCTCTGCCAACATGTTTAAAATCAGCTCCGTGTTGGTCATATTATCCCGCAGGTTCTCTTTTTTCAAGCCTTTCAGGATTTTGTATTCCTTGGTGGTTTTGTCAGACCATGCCTTAGTGATGATGTCTGTCAAAGTGGCAAACTGAACGCCTTCTTTCAGTCCGCGCTTTTTCCATTCATCGGTGAGTTCTTTGCGTATTTCAATGCTTTTCAGGCGTTGATTTATCCAGTTTTCGGAATAGCCCAATTGCAAGTATTGTTCTAAGGCTCGGTCTATGGTGAGCTCGGGGTCCTGCATTTCGTC
>JBJXFT010000080.1:0-10759 GCA_046155725.1 Saprospiraceae bacterium
TCAATCTGTTGGTTCTGAGAAACTACCGTGGCTTCTAGTTTCGAAATGTATTCGGATTCAATCATGCTCAAAGGTTTATCCTTTTTACTCAATTTTCATTAGCACAGGGATACCTGTGTAGTTACGACGGTTTTTTGGCTTCTGGGAGTCAGGGCGAAAATCTCGAATCTCCACGTCAACCGATAATTGCTCGTCTCCAAAGTAGCCCCCGGCAAGTAGGTCAGCGTCAGGCTGCCTGTTGGATAGTAGGTCGCATTGGGGTTTTCCGTGTCGTCTTTGAGTTCTTGTTCCCAATCCGGGTCTTCCCAAGCGTACTGGCTTGCACCGATGTGGGCAATGGCCGCGTTGAGGGCTTGGGCATCTGTGTACACAGGCTGCGTGTTGAAGCTCAGCCCTTCGATGATTTTGCCGTGGAGCAGATACACATAGCAGCCGCGCACATGCTCGAAGATTTCTCCCCCTTCCACTTTGATGCCCTTATAGTATTGCTGGTATCTGTTGTGAGTGTTGCCTTCCTCGTCCATCTCCGATTCTATGAGGGCCATGTTGTCGTTGACAGATAGCCCAGCAGCGGCTGGCTGCTCGCCGAACAGTTGCCCCTCTTTGAGGTCGGAGGAGTTTTTGAAGAACAGCCAGCCTTGTGGGTCGCTGCCCTCAATGCGCTGCTGGATAAAGGTGTTGTCAGTTTTCAGGAGCATGGGGGTTTCTTCGGTTTGAGCGTTGATTTGGCCAAAGGCAAACATTGCCAAGCCAAGGCTGAGAAGCCGCAGTAAGTTTGAGAATCGTTTCATTGAAAATCAGTTTAGGTGAACAAAAATTGTGTGCCCCAAAGGTCAGGGCACCTTTCGCTCACCTCAAAGGGACAACTGCGGACAATTGTGGACTTGTGCGGACAGGCCACCTGCCACTCAGGTCATTTTGCCCCTTTGGGGATTTTCGCCCCCCCCCCCCCCCCCGCACACACGCAAAGGCAGGAGAGTCTTCTCGGTTCAGGCCATCCACCACACTTTCCCAGACCACTGGGGGCATGAGTTCTTTATGATCCCAGTGAATGCCGAGTTTGTCCATGTAGCGTTTGAGGGTTTTGGGATGGATTTTGAGTTCTTTGGCAAGTTCCGTCTTGCTTTTGTGCGGTTTGATCATTTGTCTGGTAGCGTTTAGTGTGTTTAAGAATGAGGAAGCAAAAGTACCGCTAAGGGTTGGGGCAAAAAAGGACACTTGGGGCGATTTCACTACATACAGATGGGCAATCGGAACAATCACAGCACAAAGGTCGGGGGCGCGGCAATCCAAAAACAAGGACAAAAAACACGATTTCACTACGGGCAGATTTGTCAAAGGGTAGCCAACCCGATGCCCTTTCCCCTCGAACAAGGCAAGCATTGTACCTTCGCCAGCCAAAACCACCGAGCCGAGAAGTGACCAAAAACCTTTTCGACAGACAACCGTTTTTGAGGCCGTGCGTCCATAGGCCCACATCTCGATTTTCTATTCTTTTCGTTTTCAAGATCAACTTCTCAAAAGTTTAATCCCGAAAAAATCGGGATCGGGAAGTTTTATTTTTGGCACCACATTCAAACATGATCAACAAACTCAAACTGCTCCTGCTTTGCCATTTCGCAGTGCTGACATTCGCGCAAGCGCAGGGCAACTATTTCGACATCGCAAAAAACATGGAGATTTTTGCCAACGCCTACCGCGAGGTCAACCATTCTTACGTGGACGCGCTGGACCCCAACCAAGTGATGCGCCGGGGCATGGACGCAATGCTCGAAGGGCTTGACCCTTTCACCAACTACATTTCGGAAACCGACATCGAAGGCTACCGCATCCAAGTGGACGGCAAGTACAACGGGCTGGGCGCTACGGGCGAGCGCATAGGCGACTATGTGGTGCTCATGGAAATCATCGAGAACAGCCCGGCCCACAAAGCGGGCCTGAAAGTCGGCGACGCGCTGGTGAGCATAGACGGCCAAAGCGCCAAAGGCCGCACAGAACAAGAAGTGCAAACCTTCCTGCGCGGCTTCCCCGGTACCGAAGCCACCCTCACGGTGCGCCGACCGGGCGAGGCCAAGGATTTGAAAGTCACGCTCGAACGCGCCGAAGTCAACATCCCCAACGTGCCGCATTCTGGCTTGGTGGCCGACGGCATCGGCTATGTGAACCTTACCACGTTCACCGAAAATGCCTCCCAAAACGTGAGCGACGCCATCGTGAAAATGAAGGAGAAAAACCCCGGCCTGAAAGGGGTCATCCTCGACCTGCGCGACAACGGCGGCGGCCTTTTGAACGAAGCGGTCAACCTCGTCAACGTCTTTGTCCCAAAAGGCGAATTAGTGGCCGGCACGCGCGGGAAAGTGCCAGAGTGGGACCTCAACCTGCGCACCCAGCACTCGCCGATAGACAAGGACATCCCCGTCGTGGTACTGATGAGCAAGATGAGCGCTTCGGCCAGCGAAGTCACCTCCGGGGCTTTGCAAGACCTCGACCGCGCCGTCGTCATGGGGCAAAAAAGTTACGGGAAAGGGCTTGTGCAAAACACCAAAGAGCTTGGCTACAACGCCCGCATCAAACTCACCACGGCCAAATACTACATCCCGTCGGGCCGCTGCATCCAATCCGCGCGATACAAAGACGGCGAGCCGGTGGACATCCCCGAAGCCGAGCGCGCGCAGTTCAAAACCCGAAATGGCCGCACGGTGCTGGACGGCGGCGGGATCAAGCCGGATGTCCTTTTGCCACACGACACCGCCATGGGCGTGGTGAAAGCCCTGCTCGATCAAAAAATGATCTTCGATTACGCCACCCTGTTTGCCCAAAAGCGGGCAACGATTGACTCTATTGAAATTTTCGAGTTCACGGATTTTGACGATTTTTCGAAATTCGTGCAAGGCAAAAATTTTGACTACCAAACCCATTCGGAGAAAAAACTGACCGAGCTGCGCGAAACCGCCGCCCGCGAGAATTGGTCCTTGGATGCAGAAATCCAATCCTTGGAAAACAAGATAAAGGCCGAAAAACAGCGCGAGCTCGGCAAGCAGCGCGAGCGCATCCTCCACGAAATAGAACAAGAGATAGTGGGGCGCTACTACTTCCAGCGCGGCAAAGTGCGCAAAAACCTCGTGAACGACCCAGAGGTAAAGGAGGCCGTCAAGTTGCTCAACGACCCTGCCAGATACAATTCAATTTTGTCGGGGAAATAATGGAACACAACTTCCCGAAAGTTTGAAACTTTCGGGAAGTTCCTTTTCGATGCTGTTAAGATTTTCAAAAACGAACCTGATTCCCAAAGGCGTGTTCTACTTTTGAACCTGCTTTTGAAAGCAAAAAATAATTTTTTCACATTCAAAATCACTCAACTTTTCACTCATGAAAAAAGCGATTTTCTTCTTCGCCTTCTTCCTCGCGTTTGGCATCGCTGCCGCTGACGCCCAATCTTGCAGCAGCGCGGCATCTGCCGGCAAATCCTGCTGCGCCAACAAAGCCGCCAAAGCCGCTGCCTCCGATGCTTCCATCGAAAAGCGCCAAGCTGAAGACGGCTCCATCGCCTACGTCCGCAAAGAAGCCGACACCAAGGGCAACGTTCAGTTCGTGAGCGTGAAATATGACGAGGCTTCCAACGCATTCGTCAACGTGGCTCCCAAAACCGCAACTGCGGGCACTACGGAAGGCATGGTCAAGAAATCTTGCTCTGCTGGCGAAATGAAATCTTGCAGCGCTGGAGAAAAGAAGGCTTGCGCTGGTGCTGCTGCCGGTGGCAAAGCCTGCTGCGCCAAGCCTGGCGAGAAAAAAGCAGAGCAGTAATTGGCTTTGTTTTTAGAATGGAAAAGCCGCTCGGAGGATTCTCCGGGCGGCTTTTTTGATGCCCTGCATTATAGCCCTATACTTTTTTTGCTCGGTGCCAAAAGCCCTATTCGCAACGTCCAAACGATTGGGCGGGCTACAACGATAAGCGCTTGAGGGCAAAATGCCCCGTAAATTTTATTTTTTAGTTTAAATTTGCGGGCATTATGGTACATCGTCACCTCTCCACCGAATTGCTCGAACAGATCAATGATATGCCTGCGGTAGCTGTTCTGGGTCCGCGCCAAGTAGGTAAAACTACATTGGTCAAAACCCTCGAAGCGCAACTGTCCAAAAAGGTGATCTATCTGGATCTTGAATCTCCTCAAGACCGCAATCGGCTTCAAGACCCCGAGCTGTACCTGTCAGAGCGGCAGGATGCGCTGATTGTCCTTGACGAAATACAGCGGATGCCCATGCTTTTCCCATTGCTCCGTTCTGCTATTGATCGGCACAGGGTTGCTGGACGATTTGTGCTTTCTGGTTCGGCCTCCCCCGAATTGCTCCAAAAAAGTTCGGAATCGCTCGCAGGGCGCATTTCCTATCTTGAACTCCAACCTTTCCATTGGGGCGAGGTCTCTGAGTTCATCTCTTATCGTCAACATTGGCTGCGGGGCGGGTATCCAGAAATGTTGCTGGCAGATTCGGACAAAACCGCCAACCGCCGGATGAACGATTTCATAACCACTTATGTGGAGCGCGATTTGCCTATGTTGGGGCTTTCTGCCTCTTCGACGGTCGTTCGGAATTTGCTTTCGGTTCTGGTCGGGGTTCACGCCAATTTGCTCAACATATCCGAGTTGTCCCGCTCGCTTGGGCTGAGCGTCACTGCGGTAAGCAGGTACTTAGATTTTCTCGAAAACGCCTTTCTCATTCGGCGGCTTCAGCCTTGGCATCTCAACATCAAAAAGCGCATTGTCAAATCGCCCAAACTCTTCGTGCGCGACAGCGGTATGTTGCACGCATTGGCCGACATCGCCGATGTAGAAGTGCTGGCGGGCAGCTTGTGGCTTGGCGGCTCCTGGGAAGGGTACATCGTTCAGCAGATTATCGCACAACTGAGCTACAACATCAGGCCCTATTTTTACCGCACTGCCGACGGGTCTGAACTTGATCTGGTGCTGGTGCGGGGCGTTTCGCCGGTCTTGGGGATTGAAATCAAGTACAGCAACTCGCCCAAACTCTCGGCGGGCAACTACATCGCCGCAAAGGATTTGGGCGACATCCCGATTCTGGTTGTCACGCCTTCCGCTGGCGATTACAAGTTGCCCCAAAACGTACAGGTCTGCGAACTACAATCTTTGAAAGAACATCTTCAGGAATATTTTATGCCTTCTCCGACAGATCAACAGGAGCAATAATTTTAGAATAAAAAAGCCGCAGGGAGAATTCTCCACGCGGCTTTTTGTGTCGTACTTGCAACTTATTACTGCCGACTGCCTACTTCAACGAAGTCAAACCCGCGATTTCCCGCACCTCCCGCAGCGTCTGCTGGGCGCGCTTTCGGGTTTCCGCGCTGGCCTCTTGGATTTGGCTTTCCACATTTTTCTTATCGGCCTGCAACTCGGCCAACTGCTCGCGGAAAGGGTTGACAATCTTGACCACCGCATTTGCCACCGCTTCTTTCAGGTCGCCGTATTGGCGCGCGCCCGATTGGTAATTCGCCATCAGCGCATCGTGAGCGGCCATATCGCCACAAGCGCGGAGCAGCTCAAAAAGGTTTTTCACGCCTACGCTCATGCCTGCCCCGTCTGTGGCTGGGCCGCCGTCAGCAGGCTCGCCCGTGTCGGTCACAGCCGATTTTATCTGTTTGCGGATGCGGCCTTCCTCGCCAAAAAGGTTGATGTAGTGCTTTTCGCCGAGGCTTTTGCTCATCTTTCTGCTGGGGTCGGCAGGCGAAAGGATTTTGGGCGTTTCGGTGAAAAGCGGCGCGGGGTGCACAAAATATTCCTTCCCGAATTGGTGGTTGAAACGCTGCGCGATGTTCCTCGAAAGTTCAAGATGCTGCTCTTGGTCTTTTCCAACCGGCACAAAGTCGGCGTGGTAAATCAGGATGTCTGCCGCTTGCAACACCGGGTACGCAAAAAGGCCGACGCTCACGAAGGCATCTTTGTCGGCCTCTCGGAGTTGGTCGGTCTTGTCTTTGAACTGCGTCATGCGCGTCAGCTCCCCGTAGCTCGTGGTGCAGCCGAGTATCCACGCGAGCTCGGCGTGTTCTGGCACGAGGCTTTGGATGAACAGATTTTCCGGCTTGATGCCGCAGGCCAGCAGCTGGAGCACCATTTTCCAAGTGTTCTCGCGGAGCAGTACGGGGTCGTAGGGCATGGTCATGGAATGATAGTCCACCACGCCGTAGAGGCATTTGTATTCATTTTGGATGCGCACCCAGTTTTGCACCGCGCCAAAGTAGTTGCCAAGGTGAATGTCGCCCGTAGGCTGCACACAAGAGAGGACGTTTTTCATAGGGAGGCGATGACGGAAATCTCAATGTTCACGAACTTGGGAAGTTCGGACACCTGCACCAACTCGCGGGCTGGCGCAAATTCGGGCTTGAAATATTCCCCGTAAACAGCGTTGATGCGGCCAAACATATTCATGTCTTTCACGAACACGGTGGCTTTCAGCACTTTTTCGAGGCTGCTCCCGGCGGCTTCCACGATGGCTTTTAGGTTTTGCAGCACCCGGTGTGTTTCGGCCTCGATGCTGTCCAAAACCAATTCTCCGCTGGCGGGGTCCAAGGCGATTTGGCCCGACACAAAGAGCAAGCCATTGTGCGCAACAGCCTGATTGTACGGGCCAATGGGCAATGGGGCGGCGGGTGTGTTGACGAGTTGCTTCATTTTGTGGATTTGTGTATACGGTGATTTGGTTATTTGGGGTGCTCAAGCTTGGCTTTCATTCCTGCCTCTAAGAAAACACGAATACCATGCTTGAGCACCCCAAATAACCAAATCCACAGATAAACGAATAACCAGAAAAAACAGAAAAAGCCCCATGCACCCCGACTTGCGGGACTGGAGCCTCCTCAATTGCCTTCTAAAAAGAGGCGTGGCTATTCTTCAGCCGCTCGGGCTTTGCCCGGCACGAGCACTTGGCCGCGATAGTACAGGTCTCCGTCCACCCTGTAGGCGTTATGGAATCTGTGGACTTCGCCAGTGGTCTTGCAAGTGCCGAGCGTGGGCATTGCAGCGTGGTCGTGTGTGCGGCGGGCGCGTGTGCGGCGCTTGGAGTGCCGCCATTTTGGATTTGGCATGACTCAAAAAACTATGAACTGTGAACTATGAACTATGAACCATGAAATCTTTGCCTGATTTCAATTATTCACCCGTTCCTAAATGTCAATTATCGTTTGAAAGACCTTGGAGGGCATCCCAAATGGACTTGGGCTTCGCCTCTTCGGCATCTGTTCCTAAGTATTTCAGCACCTCAAAATTGCAGGGCGGCACCGGGTCGTCGTTGCAATCGTACGTGTTGGTGATGGGCAAGGCAAGCACGACAAACTCGTAGAGGTACTTGGCCACATTGAACTCTGGTGCATCCCGATGGATGAAAATCACCTCGTCTTCCGGTTCGCTTTCTACCTCGCCAAACTTTACAATCAATTGCTGTTCGTCTTCTATCGGCAGGTCAATTGTGGCGGTGCATCGGTCACATTCGGCTTTCACGAAACCCTCCAAGGTGAAATCGAGGAGCATCATGTCGAGCCGTTTGTCGAGTTCGAGCTCAAAAAGAACTTTCCCTTCTTGCACGGGCGAACCTTCGAACCGGGCGAAAAACGCGCTGTCAATCTCAAACTTGAAATGATGTACCCCTGATTTCAGCCCCTGAATGGGCAAAGAGTACGCAACAAAAGCATCCATTGCCTTGGCAGTTTTTCAAAACGGGCGGCAAAAGTAGAAAGCCTATGCTTTGCAGCAAAGGAAAGTTGAAAAGTATTTCGGGCGGGGGCTGAAAAAGGTGCGCCAAAAATTCCAGTGACTACCCTTTCATCACCTTTACCGTTCGGGTTTCCCCGCTGTTATTTTTTATGCTGAGCAAATACGCCCCTGCGGGAAGGTTTTTCAAACCGCCCAAAATGGTGGCTCCGCCCGCGTCGGCCTTTTTTTCCAAAATCGTTTTTCCCGAAAAATCGCTGAGGCGCAGCAGCGTCGCTTCGCTCTCGAACAGGCTCCCTTCGGGAAATTCTACTTTCAAAAAATCCTCGAACGGCGTGGGCGACACGCGCACAAATGCTTCGCTCCCAATTTCTTCCGTGCTGACCATCAATGGAATCAGCGCAAAGTTGATGACCGCGACTACCCCGCTCACGAGCGGCACGTTGCTGACCACTTGGGGCTGATAACCCGTTCGTTCCGCCCGCAGCGTGTACGTCCCGGTGGCTGCCGCGCCTGTTTTGTAAACCCCGTCTGCGCCCGTAGTGTCGGCATTGGGCGAGTTCAGCACAAAAACCTTTGCATCGGCGAGCGGGAAGCCCGTAGCAGCGTCCGTCACTTTGCCCTCTATCCAGGCGGCGTGGGTGTACGTTGGCTGATAAATGAAAAGCCCCTCGTTTTTGGCTGTGGCGAACACGATGCCCGAAGGCAGGTAAGGGTCGGCGTCCCAGACGAGCGAATTGCCGAGCGAATCCCAGGCGATTTCTATCAGATTGTCGGGCCGCGAGCCGTCCACGATGGTCAATTGGCCCTGGTAGCTGGGGCAAACGAGGAAATCGCCTTTCACCACGCGCACATTGTGTACCTCGCCGGAGGGCTTTTTGCTTGGTAAATACACGTCGAGCAGGCGGATGTCGTCCAATGCAGAAACATCGAAAGAGCCAAGCGGTGCATTCGTCCTTTCGTCAGTGGTGAACAGCGTTTTGCTGTCGTCAGAAAGGCCGGAGTTGTGGTTGAACTCGCCCGGCGTAGTCTGCGTGGCGAGCAGCACGGGGTTGGTTTTGTCCGAAATGTCCACCACGCCAAATTGCCCTTCGTAAATCTCGCTCGTCCACAGCGTATCGCCCCGCACAAAGCCATCGTGGACGTAGTTGGCGGCGTATTTGCCCACGATGTGCGGGTTCCAAGGGTCGGCGAGGTCGGCTATCACCGCGCCGTTGGAGATGGTGGCTCCGCCAAAAATGTAGAGAAAACCATCCTCTGCTGCCACTGCGTGGCTTTTCACCACAAGGCTGTCAAAGAATCCATCGCCGCGCCACACCTTCCAATTTATGCTGTCGGGTAGGTGGTTCAGGTTGACGATGGTGATGCCGCTTTGCCCGGCTTCCGAACCAAAGTAGGCGTAGCCAGCCCAGGTTTTCACCTCGCGCCAGTTGTTGGTAAGGCTCGGCACCGCAAACCGCTCCACGGGCTGGGCAGGGTCGTCCACATCCACGATGCTCAGCCCCGCGCTGGTGCCCACGAGGGCCCATTCGCCGCCGGCATTGTCCACGTAGTGCCAGCAGCCTGCCAGCGTAAGCGGCGTGTATGGCAGGTGGCCGATGCGCTGGAGGTTCTGGGCGGAGAGGGGTGTGAGAGACGTGAGAGCGGTGAGAAATGTGAGAAGCCCGCCTACGCCAAGGCTTCGGCGGGTAAATGTGAGAGAAAGGTGTGGCATAGTTTGTTGCTGTTGATATTGAAATTCAGCCCTATCCTCTCTGGCGTAAATGATGAAGGCTTTCAGTGCTGCGCTCATGAGCGGCGGGGGGGCCAGAGGAAGTGGAGGAAGGATTCGCGCATGGGGAAGGGTTAAAAGTTACAAATCCATTCTATTGTCAAAGAAAGCGACAATTTGAATAGAGCCAACCTCTACTGTAGTAGGCCGATGTCTGCGGCGTGACGACGCATTTGCGCAGGCTCGTGAATTTTTCGGAAACGGGGAAGCCATTTGGGAGCGTCTCGATGGCTATGAAAGAGCGTTCGAGTTTCAGGATAAAGTTGTCGCGCACTTGGGGCGACCACTCTAATTCCAAGTACTCCAAAAGCAGGGCCAGCTGTTCAGAAGCCCTCCCTGAAAGTCTGATTTTCATGAGTGGGTGCGACGATAGTTGGCAATGAACTCTTGATAGTCAATGAAATTACCTTCATCCAACTGCCGCACCCCCAACCGTATGGTTGCCTGCTGGCTCTCGGTCAGTTCGTCCCAAAAGTCAACCGCAGGCTTCAGAAGGTTTTCGATTTGCACGATGATGGCTTCATTTTCCAGCTCTGCGAGGTAGAGGAAAATGCTGCGTTTGCGGTGTTCGAGTGTGGCTGTCATATTGTGGATGTGGTTGAGTGGACAAAATTATGGCTTAAAATCAACTGCCGCCGCGATTTCCTGATTTGATTTTTACGCGGCGGATGGGTGACTGCGGCAGAGGAAAAGGAAGCAAGGATTCGCGGGTGGGGGTTAGGGGGTTTGTTTCATTTTTGTTTCCAAGTTTTTCAGATAGTTTTTAGCGACTTCGTTATTGGGGTCAATCTCAAGTGCTTTTTGATAATCAAGTTGAGCTTCACTCCAAAGTTTCAATCTTTCTTTTGCTACACCACGGTTGTTATGGGTATTAGCATCATTCGGGGCATGGTCGAAATCTTTTATCGATTCATGGAATCGCTCCAAGTTGAGTTTGGCGCACCCCCGATGGTAAAAGGAAATAGCGCTATGAGGTTCTATACGGATTGCATGGTCAAAATCTATGATCGCTTCTTCGTACTGCTTGTTTTTAAATTTTATCCAACCCCTATTTAAATAAGCACGGGAATAATCCGAGTTTATTATGATGGTTTCATCAAAATCCTTTGACGCTTCTCCGTCATTATCCAATTTGAGTTTTTCTCAATGGTTCGTGAAGAATTTTGTGCCTTTCCAATGGGATGAAAAAAGGCGCGTATGTTTGGGTTGCTAACACCTAACACATACACGCCATGACAGGAACACGATCCCGACGAATCGGGACTGAGTG
>JBJXFT010000081.1:0-3890 GCA_046155725.1 Saprospiraceae bacterium
GCGCGGGCAGAGATTTTTTCCAAAATATTGGCCCGCACATAGAGGCTTTTGAGCGGCACGGGTTCGCGCATACCGAGCACTTTCACGAACTGATAGCGTTCCAAAAGGCTATCCGTGTACTTTTTCAGCGGTAACTGGAACTCGTTGGGTATTTCCATCATGCAAAGAAGGCGGTCAAATTCGCAGCCAAGTTAAAGCAAACCCTTCAATGCACATATTTTTTGCAGAAGTTGAATCCCCTCAACCTAAAACTCCACGCGCTGAGCCTGCCGGAAATCGCGCACGTCTCAAAGTTGGAGGAATACATCGCCAACGGCTGCCGCTTGGGCTGGCTCGTGGATGCTGCCAAAAAACAGACAATGGTATACCGCCCAGATGGGAGCGTTCAGGTGGTTTCCTTCGACCAAAAACTTGATGGCGGCAAAGTGCTGCCCGGGCTTGAATTGACAATGGCGGAAGTGCTTGCTGACTGATCCTCTGCTTCTGTCGCAGAGCCGTCACATTCCCTTTTATCATTTTTCACTACTGGAGGTCGTGCTACTTTCGCCGAACAAAATCGGTAAAAATTATGCACAAAACAATCCTTGCCTTCGCGTTCCAAATCACCTTCTTGACGGCTCTTTCCGCCCAGCAAAATTACTACTCCGTAAAATTCCCCGACGACCGCACCGTGGTCAGTTGCGGCGGCACTGCCGACACCATCTGGCCAGTCATCAACCATTACGGCGGCTGCAATTTCAACGTCGGCGTGTCGGTGAAAGACCAAGTGTTCAACCTCAGCAACACGGGCGGTTGCAAAAAAATCCTCCGCACCTGGAAACTCATCTGGTGGTGCGACTACAACCCCAACTGGCCCAGCCCGACCTACATCCTCAACCCCGGCGAAACCGACACTGGCCCTACCGTGATCGGCAACAGCGTCAACCACGGATACCTCCAATACGTGCAGGTCATCAAGATAGTGGACAATGTTGCGCCCGTATACCTCAACTGCCCCACGGCGCCCGTGCTGTTTTGCGACTACACGAACAACGACCCCGCCCAATACGGCACACGCTGCGAAGGCCCGGTTGACCTCAAAGTCAAAGTCACGGATGCTTGTTCCAAATCCGACCTCATCATTACCTACCGCCTCTTCCTCGACCTTGACGGCAACGGCTCGATGGAGACTTTCCGCAGCAGCAGCGCGCCCGGCGCCTGGCCCATCGAAAAAACGATTTCCGCCGACACCGTTTCGGCCAAAATCGTGCTCCCGACGGGCGTTGGCCTTCCTTATGGCAAGCACAAAATCGAGTGGATCGCCAACGACCGATGTGGCAACGACGCGCTCTGCAAATACGAATTCGAGGTCCGCGACTGCAAACCGCCCAACGTGGTGTGCATCTACGGCTTGAGCATCAACATCATGCCGACCGGCATGATCACGCTCTGGGACTCTGACTTTCTACAGTACACCTCGGACAACTGCACCCCGGCCTCGCAAATAAAAATCGGCATCCGCAAGGCAGGCACAGGCACAGGCTTTCCTTTTGACAGCCATTCCGTCACGTTCGACTGCAATGAGGTAGGCAAGCAATTCGTAGAAATCTGGGCCGTGGATGCTTATGGCAATGCCGACTATTGCGAAACCTTTGTCATCGTGCAAGACCACATCGGCGCGTGTATGCCTTCCGGCCCGGTGGCCGGCAACATCTCCACCGACCAGCAACAACCTTTGCCCGGCGCGAAAATCTTGCTGAAAAGCAACCTCCCGGCCATGCCCATCCATTCGAGCGGATTCACCGATTCGCTCGGCCATTTTGCTTTCGCTGCCGCACCCGGCACTTGCAATTACTCCATCATTCCCTCGCTCGACACTTTGCCGCAACTCGGCGTAAGCACGCTCGACGTGATGCTCGTGGAACTCCACATTTCGGGGCAGTCCGCCTTGCCAAATCCATACCGCATCATCGCTGCCGATGCCAACCGCGACGGTCAGGTGAACGCTGCCGATTTGGAGGCGATGAACAACCTCATCCTCGGCACGGCCAACGCATTTCCCGGCAACACGGCCTGGCGTTTTGTGCCTTCGGCTTTTGTTTTCCCAAATCCGGCGCAGCCGCTTTCGACGGTTTTTCCTGAAAAAATCAGCACAGTTTGCCCCACGCCAACGGGTTTGAACCAGCATTTTATGGCCATCAAAACGGGCGACGTGGATGGCTCGGCGGGCAATGCGAGTCGCGGGACGGGCGAAAACTTGACGGTTTTCCGCGCCGAAAATCAGCGTTTTGAGGCGGGCGATGTGGTGGAAGTCGCTATCCAATCGCCAGACCTGAGCGATTTGGCGGGCTTCCAATTCACGCTCGAAGCCGACGCTGATTTCCTTGCGCTCCAAAGCGTGGAGCCTGGCGCCATCGCGCCTCGATTTGGGGTTTCTTTGGAGCAAAGCCGCGTGGCTGCCAGTTGGTATTCCGCCGAAGGCGCATCCGGCGAGCAAACGGTTTTTGTTTTGAAATTCAATGCTCTGCAAGCGGGTACTTTGGATCAAACGCTTCAGATAAATTCCACGATAGCGCAAGCCGAAGCCTACGACCGCACAATGAAAAATGCGGGCGTTGCGCTGCAATTCGGGCAAGCGGAGGAACGGACGGGGGCTCCTGCGCTGCTTGAAAAAGCAGTACGTGCCCAACTTTTCGCCGTGTCGCCCAACCCCACCAGCGGGCCTGTGGCGGCCACGTTTTTCTTGCCAACGGCAGGGCAGGCCACGCTCACGCTTTCCGACCTGAACGGGAGGTTGGTGACGACTCAAAGCGGCTATTTTGAAAAGGGGAACCACCGCTTGGAGATGCCCGTGGATGCTTCGGGCATTTTGTTCTTGCACCTCCAATCTGCCAACGGGACGGATGTGCAACGGGTGGTGGTGGAGCGGCACTGAGTGTTGCGGACAGACTTTCCAAGTTTTTAAAACTTGGAAAGTCTCGTCTCTCGTTTGGTTATTCCTACTTTGGCACTTTAGCCCCAACAGGGCTAAAGTGCCAAAGTAATTTATCAGCAACTATCCGACATGATTCTTGTCACCGGTGCAGATGGCCAACTCGGCCAATGTTTTCGCCAAGCCTCAGCCAATTGGCCGGAACAGGCTTTCATTTTTGCAGGTTCGCAGGATTTGGATGTGACGGACAGGAAGGCTGTGCGCAGGTTTTTCAGTTCCTTGCAGGATGGCAAAGTCAGTTGGGCAATCAATTGTGCCGCCTACACCGCTGTGGACAAGGCCGAGAGCGAGCCAGAAAAAGCCCGGAAAATCAACGTGCTCGGCGTAAAGAACTTGGCCGAAGCCTGCGCCGAGCATGGTGTTCCGCTTGTTCATTTCAGCACGGACTATGTGTATCACAGCCGCCAGAACACGCCGTTCCGGGAGACGGATCCCGTCAGCCCCAAAGGCGTGTATGCGCGTACCAAACTCGCGGGCGAACGGGCGGCGTTGCGGGCGCACCCTGCGCTCACGATGGTCGTGCGCACGTCGTGGGTGTATTCGGCCTTCGGCCAAAATTTTGTGAAAACCATGCTCCGGCTCGGCGCGGAGCGCGACACGCTGAATGTGGTGGCCGACCAAATTGGCTCGCCGACTTACGCGCCGGATTTGGCCGAAGCGGTGTTGAAAATCATCCAAAAAGTGGAAGCGGGAGAAGTGGCGCGAGAAGCCATCGCCGGCATTTGGCACTACTCCAATGAGGGCGCGGCGAGTTGGTACGATTTTGCCACGGCCATTTTTGAGATCAAAAAAATGCCTTGCCGGGTGCGGCCCATCGCCACCAAAGATTTCCCCACACCTGCCCTTCGCCCGCCGTTCAGCCTGTTGGACAAGAGCAAAATCAAGGCGGTGTTTGGCCTTGAAATCCCGCATTGGCGCG
>JBJXFT010000082.1:0-5983 GCA_046155725.1 Saprospiraceae bacterium
CGTTGAGGTGCAGCGCACCGGCACCTTCTTCGGTACATTTCGGTGCGCTGCACCTTTTCAAAAGGGCAAAACCGGTGCTACAAATATCATCGGTGCTACGCACCTTCATTCTGTGGGTAATCGATAGCTTTCTAAACCATCTAAACGAGTCTAAACCACTCTAAACCAACTTATACTCCATGCGATCCCTCGTTTTCTTTTTTGCAACCGCTCTTTTTTCCTGCGGAAACCCCGTAGCGGCTCCCCCTGAATCGCGCGGGGACAAGATGGCAAAGTCGCTCTGTGGCTGCACGGCAGCGTTGTTGGCGCTGAACCAACAAGCCGAATCGGCATCCGACAGCCTTGCGTTCCGAAACATTGCGGCTGAATTTGAAAAGGCGCGTGCTTGCGCCGCCACTTTGGGCTTTCAGCCCGACGACCGCGCCGCGCTCGAAACCACGCTCCAAACGCATTGCCCTGCACTTGCTGCGCAGCAGGACTTGCTTTTGGAATTGCTGGGGGAATAGTGTTTGGGCGTTGTCCAAACACACACTACTGGACATTTTTAAACACATAGGCACATAGGACACATAGTCCAAAATCAGAACAAACCATGGTTGCCGTTTTTCAAATAGAGTTTGCCACGCCCGAATACGATGAATCGGTGGCGTTGCGCTACGAAGTGCTGCGCCGGCCTTTGGGCCTGGAATACACGCCCGAACAGTTGGCTGCCGAATGGTCGGACACGCATTTGGCGGCTTTCGACGCAGCAGGCAAAATGGTTGGCATCCTTCTTTTGACTCCCGTGAACGAGCAGGACATAAAGATGCGGCAAGTGGCGGTGGCGCCCGACCAACAGGGCAAGGGCGTGGGGGCTGCGCTCGTGGAAGAATCGGAAGCCGCGGCCAAAGCATTGAATTTCAAAAAAATGACGCTCCACGCGCGCGAAACGGCGATGCCGTTCTACCACCGCCTGGGCTATCAGACGGTGGGCGATGGGTTTGAGGAAGTGGGCATCCGGCATTTCAAGATGGAAAAAGTTTTTGGGTAGGCGGTTTGGGTTTACTGCTGGCCAAAGTGTAGACAGACATAGTATTCCTTCTATTTTTTACCCGCCGAAGACTTGGCAAAACTGGAAATTTAAAAGAAGGATGGAGCGGAGGCGGGCAACTCCGTATCATTGCCCTGTTTTTCAAACAAGCAATCATTGTTTCAAAACCCGAACATGAAAAAATTACTTTTTCCCTTTCTTTTCCCCGCTATTGCGTTGGCTATTGCGGGCCTTTTTCCGGCGGCGGCTTTTGCCCAACTTTCGATGAACAATCCCACCGCCCGTCCTCTTTTCGACAAAAAAACGGTCGGCGAAATCCGATTGACACTGCCTACCGCAGACTGGGTGAACGTGCTGGACTCCATGCGCATCTACGGGCCAGGGACGCTGACCGGCTCGGCGATCATTGACGGCAGCCGCTACGAGGAGGCTTCTATCCGATTTCGGGGCGACAAATCTTACGCCAAGGGCCTGAAGCGCAACCCTTTCAGCGTCAAACTGAACACCACCAACGCGGAGCAAAATCACCAAGGCTATACTTCGATAAAACTCTCGGCGGCGGTGCGCGACCCAAGCATGGCGCGCGAGATGTTGTTCCACGAAATCGCCTCGAAGTATATGCCCGCTTCGCAGGCGGCTTACACCAAGCTTTATGTGAACGAGGAGTACGTCGGGGTGTTCGTCAACGTGGAAAGCATTGACAAGCAATTTTTTGAAACCAATTACGGCGGCTCGCGCGGCGCGATTTTCAAGGCGGGCGTGGACGGCAAGCCCGAAAACCTGCCCGCCACTTGCAAGCAAAACATTTTTGGGTCCTTGGAATACGAGGATAATCTGGACTGCTACAAGGGCAACTTTGAGATGGACTCGCGCGGCGGCTGGACGGAATTGCAGGAATTGACCCGCCGACTGGCGCAAGAGCCTTCCAACGTAGGCCAGGTGCTCGATGTGGATCGTGCCCTCTGGATGCTCGCGCTCAATAACGTGATGGTGAACCTGAACAGTTATTCGGGCAATTACAGCGTGAACTACTATCTCTATCGGGATGGGAACAACCGCTTTCAGCCCCTGCATTGGGACCTGAACTTGGCGTTCGGCAGTTACAAAAACACCGGGAGCGGCAGCGACCTCGACCTGCGCGCGCTACAAAACCTCGACCCTTTGCTCCACGCCGACAACCTCTACAAACCGCTCGTGAGCCAACTGCTGAAAGACCCGCTCAACCGCAAAATCTACCTCGCGCACATTCGCCAGATCAATGACGACAACTTTGTGAACGGGGCTTACCAAAAACGCGCCCAAGAACTGCGCGGCATGATCGTGGTGCCGTTCAGCGACGACAAGAACAAAACGTACAGTTACGACGATTTCCAGCGCAGCCTCAACGAAACGGTGGGCAAAAAAAGCAAGATACCTGGCCTGACCGAACTGATGGGCAAGCGTTCGCGCTACTTGAAAACCCACCCGGAACTGACCAAATTGCCCCCGGCAGTGTCCGATGTGCTGGTGCAGGGGCGCGGCAAATTTGAAAATCAAAAACTCAACGTCTTTGCCGTGAGCGCCCGCGCCGACAAGTATGCCTTGCGGATGTACCTGTACTACCGGCTTTCCGACAAGGATGCCTACACGATGATACCCATGTCGGAAGAAAACACGCCCGGCTTGGCTGCTGGCGTGAAGGCATTTTCCGCGCAAGTGGAGGCCAAAAACTCCGATGCGGTGCTGGATTATTACATCCTTGCGGAAAACGTGGGCGCTGCTGGGTTTATGCCTGCCAACTACACCAAGCAGCCCTACAAAATCAAATTGAGCGAACTGAACAAGTGACGCGGACTGCGCGGATGGTGCTGATTTTCGCGGATTTGATTTTCGCAGGTTTGATCTGCAAAAATCAGCACCATCGGCGCAATCCGCGTTCCACGTTGATCTGCAAAAACCAGCACCATCGGCGCAATCCGCGTTCCACGTTGATCCGCGAAAACCAGCACCATCCGCGCAATCCGCGAAAACCAGCACTATCCGCGCAATCCGCGTTACAAGACTATGAGAAACTCCCTCCCTTTTCTTTTCCTGATCTTATCCTTCACCACCCTTTCGGCTCAAGATTTTTATGGCGCTGGCGCTGGCGTACAAGAAGTGCGCTTAGAATTCCCTCAAAAAAATTGGGACGTGAAACTCGATTCCTTGAAAAAAGCCAACCCAGAGGCACGCCTATTGGCCACGGCCTGGGTGAACGGGCAGCGTTTCGACAGTGTGGGCGTGCGCTACAAAGGCAACAGTTCGTACTTCCGAACGCGCAACGAAACGATCAAAAAACTCCCGTTCAACATCAAACTTGATTTCAAGAAAAAAGGCCAAACGCTCAAAGGAGACCAGAACACCATCAAACTTTCCAACGCCTTTCTCGACCCCAGTTTTGTGCGCGAGCCAGTGGCTTACGAGGTCATCCGAAAGTATATGCCCGCGTCGCAGTGCAACTTTTCAAAACTCTATTTGAACGGAAAATACTGGGGGGTTTATGTCAATTCCGAGTCCGTGGATGTCAATTTTATCAAAAAACACTTTGGTGTCACAAACGGCTACATCATCAAGTGCGACCCCGACAACTGGAAAAAAGTGCGCAGCCAGACCGGTTGCCCCAAAGGTGAAAACGCCTCGCTCACCTACCTCAGCGACAACGCTGGCTGCTACGATGCTTTCTACGAAACAGACAACCCAGCCGCTTGGAAAGTGCTGATCAACCTCATCAAAACGCTGAACAAAACCCCCGACAAAATCGAGACCGTGCTCGATGTGGACCAAACGCTCTGGATGCTCGCACTCAACAACGCCCTCGTCAACCTCGACTCCTACAACGGCTCGCTCTCGCACAACTATTACCTCTGGGCCGACAGCACGGGCGTTTGCCACCCCATTATTTGGGACTTGAACATGGCTTTCGGCGGCTGGCGCCGCGATTTTAGTTTTCAGGAAATGCCCGACGAGCAACTCATACAATACTCGCCGCTCGCAGAATTTGAAAACACGCGCCGCCCGCTCATTTCCAAACTTTTGAAAAACCCGCTTTACCGCAAAACCTACATCGCGCACCTCCGCACCATCACAAACGACTACCTCGCCAACGGCCAACTCCTCACCCGCGCCCAGGCCATGAGCAAAGAAGTGGCGCCTTGGGTCAAGGCCGATTCTTTGAAACTTTACACGCTCACCGACTTTCAAAACGCTTTTGACAATTCCATGAAAACGGGCCCCGACAATGTGATCGGCCTCCGCCAACTCATGGCAAAACGCGCCGAGTGGCTTGGCAAACACCCCCTGCTCAATAAGCCACAGCCCACTATCGCCGAGGCAAAAGCCACAAAAGAAGGCGACAAAATCAAGTTTGCGACCAAACTCACCAACGCAACCCGTGGCGGTTGGCTCTATTACCGCGTGGATCGGCAGTTTGCTTTCAAGCGCACGCCACTTTTTGACGACTGCACCAATGGCGATGTTGCAGCAGCCGACAGCATCTTCAGCACTACCGTGGATGCAGCCATCGTGAAGCAGTGGTACATCGCTGCCGAAGGCGACGAGGGCGCGGCTACTTTGCCAGAACGGGCTTCTTTTGAGTTTTTCAAGGTGGAATGATTTTTAGTGGTGGCATGGGAAATACAAGCGGGCCGCATCGGAATCACCGATGCGGCCCGTTGATTTTTTGACTTGCACAAAAAACTTTTACTTGGATTTTGATTGACAATTAGTCGTAAGTACGCCGCCACAAGCGGCATCTTGTTGGCAATTAGCACATTAACACGTTAGCAGATTGGCCACTTAGCCATAAATGAGATTACTGAAACTGCACCTTGCACTCGTTCTTAGAGTTGCAAGCCATCTGCCAGAAAAAAGATTTCGTACGTCCCATCCTATGTCTGGTGAATACATGAAATCATCTCGCTTGCCAGATAAAAAACCTCCCGCGCCGAATTTTTTAGTTGGTACATGCGTGAAATCATCTCGCTCGCCAGAAAAAAAATCTCCCGCCAGACATCTTCTGCCTGACGGGAGATAAAAATGCTCTGGTGGATGAGAAATGCTCAGACAACTGCCGGATTTTTTTTCTCCGTGCTTACAGACGCAGAGCGCTTGTAGAAATCTTTGAGCCGAAGCATGAGCGGTTTGAGGTCGCTGCTGCGCTTGGTGTGCGCTTTCACAGCATCGTACAGCACCCCGGCCTGATCCAAGGATTCTTGGCCGAGGCGCTGGCGGGTGTCAGTCAGCATTTGCGAGAGTTCGTTGAGTTTGGCAGTCAAAGGCTCAAGGCTTTCCATGAGCCGCACGTCTTTCTCAAACTCTGCAACGCTAAAAGCATTTGGCAACACTTCTGGGTGTTGTTGGGCCGCGTTGAGGCACTCTCGGACGTAGCCCACACTGCCTTGCCCGAGGTTGCGCTTGGCCTTGCGCTCATTGGGTTCGAGGGTGATGAGGAAAGGGAGAGCCGTTTTGAGGTCGGCGATCAGTTGCAGGCAGCGGAGGCGGTCGGCCTCGGCCAGTTCTGCTGAAATGCGGTTTGTCATAATTTGAAAAATTTTGGTAAAAAAATTAGGTTTGAAACCGATTCAAATATGGCGGACGAAACTGCAAAACGATGGTTATCAAAAAGTTAAGGTTGTGATAAAATGCGGAAAGGGCTGTATGCTTTGGTTCGGGCACCCATTGCCCGACGGTAAAAGTGCCAAAAAGTGTAATCGTTCCTTTCGAAGTCGGGTTCAGACCTTTGTCCCAGCAACATCCACCAGGCGGTGGGATCAGGCATTGAGCATCTGGGAGGTGCCTTACACCCAGGTCACGTTGAGGTTTTTTGAGAAATACTTGGGCAGTTGTTTGCGCTGGACAATGATTCGGCTGGGTTGCGCTTGGCCGACATCCAGCCGGAAAGTCACCGCATTTTCGTACGAGACGGCAAGGGCAAAA
>JBJXFT010000089.1:0-2850 GCA_046155725.1 Saprospiraceae bacterium
CCGGGGCGACATTAAGTCGCCCCGGCACTGCTTTGCGCTTTCTCACCCTTCATCCGACAACAATTATGAAACTCATATCCACTTCTTTGCCCGCCAAAGTTTTTTTGCTCGCCGTGCTTTTAAGAAAGGCGGGAACGACATCGGCACTATTTCTCTTCCTTTTTTTCATTTGTCACCCTGAAAGGGCCTTTGCCCAAAACCGCATCCATGTCAATGCCGCCGCCACAGGCGCAAACAGCGGCCAGTCTTGGGCCGATGCCTTCCAAGACCTGAAAACAGCGCTCCAAACCGCCCAAGAAGGCGACACCGTGTGGGTTGCCGAAGGCACCTACCTGCCCACCGACGGCACCAATCGGGATTCTTCTTTCCGGCTCAGGAGCGGCGTGCGGCTCTACGGCGGTTTTGCGGGCACGGAAGCCGAACTGGCGGAGCGCGACTGGCAGGCCCACCCCACGGTGCTGAGCGGCGACATCGGCGTGCCGGGCGACAGCACCGACAACGCTTACACCATACTCTATATGGAAAACCCAGACAGCATGACCGTGGTGGACGGTTTTGTGCTGCGTTTTGGGAACGCGGCTTCGCCCGACCCTACCGAACAGGCCAACTCTCCCCGCCGCAGCGGTGGGGCGATGTACATCATGGGTGCCGACGGCGAAGCCTATCCGACCATCCGCAACTGCCGTTTTGAGCGCAACTACGCGCTCAAGTTCGGCGGGGCAGTGTACATCAACGGCACGAACAATGGCTCTGTGGCGCCCATGTTCTTAGACTGCGTGTTCGAACGGAATACTTCCGGGCTGGATGGCGGGGCGGTTTACCGAAAGGGTAGCAGCTGGGTTGAAAGAACGCCCGACTTTGGGGGCTGTACTTTTGTCCACAACTCTTCGACCCGTTGGGCGGGCGGGCTTTATTACGAAGATGCAGAAACGGTCGACACATTTCAGGTTTGGAATACAACTTTTATTAGCAATGACGGGCATGGTCTCGGAGGCGCAGCTTTGCTTTCCGTGGGGCGAGAGATGGGAAGCAAAATAGATGTGCAGCGCTGTGTTTTTCAGTCAAATTATGGCTCATTGGGAGCAGCGCTTTGCCTTGTCAATATCATGTCCCTTTCAAACACTGATTTCATTCACATCTCTGATTCAAAATTCATAAAGAATGCAGCAACCAGCTCTGGGGCAGTTATCTATGCGCAGAGTTTTGGGATAACCACAGATTCGGAAATCAGCATAGAGAAGTGTTCTTTTATAGAGAACATATCGTTAGGGACCAGCAGTGTTATTTTTGCAGAAATGTCCATATATGGTTCTATAACGATGTCGAACTCTAATTTTATTAAAAATGATGTTACTGGCCTGTTGGATTTTTCGCCAACAAATAAATCAAGAATTAACAATTGCAAAATAATTGACAATGCCTTTTACGCAGGTATGTTTTCATTGTTCAAAAATAATGACGCTGAAATGAGCAATGTGATAATCTCAAGAAACACGATAGCGTCAAGTTTAGGCTATCTGCTCTTTATTAGGGAAACAACCCTAAAGGTTAGCAACAGCATTATAGAAGGTTCCAGAATTTTGTACCAAGATGTAATTCCCGGTACCCCTGCACAATCAAGCATCAACATTTCCAACAGCATCCTGTCCGGGCAAGATTTCATCACCTACGAGGGGAATATTATTCAAACTTCCACCCAAATCAGCAACTGCCTCCTTGACGGGGCAAACCTCAACTGTGCCAATCTCCCACCAGGAGTCACCTGCGGCCCAGGAAACCTCTTCGGCCTCGACCCCATGTTCCGAGACACCGCTGCCGGCGACTACTCCCTCCTCCCCTGCTCCCCACTCATCAACGCCGGCAGCAACCCAGCCGCAGCCAACATCCCCACCGACCTCGCCGGAAACCCCCGTATCCTCGGCGGCACCGTCGACATCGGGGCCTACGAATCCCCGGCGTTCGCACTCGCCGCTTTACCTGCGGTCCAGCCAGCCTGCACCGGCGCGTCCAACGGCAGCATCTCCGTCAGCCCCGCCTTCGGCTGCGAGCCATACACCTACTCGTGGCAGCCCAGCGTGGGCGACTCCGCCCACATCTCAAACCTCCCGCCGCTGACCTATTTCCTCACCGTTACCGACGGCAGCGGCAGGCAGGTATTCGACACCGTGGCCGTGCCGCTCGCTCCCGCGCCCCTGCTCAGCCTCGCGGCCCAAGACCTGGCCTGCGGCTCCGAAACGGGTGGCTCCATCACGGCCACCGTCGGCGGCGGCACCCCGCCATTCCACTATTCGTGGCTGCCCAGCGTGAGCGATTCCGCTCACGCTTCTCAGCTCTCTCCCGGCGCTTACGCCCTCACCCTCTCAGACGCCAACGGCTGCCTGGACTCCGCTTCGGCGGTCATCGCCCTCATCGGCTCGCTCACCCCCATGGTGGGCGGCACGCCCATCTCCTGCCACAGCGCCGCCGACGGGCGGCTATCGGCCATGCCCGCCAACGGCGCGCCGCCCTTCTCCTGGCTCTGGCAGGGCTGGGCCGGCACGGACTCCATCGCACAGCCCCTCGGCCCGGGCAACTACTCGGTCACCGTGTCGGACGCATACGGCTGCACTTTCTCCTTTGCTTTCCAGCCGCTGACCGACCCCGACTCGCTGTGGCTCACGGCGGGCCACACGGACAACACCGACACTCAAATGCCCAACGGAACGGCGGTGGTCACCACCACCTCGGGCGGCACGCCGTTCCCCGCGCCGCCGCCGTACACATATTCTTGGAGCACGGGCGAAACGGGGCATTTCATCACCGGCCTGCCGGAGGCCACCTACACCGTGACGGTGACGGACAGCCGGGGCT
>JBJXFT010000090.1:0-6094 GCA_046155725.1 Saprospiraceae bacterium
AGCCCCGGCTGTCCGTCACCGTCACGGTGTAGGTGGCCTCCGGCAGGCCGGTGATGAAATGCCCCGTTTCGCCCGTGCTCCAAGAATATGTGTACGGCGGCGGCGCGGGGAACGGCGTGCCGCCCGAAGTGGTGGTGACCACCGCCGTGCCGTTGGGCATCTGCATATCTGTGTGGTCCGTGTGGCCCGCCATGAGCCAGAGCGAGTCGGGGTCGGTCAGCGGCTGGAAAGCAAAGGAGACAGTGCAGCCGTAAGCATCGGACACCGTGACCGAGTAGTTGCCCGGGCCGAGCGGCTGGGCGATGGAGTCCGTGCCGGCCCAGCCCTGCCAGAGCCAGGAGAAGGGCGCCGCGCCGTTGGCGGACATGGCCGAGAGCCGCCCGTCGGCGGCACTGTGGCAGGAGATGGGCGTGCCGCCCACCATCGGGGTGAGCGAGCCGATGAGAGCGACGATGGCGGCGGCAGAGTCTTGGCAGCCGTTGGCGTCCAGCACCTTGAGGGCGTAATTGCCGGGCGGGAGGAGCGAGAGGTGAGAGGTGTCGGGCAATGTTGCGGGCAGCCACGAGTATCGGAATGGCGGGGTGCCTTCGCTGACGATGGCGGATATGGAGCCGCCTGCCCCGGTGCCGCAGAGCAGGTCTTGGGCGGCGAGGCTCAGCACCGGGTTGGGTGCTTCGGCCACAGCCACGGTGTCGAATACCTGCCTGCCGCTTCCGTCGGTGACGGTGAGGAAATAGGTGAGCGGCGAGAGGTTTGAGATGTGAGCGGAGTCGCCCACGCTTGGCTGCCACGAGTAGGTGTACGGCTCGCAGCCGAAGACGGGGCTGACGGAGATGCTGCCGTTGGAAGCCCCCGCGCAGGCTGGCTGGGCTTGGGGTGCGGCGGCGAGCGCGAAGGCCGGGGATTCGTAGGCCCCGATGTCGACGGTGCCGCCGAGGATGCGGGGGTTGCCGGCGAGGTCGGTGGGGATGTCGGCTGCGGCTGCGTTGCTGCCTGCGTTGATTAGGGGGGAGCAGGGGAGGAGAGTTAAGTCCCCAACAAGATAGTCTTTAAAAAGCGGGTCGGTAGAAAACAAGCACCCCGGCCCATAAAAATGTACAGGGGAAGGTATTGGAACGGTGTCAAGGGAGGAGTTAAACACATAGAGCGTGTCTTGTACTCGAAAAAGAAATGGGCGTGTTTTGCCGTAGTATCCTTGGGAAGATTGTTGGTAGTTGTTGAATGAAATGGAGTTGAAGATGTGCATGGAAGACCTTCCTGCCGAAGAAAAAGTTATGTGATTGTTGGAAAAAGTACACGAAACAATGGCGGAAGAGTCCCTCCCCGTAAAATTGGAGAAGTAAACCATTTCGTTATTGGACACTTCGGAGTTGGAGAGTTGGAACGAGTTATCCCCTCCGGGAAAAGTATTGTAATACTCAAAAACTATGATGCTGCCGTTATCATGGATACTTAGGTTTTTGCCGGAAATCCCGGAGGTGATTGTAAAGAGAGTGCCTGAATTGTCAAATATTTCTGTGTTGCGAAAAATATGTGGCCCCCCACGGTTGCTCTCTTCACAGAAAAAAACCGACCCTTTATTGCTGCTGATGAGCGTGTTGCTTATCTCCCACTTGCTTTCGCCATAAAGTCTTAGCCCCCCGATCATTGTTTTTGAGAAAGCCTCAATCAGGCTGTTATTTGAAAATACGCAAGAGTCAACCACCGCATAGAATTCGGAAGTGGGCAAATCTTGCCCAAACACATCCATCATGAGCGTTCCAGTATGATGATGCTCCGTGAAATTGCATTTTACAACCTTCAAATGTGAGCCTGTGTTCCGGGCATACCCCCAAGCAACAGCATCCGAGCAGACGACAGCCACGTTCCCTTTAAACTGGCACCCAACGATGTGCGCCGTATCGCTCCGCTCAGAGTCGTTCAAGTACAAGCCCCCACCGGATCTCTCCGCCCAATTCTCGATAAACTGACAGTTTTCTATATCGCTGGGCCGCTCCACCCAACTTCCCCCGTTTCGATACACCCCTCCGCCGCTGCCGAGGAAACTGCGGTTTTTGTAAAAACGGCAGTTTTTAAGGATGGGCGCTACCGACCCTGTGCCGCCGCCTTCCACATAGATGGCCCCTCCGTTGGAGCGGGCGGTATTGTGCTCAAACGCACAATGCTGGATGGTGGGGTAGGCAATGCTGTTGGCCCCGTCCATAAAAATGGCCGCACCCGATGTGCCCGCCTGAAAATTGGGCAGCGCAGGGTTGTCAGCCTGTCCACAACGGAATGTAAAACCGTCCACCCAAGTACCCAAGTCTGGGTGGGCAAGGTGCAGGATGGTATAGGAATTGTCAAGGCTGTCGCCAACTATGCCAATGTCGCCACTCAGAATGCTGGGGTGTTGATCCAGCTGCCTTTCTTCAAGGAGCATCTCTGTGCCGGCGAAACTACCGTAAAGTTTTGCGCCGGAGCTCAATTGAAACCGCGCAGAGCGGTCATTTGTGGCAGAGGGGCGATAGGTGCCTTCGGCCACCCACACCTCATCGCCCGAAAGGGCAAGCGCGAGCGCGTCGTGCAGGTCAAGAAAGGCATCCGCCCAACTTTGGCCGTTACTTTGGCCTGCGGCGTTCCAGTCTACATAATAGCGGGTTTGGGCGGGGGAAAGGGCGGGAATGCTCCACAGAGCAAGCCATAGAAAGCATAGTCGAATGATTCGATTTTTAAGGATTAGGCCCGATTGATTTGATTGACACCCAATCAGTCGGCAGGTCGTTTTGTTCAAATCCACTTTGTGTTGGCTATATGTGTGCAGCATGAGAAAAAAGATCGAGTGGTGAATTTGGGGGAGCGGTCGGCACCGCTCCCCCAGTTAGCGTAGGAATAGGACAGAGGGGAAAGGAGCGCTCAATTTTTTACAAAAAGCAGCGATTTTGCCCCCCAGGGGGTGTCAATTTTCACCATGTACTGACCGGGCCGCAAGGCGGGCAGGTTGGCAGAAGTAACGACATTCTCCCCGGCTGTCAACCCTTGTGAATGCTCCAGCACCAATTGCCCCAAGGGGTTGAAAAACCGTATGCTGCCAACACCGTCCTCCGGTGCTGTCAACTGTACCCGGAAAGCCTTTCCGGCCGGGTTGGGGTAAAACGCTGCCGACCATGTTTCCTTTGGGGGGCTTGTGCTCGCCGGCGGCGGCGGCATCACTTGTGCCCCATCAGCGGCACGGAGGGCGAACACGGCCCTGTCGCCGTTGGTGCCGTAGGCTTCCGAAGGGAAATCTGCCGACTTGTCCTCCAGCCAAAGCGATATGTTCGAAGCATCTTGCAGCAGTTCGCCTTCCAGATAGAACAAGGGCGCGCCTTTGGGCAAACGGACCAAGTCGCCCACGGCATTGTACCCAAGCAGGCGAAGTGCTCCGGGCGAAGCCTCGTGCCAAACCTGTTCCGGCATTTCGCCCATCTGGGACGCCCATACTACATTGGTCACTTTCCATTGCAAGGGGTCGTAGCCGATCCCCATTTGCCAGCTGTTGCAGTCCATGGCATCTTGGACAAAAACCGGGATGCGGGCCGTCGCCCCTTTTTTTCCGCTTTTCGGCACAAAGCCGATCGGCATCGTGGTGGCCGTGCGGTCGTCGCTTGACACAAGGTTTGCGACCACCGTGTTGTTCACATCTCCGATTTTAATCCCTTTAAACGCGGCGACAGCACCTAAAGGGGGTATGGTGATCTGTATCCATTCCGGGAAAATCGTTTGAAATGGATTCCCGAGATTAGGGAATGCGAAGCCTTTGTCCACAAAACGGTAAGAGTCGTTGTTGGGCAGTTCGGAGTAGATGCCCAAAATGAGTTTTCTCAATTCTACGATGTCAAACGTGGTAATGCTTCCAGATTTATTTGCATCTGCGGCGATCATCTTGAAGGGGGAGTCCAATGGCTGTATGCCAAGACCGTGCTTGCTGATAAGAACAAGGTCGTACGTAGTCACGCCATTAAGCGGGTTGTCGTCTTTGGAAGGGTACACCCATTGTGGTTGATTTGGCAAGTAGCAAGCGCAAATTGCACTGCTACCTATACCGCTTGATAGACCTACTCTTTCACAAGTGAAAGGGTTATTATCTAAAAGGGGTGGTTCCTGATCTGCCACCCTGTAATTGACCTCTTCCATCATTGGGCCGAAGTGCAGCTCGTATGTCATCGTCAGGCTGGTGATGCAAATGTCGTCGGCTATGTCGGCAGGCACGGCATTTTTGATTTCCGACACGGTAGTGGGCAAGCAAGGCACGGTGGCATTTTCCTCCGTAAAGATGGCGTCCCGGAAAGTGATCGCCTCAATGCAGGCATCGGTGGCGTCAAAGCCAAACTGGATCAAGTTTCTTTGGTCTTGGGCAAACAGATGGATCGGTGTGTTCCCGTCAATATCAAAAGTCAACTGCAGGAGGCCGGGGGCTAATTGCACGGGCGTGACGCAAGCGCTGAGGTCGTTGCAGTAATGGCTAATTGACATCGCAGCATTCCAGGTTATCGTTCCAGAATGTTTCACCTCCACCCTCACCTTGCCTTCGGTATATGTTTTTGTCAAATTGAACGACACCAGATCCACGTCGAAGAAGAGCGAATGGCAAGGGTCGGCATCCAGAGGGGGGTTGGATGCTGTTTTGGCCCTCACCTCTAAGTTGGAGCACTGGCTGGGGCAGGGCGTAGAGTTCCATTCAACAGATTGTGGGAAGCCCAATACTACAGGCTTGCAGCAGGGGCCATTTGGCCCAAACAGCGCCCGACGGTTTTCCGTAAACGCGACGGTGGTGCTGCCGCAATCAGAAGACAGCACAGGCCCGTCGAGGATAATGTAGAAAAGCGTGTTGGACACAGTAGGGAAGCTCTTCGCAGCTATCGAAATATTTCGATAGTCCGCGTACACCCGTTTGTTTGTGTTCGCACCGTTCGTTTCGTTGTACACTTCAAGTTCTTGGGCGGAAAACTGCCCTGGCACGAGGGAAACCCCTGCCATGAGCGCCGGGGCTTCTATCCTCATCAAAAAATCAAGTTGCTGTATGTTGTATACGGCCGCAGGGAAGGAGTGTACATAAACGGGTATTTTCTTGCGGTTGGGATAACCCGCTATCGGTGCGTTTTGGGCACCGCTTTGCCTCAGGTGAAAACCAGTCGCTGTGCAGGCAGGCGGGGGCTCGATAAAATAAGAAGGCACTTGGAAAGTGCCGCAGGAGCCAAAGATAAAGTTGCAGACAAGCCCATTGGAGAGCTTCGCCGTGGCGCTCAGTTGATCCAACTCGATGGTTTCCCCCGGGAATGCGTCAATGGCCAGCACACAAAGCAGGCGACGCCCAAAAACGTCCCACTCGAAAATCTCTCCGGTTTGCACCACCTTGTACGCAAAGTTTTTTTGCGCTTCGTCCACGCCGTAGAGCGGGCTGCTGGGGTCGTTTGGGTCGTTTATCCCCGATGGCGAACAGGACAGGGAGTGTGCTTCGTTGGGCTTCGACATTTTTCGGGACGTTGCCGGGCTGGGCGTTACCAATACCTCGCCCGACACGTTCAACTCCGAAAAGGAGAATTCGTGGCCGATGTTTGTGTTCTCCTGTTGGCCCACCCTCGACAGGTAGATGTAGTAGTACACAGCGCTGCAAGGGCTGTAGGGCAATGGGTTGGTGCAAGTAGGGTCCACTGCTGCCGGGGGTTTTACCTCGTTGCAGATTTCAATCTCCCAATGGTTGCAGGCCTGAGCGGCTACTTGCCATGGGAGCAAGGCTGAGAAAGCGAAAAGTGTCGAGAGCAGGAGCATCGTTGCCCCCCCCCCATTCGTCCAGAAGAATCTTTTGTGTGACATGGTGATGAGTTTTTAGATTTTGAGAAAAGACTGGTTTCACTCATTGTAACGGATGTTGCAATGGTTTGAAAAGAAAGAGAGAAAAATTTGCCTGCCCCACCTTAGCTTCGGGGCAAGCGCACAGCCAAGGCCCTCACGCGCAGGGCGCGCATTGCTTGGGAAAAGAAATCGAAAACTTGTCGCTGAGCGGATGAGCGGTGAACTTTACCAGAGATCATCCATCGAAAAGGCCTGTTCTTGATTTTTGGATACAGGCCGGGAT
>JBJXFT010000109.1:0-3205 GCA_046155725.1 Saprospiraceae bacterium
GTTTATGTTCCGGTGCGCTGCACCTTGTTTTACTATCATGGTGTTTCTGCTACCGACGTTTCGCCGCGCTGCGGCTGGAATCCGGCCCACAGCCACTGCTAACTGCCTACCGCTACTGAACATTACATCCTTTCCCGCGCCAGTGTCAGCGACTTTTCCAGCTGTTGTTCTTCAGAAAGAAGTGTGTTGTCAATCAAGACCGCATCGTCGGCTTTGCGGAGCGGGCTGTCGGCGCGACCTGAGTCAATGCGGTCACGCTCAAGGAGGTTGCGCTGTATTTCACTCCATTCTGCATCTATTCCTTTGGCTGCCAATTCGAGGTGGCGGCGGCTGGTGCGCACGTCGGCATCGGCGATGAGGTAGATTTTGAGTTCGGCATCGGGGAACACCACCGTGCCAATATCTCGCCCGTCAGCCACGATGCCCCGGCGTTTTCCCATGGCCTGTTGTTGGGCCACCATCGCCCGCCGCACCGCCGAAATGGCCGACACGGGGCTGACGTGGTCGTTCACGTACATCTCACGGATGTCGCGCTCCACGTCGCGCCCGTTGAGGAACATACGGTTTTGACCTTCGATTCTTTCAAAGTGGATTTCGATTTGCTGCAACGCCCCTACTACCGCGTCAGGGTTTTCGTAGTCAATTTTGTTGTTCAAAAAATAGAGTGTCACGGCGCGGTACATCGCCCCCGAATCGAGGTAAGCGTAGTGGAGCGATTTGGCAAGGGCTTTGGCCAAGGTGCTTTTGCCGCAGGAAGATAGGCCGTCAATGGCGACGATGATGCGTTTCATAATTGGCGGCAAAAGTGGGAATTTTTTTAGGGAACGCTGCGGACAGTAATGCCACACAGGGCAAACGCACCAAAATCCCGATACCGCCGAGTACTGGTCACGCATAACATCTATCATCTTGTAACCCGCCGTTTCAACGGCGGGACACAGACAAAGCACAAATCACATCTATCTTCTTTGCAAAACATCAGCATCTCACAGCCAGATGTGATGTTTTTGAAAAGAAGATAGATGTGTTGGGTGGGGTGGACGGAATTCCCCTCGTTGAAACGAGGGGTTTCAAGATGATAGATGCTATGCGTATCAAACGCTCGGCGGTAAAGGGATTGAAAGTGAATAGCCAGTGGTGAAACCACTGGAAAAATGGTGTGAACGGCAACAACCCTGAAGGGGTTGAAGATATCCAGCCTCATTCAACCCCTTTAGGGTTGCTCATTTCCCCTTCGTTTCACCGGATTTCATCCGGTGCTATTCAAATTTAACTCCTTCGGAGTTTTGGTGCGTTTGCCCTGATGCCACACGCAGTTCGTTTGGCCAAAAATATATGCCGCAAATCATGGGCTGGCTTGTTTTGGGCAAAGCCGCAATCTGCTCGAAACGTGCCGCATTGCCAGTCGCAGCCGCATTTTTCTGACAAATCTTTCCGTTCCGCGCTCGCCCATTCTGCCATTCCGTCAGATTTGCTTGCGTGGCACAACGATTGATAATCACGGTTTGCGGTGCACGGTACACAACTATTTGCTACACGGTGTTCCGCCAAATTCACCAATCCCTGTCTACCCGCAGGCAGGCTCGATTCAACCAAATCCATCAAAATCATTTCAACCAAAACATGGGAAAGATAATAGGCATTGACCTCGGCACCACCAACTCCTGCGTCTCCGTCATGGTCGGCAACGAGCCCACCGTGATACCCAACGACGAGGGCGCGCGCACCACCCCTTCGGTGGTCGGCTTTTTGGACAATGGCGAGCGCAAAATCGGCGCACCCGCCAAACGCCAAGCCATCACCAACCCTACGCGCACCGTCGCTTCCATCAAGCGTTTCATGGGGATGCGCCACAGCGAATCCACTTCCGAAATCAGCCGCGTACCCTACAAAGTCGTGAAAGGCGACAACGATACGGTGCGCGTGGACATTGACGGGCGGCTCTACACCCCGCAGGAAATCAGCGCGATGACCCTGCAAAAAATGAAAAAAGTGGCCGAAGACTATCTCGGCGAAACCGTCACGGAAGCCGTCATCACCGTGCCGGCCTACTTCAACGACTCGCAGCGACAAGCCACCAAAGAAGCCGGTGCCATCGCCGGCCTCGACGTGAAGCGCATCGTGAACGAGCCCACCGCAGCCGCCTTGGCGTATGGCCTTGACAAGCGCGACAAAGACATGAAAATCGCGGTGTACGACCTCGGCGGCGGCACCTTCGATATTTCGGTGCTCGAACTCGGCGGCGGCGTTTTTGAGGTGAAATCCACCAACGGCGACACGCACCTCGGTGGCGACGACTTTGACCACACGGTCATAGAATGGCTCGCCGACGAATTCAAGCGCCAGGAAAATATTGACCTCCGCAAAGACCCGATGGCGCTCCAACGCCTCAAAGAAGCCGCCGAGAAAGCCAAAATAGAACTATCGAGCAGCACAGAAACAGAAATAAACCTGCCCTACATCACCGCTGTGGATGGTGTGCCAAAGCACTTGGTGACCAAACTGAGCCGCGCCAAATTCGAGAAGATGACCGACGCGCTCGTGCAGCGCACCCTCGGCCCTTGCCGCAAAGCCCTCGAAGATGCGGGCATGAAGCCCAATGAAGTGGACGAAGTCATCCTCGTCGGCGGCTCCACCCGCATCCCGCGCATTCAGGAGGAAGTCGAAAAGTTTTTTGGCAAAAAGCCCAACCGCTCGGTGAACCCCGATGAGGTGGTGGCCATTGGCGCAGCCGTACAAGGCGGCGTTTTGAGCGGAGCGGTCAGCGACGTGTTGTTGCTCGATGTGACCCCGCTTTCGCTCGGCATCGAGACCATGGGCAACATTTACGACGTGGTGATAGAAGCGAACACGACCGTGCCGACCAAAAAATCAAAATCCTACTCAACGGCCAGCGACAATCAGCCGCAGGTGGAAATCCACATCTTGCAAGGCGAACGCCCGATGGCGCGCGACAACCGCTCGGTGGGCCGGTTCATCCTGAACGACCTCCCGCCCGCTCCGCGCGGTGTGCCGCAAATCGAAGTCACTTTCGACATGGACGCGAACGGTATCCTCTCGGTGACGGCCATGGACAAAGGCACGGGCAAACAACAGAACATCCGAATCGAAGCCAGCACGGGCTTGAGCAAAGACGAAATAGCGCGGATGAAAGCCGAGGCGCAGGCCAACGCCGAAACTGACCGCGAAACCCGCGAACGCGCCG
>JBJXFT010000097.1:0-32828 GCA_046155725.1 Saprospiraceae bacterium
ATTTTTGCAAAAAATAAAACCCCTCTTGTTCGGCTATCCGCGCAAATCCGCGCAAACCCGCGCAATCCGCGTTGCAACCCTCTTGTTCGGCCTCGCCCTTGGAATGGCCGCAACAGCATCGGCCCAAACGCCCGACACCATCCTGCCCTCGCTCGACTTCGCGCAGCAAAAGGACTACGAAATCGGTGGCGTGCGCGTGTCGGGCACCCAATACGCCGACGCAAACACCCTCATCTCGCTCTCCGGCCTTAAGGTGGGCAACAAGGTGCGGGTGCCGGGCACGGACTTCAGCAAGGCCGTGCGCACCCTCTGGAACCTCAAACTTTTCACCGACGTGCGCATCAACCAAGAGCGCACGGTGGGCGACAAGATTTTCCTCGAAATCGCCGTGCAAGAACTCCCCCGCTACACGCGCCACTCCTTCGTGGGGGTGAAAAAAAGCAAGCACGACGACCTGAACGGCATCATCAACAAGTTCATCCAGAAAGGGGCCATCCTGACCGACAACGTGAAGGCCACGCTCGTGCACGAGTTGGAGGAACACTATGTGGAGAAGGGTTTCTTGAACGCCCATGTGAAAATCAATTCCTACCCAGACGAGAAGGCGACCAATGCTTCGCGGCTGGAATTCGTGATTGCGAAGGGCAAAAAAATCAAGATTCAGGACATCCGCTTCAACGGCAACGACCATGTGAAATCGCGGGTCTTGCGCAAAAAAATGAAGGAAACCCACCGAAAGCGCAGGATCTTCAAAAAATCGAAACTCGTGCGCGAACTCTACGAGGAGGACAAGCGAAAGATAGAAGCCTATTACAACAACATCGGGTACCGCGACGCGCGGGTGGCGAAAGACAGCATTTGGCGCACCAAAAAAGGCCGGCTCATGATCCAGATGGACATTGACGAAGGCAACCGCTACTACTTCCGCAACATCCGATGGAAGGGCAACACGCTCTACGAAACCAAGTATCTCGACCAAGTGCTGGGCATCAAAAAGGGCGATGTGTTCAACCAAGACCTGCTCGACGCGCGGCTTTCGTTCAGCCAAGACGGGCGCGACATTTCGTCGCTGTACCTCGACAACGGCTACCTGTTCTTCCGCGTTGACCCAGTAGAAACCGCCATCGAAAACGATTCCATTGACCTCGAACTCCGCATCTACGAAGGGCCGCAAGCGACCATTGACCGCGTGGTAATCAAAGGCAACGACCGCACCAACGAGCACGTCATCCGCCGCGAACTTTTCACCCGACCAGGCGACAAGTTCAGCCGTGCCGATATCATCCGCTCGCAGCGCGAAATCGTGAACCTCGGCTACTTCAACCCCGAAGCGCTCGGCCTCAACACGCCGGTGAACGCTGAGCGCGGCACGGTAGACATCGAATACACGGTGGAGGAAAAACCCTCTGACCAACTCGAACTTTCGGCTGGCTACCAGCCCGCCACGGCATTCAGCCGGGGCGGCGTGATTGGCACTTTGGGCGTGACGTTCAACAACTTTTCCATCCGAAACATCAAAAACAGGGAGGCCTGGAACCCGCTCCCGCAAGGCGACGGGCAGCGTTTCAGCCTGCGCGGCCAAACGGCGGGCGACCGCTACCAGTCCTACAATATCTCCTTCACCGAGCCATGGATGGGCGGCAAAAAACCCAACTCGCTCACGGTGGCAGGTTTTTACAACCGTTTTGCTTCGGGCTTTTCCGGCTCGGAGAGTTTCCAAAAACTCCAAATCCTGCAAGGCACCGTGGGCTTCGGCACGCGATTGAAAAAACCAGACGACAACTTCATTTTCCGCGCCGATGCCGACATCCAGACGCTGAAACTCAGCAACGCCATCTCGTTCGCGTTCCGCGACGACTTGGGGCGCGTAGTGTCCGACGGCATTTTCCACAACTACAGCCTCGGCCTCACGCTGGCGCGCAACAGCATCAACGACCCGATTTTCCCCAAGCAAGGCTCGCTCATTTCGGTGAAAATGAACGCCACGCCGCCCTACTCGTGGTTCAAGAGCAAGGAATTTTACGAGACCGCACCCGTAGGCGAACTGTACGAGTATGTGGAATATCTGAAATGGCGCATAGACGCCGAGTGGTACACCACGCTGGTGGGCAAACTCGTGCTGAAAACTTCGGCCAAAATCGGCATCCTCGGAAGGTGGAGCGACAAGACCAGCCTCAGCCCTTTCGAGCGTTTCGAGCTCGGCGGCGACGGCCTGAACAACCAAAACTTTGGACTCAACGCCCGCGACATTATCAGTCTGCGCGGCTACAATACGAGCGACATCATGGCCCGCTACCCTGGCGGCGCGGGCGTGTTCAATAAGTACACGGTGGAACTCCGGTACCCCATTTCGCTCAACCCGCAAAGCACGATTTTCGTGACCGCATTCGCTCAAGGCGGCAACGCTTGGGGCCGCGCCCGCGAGTTCAATCCATTCGACATCAAGCGCTCGGTGGGCATGGGCCTGCGCGTGTTCTTGCCCATGTTCGGTACGCTCGGCTTCGACTATGGCATCGGGATTGACAAGCCAGACCTTTACCCCAGTCGCAAAATCAAGGATTATGCGCGGTTCAGCATCATCTTGGGCTTTGAGCCAGATTGACGATGAACCAACTTTTCTACACACAAAAAATCGAGAATGGCTTTGCCGTTTTTGAAGAAGAGGAAGGCCGGCACCTGTCCACGGTGCTGCGCAAAAAACCGGGCGAACTCCTGCAACTCACCGACGGCAAGGGTTTTTTCTACGAAGCCGAACTGGCCGATGCGGGCAAGCGACAGGTGCTTGCCCGCATCGTTTCCAAAACTGCCGCCCCGCCCCCGCGACCCGCCCGGCTCCACATCGGCATCGCGCCTACCAAACAGATGGAACGCTTCGAGTGGTTTTTGGAAAAAGCCACCGAAATCGGCGTGGACGAGATAACCCCCCTGCTTTGCCAGCGCTCCGAGCGCGACACTGTTCGGCTCGACCGTTTGGAAAAAATCCTCGTGTCGGCCATGAAGCAGTCCTTGCGGGCTTGGCTTCCCACGCTGAACGCGCCCGCCCGTTTTCAGGATTTTGCAAAAACACCAAGCGAGGCCCAAAAACGCCTCGCTTGGTGCACTGACGAGCCTTTGCCCCACCTGCAAAACACGCTCTCGCCCAGACAAGATGCCGTGATAGCCATCGGCCCCGAGGGCGATTTTTCCCCCGAAGAAGTCCGGCTTGCGCTCGCCAACGGCTTTCAGGGCGTGAGCCTCGGCCAAGCGCGGCTGCGCACCGAGACGGCTGGGCTGCTGGCGGTGGGGGTTTTTAATTTGATGATGGAGGGGGTTTGATTTATTCACCTTCTAAATGAGCAAGTTTAATGAGCCGCGCATCGCCTACGAGTCCAACTACGGCACGACCATCATGCGCTTGGTGGAAAAAAAACTTGGGCATCTCTAGCTTAATTTTGAGTGCAAGTGATTTTGTCGGCGTTCCTAAAATCAAAAAATCTCCAAAAACTGCTTTGGGCTAATTATTTCCACGCCATTTTTTCCAGGGAAGGGTAGCTGCACCGGGCTGACGATAAAATTTTTGACCGTGTTCAAATCTGCCGCCACCTCGTAAAAACCTTTAGATGCGGCAGGGGTCGTGTTGACTTTGCATTCGAGCAAGATTTCAGGCTTGCCCCCATTGGTCAGGACAAAATCAACCTCTGCCCCTTCATGCGTTCGGTAAAAAAACGCCTCCCACCCAGCCGGCAGCAGCGGCAGCAATTGTTGCAGCACAAAAGTCTCCCAAGATGCGCCCAACGCCGGGTTGCCCAGCAAGGCTGGATAGTTCTGGATATTCAAGAGGGAATGCAAAATGCCCGTGTCTCGCAGATAGATTTTTGGGGTTTTTACCAGCCGCTTGCCCAGATTGGTGGCAAAAGGCATCAGCCTTTGCATCAAATAAGCCGATTCGAAGTAATCAAGGTACCGATTGAGCGTAGCGTTGTTCAGCCCAATGGCATTTGTGAGCGATTCCTTGTTGAGCATTTGCCCGTTGAGGTGCGCCAGCATGGTCCAAAGCCGACGAAGCAAAACAGAGTCCGCTTTCAAGCCGAGCATCGGAAAATCGCGCTCCACATAGCTGCGCACAAAACTTTGCCGCCAATCAAGGCTGTCGCGCTCATCTGGGGCGAAAAGCGATTCGGGAAAGCCGCCCCGCAGCCAAAGCGTTTCCCAAGCGACCATAGGCGGCAGTTCGGGCAAGGCGAACGGCTGCATTTCCAAATAAGCGATGCGCCCGGCGAGCGTTTCTGAGGAATGCTGGATGAGTTCGGGGGAGGCAGAACCCAACAGAATGAAGCGCCCTGGCTCGCGCCGCTTGTCCGTCAAAGCGCGGAGCGTGGTGAAAATCCCCGGCAGCCGCTGCACCTCGTCGAGGATAACGGTGTGGTCTTCCAAGCGTTCGAGCAAGCGCACGGGTTCTTGCAAGGCAGCCCAATTTTCAGGGTATTCCAAATCGAAGTATTGGGTGGGCTTGGGCAGTTGAGCGGCAAGTTGCTTGGCCAAAGTCGTTTTGCCGACCTGCCGAGGGCCAACGATGCCAATTATCGGAAACCGCCCAGCAAGGCGCAAGGCTTCTGATTCGAGCAGGCGTGGAAAAATGTTTGACATGTTTTACCCTGAAAATTTAGTGGTCGAGTAAGAAAATTTCAGGGTAAAAGTAGGCCGCTCCAAGTTGTTTTTTAAAAAAAATGCTTCCGTCGGGTGGGCAGTAATGAGGCCACTCAGTGTACCTTGACCCTGATTTTGAGTGTAAATAACTCCGCAAGTTTCGGGGTGCCAGCCCCCTGCTCATGTCGGTGTTGCACGGCCAGTACGCGATTCGGGTATGTTGCGCCAATCACCGCAGCCGCAAATCAGATTTTGAGGCGTTGGTAATGGATGTTTTGAGGATTGGCCGAGAATTGTCAAAATGACTGAACTAAGTACGTCGCCTAAATTAGTTTAGCCTAAAATGTGCGGCATCTTGTAGGGAATTAGCACATTAGCAGATTGGCTGATTATCACATTCTACTTATGAACCTTACCCTCCTCCACCAACTCGTCGCCGACCACTATATCCACGCCCAGAAGCACCCGACGGCGGACTTGTGGATTTACAACTACGCCGCCAAAACGCAGTACGAACAACTCTGGAACGAGGTCACGCTGGCCTGCCGGGGCCTCATCTTGGACGGCCAGGGCCAAGTGGCGGCTCGGCCTTTCGCCAAGTTTTTCAACCTCGCGGAACATGAGCCTTCGCAACTGCCCGACGAGCCATTTGAGGTTTTTGAAAAAATGGACGGCTCGCTCGGTATTCTGTATTGGGTGGACGACCGACCGTTTATCGCCACACGCGGCAGCTTCAGCAGCGAGCAGGCGCAACACGCCACCGCGCTGTTGCACGAACGGTACGCCACCATTTTCCCCAAACTGCGCCGCGATGCGACCTACCTTTTTGAAATCATTTACCCCGAAAACCGCATCGTGGTGGACTACGGCCCGACCGACGACCTCCATCTGCTCGGCATCATAGACAACGCCACCGGCCAAGACCGGCCCACCGATCCCGACCTCGGTTTCCCGCTCCCGACCCGCCACGAGGGGCTGACCGACTGGCGCCACCTTCACCATGCTCCCAATGCGACCAACCGCGAGGGCTTTGTGCTGCGCTTCCAAAGCGGCTTGCGGGTGAAAGTCAAGTTCGAGGAATACGTGCGCCTGCACCGCCTGGTGACGGGCGCTTCCAACGTCACCATCTGGGAGCATCTCGCCGCCGAGCGCCCGCTGGATGAGTTGTTGGAGCGGGTGCCGGATGAGTTCTACGCTTGGGTGCAGCAGGTGGTGGCCGAGTTGCAAGGCGAGTTTGCCGCCATAGAAACCGAGTGCCGAGCCGCCTTCAAAACCTTCGATACCCGCAAGGAAACGGCACTGTATTTCTTGACGCAGCCGCACCCACCGGTGCTTTTCGCCATGCTGGACGGGAAGGACTACGCGGGAGCGATTTGGAAATTGGTGAAGCCACGGTGGCGGAAGGCGTGGCGGGTGGAGGTGTGAGGGGGCGAACTTTGCTGCGGGGAGAAATGGCAAGGGTTAATTTTTCAAGGTCGCTTGATGCGAGCTTTTTCCTGAGGCCTACAGTGGTGACGCTGGCGAAAGGGTATGTTTGTAAAATAAAAAGCAGGGGAATTGGATTTGAGTCTTGTGCCAGCACTTTGGATTTATTTTCGGCAGTCTAAAACGAGTTAGGAGAAGCGAAAGGTCATTCCAAAGACAAAGTAACCAAACGGATTTTTTCAATCCACGCACGGACGCTGTTCGGCACTTCTGCTTCATTATCCAAATGATAACCATGATAGATATTTTCTGGTGTTTCGTTCTCGAACGGAAATTCCATGTATTGGCTATGAGCAACATCAAAGTTGTAAAGTTTGGCCGTCTTATTGTCTCCAATGGCCGTCTGCAATAACACATGGGCTTCTGCTTCTGAGCAACGCAGCGGAGAGACTTTTTCTCCTTTGTTATATCTTACGCCAAGCCCGTTTTCGCCATGTTTGGGGTTTTTGATAAATTTTCGTGGCCTGCGGTTCTTGTTCAGCCAATTGAAGGCTTGTGCCAAGCCGTACACATACTCTATTAAAACAAATTTTGGCAATTGGGCATCTTGGTTGCTGTCCTTAAAAACAGGGATTATGGGAGCGTTGCTGTGATTTGTGTCGCCCAAAGTCAATGCAAGAAATTTGGCTGCGCCAGCGGAAGCGAGGCTACGCTCGGCAATTTCAGCAAGGATGCTCACATTCTCAGGGTGTACGCGAGATTCTTGATAATGCCAAGAGAAATAACTGCTTTGATGATCCACTTGGCTTTCATCCTGCACATCCGGGTAATCGCGCAGCAGTAAACGCAATGCCGTAGTCGGATTTGTCAGGCGACTTTGATCATCATGCAATTCTTTAAGGTGATTTAAGGCACCGCTTACGTCGCGGCTATCGAAGAATACCGCTACGTCCTTGTCGGTTTGCAGGAAAGCAATCAGGTTGCTTAAATCTTCAAGGAGTTGTTCCAGCTGCACAGCATCTTCTGCAAGATTGAGCAGCACGTCTTGTTCTTGTGAATGCAGGTACAAGAAAAAATTCAGCTTCATTGGAAAGTTAGTTAAAAGCCCATCAAGGCTTGGAGGTCTTGGTCAATTTGGTCAAAAAAACCGACTGGCGGAGCATAAATTTTGCCTTCTGGAGAAACCGGCACGGCATCTAGGTGCGTAGTGGTCTGGCCTCTAGCGCGTTGGAAGTAATAGATACGCACCTGTTCATGGCTGATACCGGGCCTGCCTTTGGAAAAATGTTTGACTGCCACTTGAATGCCATTGATAATATGGTCGCTGTGCGTTTCCAGGAATATCTGGACACCTGCTTGGGCCGCCAAAGCGATGAGCTGGGCTAGTTTGGCTTGCCCATAAGGGTGAATATGAGCCTCTGGATTTTCTAGAATGACAATGCTGCCTTTGGGAGCAGCAAGAATAGCAATGATAACCGGCAGCACGTAAGGAATACCAAAACCTACATTTTCGGGTTTGAATTCGGAAGTGTACCCGTGTTCGGCTTCGAACTGAAAGCGTAATTGCAAAACGTTCTGATCTTGATTGTCCCGGATAACGGTGCGAACACCCGGACTTATTTCACTGAGCCAAGCATCCGTTTGCGCGCGTAGCGAGTCGTCGACTTCTTGGGGGTGCTTGAGGCTTTCAGAAATTACTTTTTCCTGCTGCCCATAATATTGCAAAAAATGAACTGCAAACTCGCCGCCGCCTTTTTTTTCCGAGATTTGGCGGTTGATTTCCACTTGAAGCGTATCGCGCTGGTGTAGCTCAAATGAACTGATGTGTTCGGCACTGACATACTGAAAATTGTTGTTAAAAAGGCTGCAAGAGGCAAAGTGTTTCTCATCAGGTGACGGCGTAGTCAAAGCAAGAAAATTGGCGGACAGGCTTTTTTCAAATTTCCAGGATAAATTGATAGTCCCATCCAGTTGCAATTCAAAGCTAATGTTGTCGCCTTTGGAATTCAAGGCATCGGCTCCGGTGCCTATCTCTACCAACTCACCATTGAGCAGCAGTCCATTGTGTAAGGAGTTGTTTTTCAGATAAGATTGACGCAGCAGCAGCAAGGCTTGTATAGCCGATGACTTGCCCACACCGTTGAGTCCGGTAAAGACGTTCAGGTTGGCAAGTGGTAATTCAGCCAGCGTGTGAGCTTTGAAATTGCGAATGGTCAGGTGTGTGATCATGCGATGGTTTCGTTGATAATTTCCCAAATTTTGCTGTGGCGTTTTTCCACAGTGTATTTCTGACCAGTGCCGTGCGTGATGGCTCGGTCGAATTCTGAGTCATTCATAAGGCGGATGAATCGCTTTCGGAAAGCGGCACCCCGTTTTCTCAGTATTTTTAATCTTTCGGGGTTATCTGCTGCCAAGCGAGCAAAAGAGACACTCAACACTTCAAACAGGGCCTTATTTATGGGCTTCCGTTTGGCACCTTCCTCGTAACGTTTGCGAAAGGCATCAATCTCAAAAATCTTCCAGGCCGTTTCCATCGCGCTCCGAAAGTTTTCTCTGAGTTGAATCAGGTTGGTACGGGGGTTTTTGATTTCTTTCATGCCTTTGTTCAGGAAGTTATCCATATCTGGCTCGTAGGCTTGAAAGCCCAATAAATAGAAGGCCACAAAACGGGTAGTGAAGTCGCAGTCTTCCATGCGATTTTGAGCGATTTTCCAGACTGTGGCATTTTTAAAAGCTTCGTCATCGGCCAATTCTTTTACCGTCGTGGCAGGCAGACCTTGGTTAAGCGCATGGCGAATCTCCTGCGCAGTTAGCATCAACCCTCCGGTATTGATGCGCTTGAAAAGGTTGAATTTTACCTCATCCGGAGTGCCTGCTTCGATGATATAAGCCGTGACTGGAGCTTCTTCGATAGGCCGCTGCAAGTCACGTGGCAATTCGTCAAATGACTTGCCCTCAAACTGACGGAGATACTCCAGTCCGGTCAGGCGGAGGTTGTTTTCCTTGTCTATTACAAATCGCTTGATGGTGCTAAGCCTTTGCAGACCATCCACTACTTCCCATTTGCTATCGTCTTTCCCATCAAAGTAAAAAGCCGGCAAGGGCAATCGGAGCAGCAAGGATTCTATCAAGCGGCTTTGGCGCTCGTCTTTCCAAACAAATAAGCGTTGAAAATCAGGGTTAAGGTGTATCTCGTCATTCGCCAGTCTTTTTATCAACATATCCAAGCTGATAATTCTGGGTGTAATTTTGATAGCTTTAGGATCGAACGGGACGGCGACGCTGTCTTCGTCTTCTTGGCCTGCATCCTCCACGGCTTTGTTTTCATCTTCAAATTCCGTTGGAATACCGAGTGTTGCGCTTTCGAATATCATCTGTGTATAAATTTGATCCTTTAATTTGTACGCAAAATTAGAAAGATTCTCTAACAATGACCGCCTCAGCAAAACACCGGAAGGGTTTTGTCCTTACTGTCCCCCCCCTGCACCTGCTCCAACACCTATTTCACCGCTTGACTTCTACCAACGTAGAGAGTATGAGCTGATTGAAACGTATCTGGCAGTATCAATTCTTTGGTAGTCTGTTTTAGTGTTAGGCCCACCGCTGCCCCAACTCCGCACCAGCCATTCGCCGTTTTTCAGCAAACCGCAGAAGTCCCAGAAAAATCATTGCCGCAACCGCGCCACCATAATCCCCGTCTGCCCGCGCTGGGCGGCGAGGTATTGGGGCAAGGGCTGTTTCGACACGATCACTTTTTTGCCCAGCGAAGAGGCGTGCATGAGGTGGATGCGCCCGTTGATCTGGACGGCGAAGCCTTGGTGCGCGATGTCGAGTTCGGGCTTCCAAGCCGTGAGCGAAATGATGTCGCCCTCTTGAAGGAGATGCTCCATTTGCGCCACGCGATTTTTGGGAATGAAGAACCATTGGTGCGCATTGATGCGCCGCTCGGCAGCGCGGATGGCTTGGAGCGTCTCCGCATTTTTGATCTTGGGGTATTTGGCGGGGCGGGCAGAGATGTAGCCGATTTTTTTTTGGTAAGGGATGCCGCCCATCGTTTCGGTGAGGTCTTGGAGGATGCCGCGCTTTTCCGCTTGCAAGAGCCATCCGGTGAAATAATGGATGCGCGAGCCGTAGCCTTTCAAGTTGCCGCCCCAGTACCTGAGTTCCTGCAAATGTGCTTTGTAAGATTCAAAATCTCCCGGCTCCGCCAGCGCGATGGCGAGGCTGTTTTCCACAAAAGTCCAGCAGTCCAATTGGCGGAGGTTGACCGTCAGACATTCCTTTGCCGTTCGGTCGAGCGTGCCGGTCAGGTAGGGCGTTCCTCGAAAAGTGTTCGCCACGGCGAGTGTTTGGGCGGGGAGGGAGCTTTGCGCGAGGGCCCGTTTTTGTTTTTCGAAGAATAGGAGCGAGTCTGGATTGTAGCGTACTTGAACTTCCCGAAAGTTCAAAACTTTCGGGAAGTTGGCATACTGATAAATAGGCATTCCCCCCCATTGAGCGGCGAAGCCATTTGCCCAAAATGCCCCCCCCGAAATCAGTGCTGCCAACAGCAAGGCCAGTTTTCCCATTGTGTTTGTTTTGCGTACCACGTTTGCCTCCTAAAACAACAGCCCCGCCAGCGTGGCCGAAAGGTAGCTGGCCAAGGTGCCGGCGATGAGCGCGCGGAAAGCCAACTTCGCCAAATCGGCGCGGCGGCTCGGCTCGAGCGCCGAAATGCCGCCGATCTGGATGCCCACCGAGCCAAAATTGGCAAAGCCGCAAAGGGCGAAACTCACGATGGCGATGGTTTTTTCAGACAGCAAATTGCCCTCGATGATGGGCTTGAGTTGGAGGTAAGCCACAAATTCGTTGGCCACAAGTTTGGTCCCCATGAGCGCGCCGGCCTGCGGGGCTTCGTGCCACGGAACGCCCATCACAAAAGCAAAGCCCGAAAAAAGCCCGCCGAGGATGCTGTTCAGCCCAAACTCTGGGTATCCGGCCAGGCCGCCCGCCGCGCCGAGCAGGTAGTTGATGAGCGCGATGAGCGCGAGGAAACCGACGAGCATCGCCAGCACGTTGAGGCCGACTTTGAGGCCGTCGGTGCAGCCGGCAGAGATAGCGTCCACGATGTTGGAGTGCTGCTTGCCCACTTTGAGTTTCACCACGCCCTGCGTCTCGGATTCTTCGGTTTCGGGCCATATAATTTTGGCGATGGCAAGCGCGCCCGGTGCGGCCATGATGCTGGCGGCGATGAGGTATTCGGCTTTTACGCCAAACGCGATATACGCTGCCATCACCCCCCCGGCGATGCAGGCAAAACTGCCTGTCATGGAAGCCATCAGTTCGCTCATCGTCATGCCTTTCAGGTAGGGCTTGATCATGATCTGGGCTTCCACCTGCCCCACGAATGCGCTCGAAATATTGCTCAGGGCTTCCGCCCCGCTCACTTTCATGATGTAGTTCAGCCCCTTGGCGAGTTTCTCCACTATCCACTGCATGAGGCCGATGTGGTAGAAAATGTTGACCAGACAAGCCACGAAGATGATGGTGGGGATGATTTTGAAAAAGAAAATAAACCCGCCCACGAAGACCGGGTCGCCGAGGCCGTCCACGCTCCAAGGCTGCGCGCCCACGGTTTTTTCGGTGCTTTCGATGACCTTCCCAAACGCCTTGTCGTCGGCCAAAATGCCAAAAACAAAGCGGGCGCCCTCGACGGAAAAGTCCAATACTTTGGTGACTGCCTTGCCCAGCCAACCAAAAATGGCTTGGCCCAACCATGTTTTCAAAATGAACACCGCCAGCGCGGCTTGCAGCAAAAGCCCCATGCCCACCGTGCGGTAGTTGATGGCTTTGCGGTTGTTGGAAAGGGCGTAAGCGATGCCGAGGATAACTACGATGCCGACGAGGCCGATAAAACGATCCATGATTTTTCGATTGACTTGATTGATCCGATTGAGGGAGCGCGGGGTTTAGCCCGCTACATAAAACCGCCGAAATGTACGGCTGCACTTTTGAATGACTCGTTGAGGGAGCGCGGGATTTAGCCCGCTACATAAAAGTCGCCGAAATGTACGGCTGTGCTTTTGAATGGAGGGAATTTTGCCCGATGTCCTACTTTCGCCCAAAGCCCACTGCTTGAACGCCCTCACCTTCCACCCGCAACCAATGCTGCTCGAACTCGATTTCCTCCAATTCCAGCCCCGCCTCCGGCTTTCCAAATCGGGCGATTCGGCTTATGTGTTCGACCCCATCCGCCGCAAAGACGTGGCGCTCACGCCCGAAGAACTCCTGCGCCAATTGGTGTTGCTCTATTTCTTGGAAGAAAAAAAATACCCCGCGCACCGCATCCGCTCGGAGGTGGGAATCGAAGTGAACGGCTTGCGCCGCCGTTGCGACGTGGTGGTGTTCGATGCCGAAGTGAAGCCCTGGCTTTTGGTAGAGTGCAAATCGCCCAAAATCGCGCTCAACCAACAAACCTTCGAGCAAGCGGCGCGGTACAACCTCGGCCTCCGCGCGCCCTTTTTGGCCGTCACCAACGGGCTGGCCACCTATTGTTGCTCGTTGGATTTTGAGCAAGGAAAGTTTGAGTATTTGCCCGGCTTGCCGGGCTACGAACTATAAGACGGCAGCCTCAAAACTCCACCCGCCAACTGAAATTGGGAATGGTGCCGAGTTGGTATTTCGTCTCGATACGGTTGGTATAGGCATCGTAGTAGTGGTAGGCCAGATTCTGCCGCCCCGTCAGGTTTTGGAGGTCGAGCGCGAACGTGGAGTTTCGGCGGTTGCCGAGGTTTTTGCGCCAGTACACGCGCAGGTCGAGGCGGAAATAGTCAGGGTATTGGTAGGTGTAGCCCCTTGTTTCATCAAAAATCGTTGTTTGGGTTGCCCTGGAGACCGCGAGGTTGATATCGGCCTCCCGGGGGCTGCCTGCCCACACGGCCCTGGCATTCAGGCCGATGGTGCGCTCCTTGCCGGGGCGTTTTTCGCGCTGCCATTCTTTGCCGAAAGTCAGGTTGGCGATGTGGCCGATGTCCCAGCGAGAAGGGAGCCAGGCACCGCTGCTGCTGCGCTTGTATTTTGACTCAAAAATGCTGGTGTTGGCAAGCATAAACCAGCCATCGGCGAGGCGGCGCTCTACATTGAATTCAACGCCCGTGTTGCTGCCGCGCTCAATGGTATAAAAAAACTCGTAGTCGTTCGGCTGATACTCGCTGGCATTCAGGGTGGAAAATTGAATGGGCAACGAAGGCGCGAAGGCCTCTACCTTTTGGTGGTAAGCCTCTGCCTTGAACAACCAATTGGGAGCGATATCCCAAGTGTAGGCCAACGCAATATTCTTCCCTAACATGAAAGCCTGTTCATCGCTCAACAGCCATTGAGGGGAGAGTTGGGTGTGAATGCCTGCCGAAAGGGAAAGACGGTGGCGTTTGGCCAATTTTTGGGACACTGCGAGGCGCGGCTCCCAATAGGCCGCGTATTCGGACAAGGAAGGGAAAGCGTTGTAAGGGTTTTTGAAATACAGGCTGTGCAAACCTATGCTGGCCGTGGTGTTCTGGTTTTTGCTGTTCCAAGCCACCTGCCCCCATGGCTGTAGGGAAAGGTATTTGTGGTTGGCTATTTCTTGATCTTGGGCGTAAAAGGGGGAGCTGGATTTTCCGAAAAAACTTTGGCGCGTCGCGGCGATGCCTCCAGACAGCCGGAACTGCCGCCACAAACGCTGCGAAACCGTGATGGCCGTCGAAATTTTGGATTCGTCAATATTGTCCCTGCTGTCGCGAAAGAAGTCCGTTGAGGAAATCGAAGCCCGATCGGTCGCTTGCCCAGAAGCCGCCACTGTCACTTTCACCCAAGCATTGCGCCACAGCGGCGACCAATTCGACACCCCCAGCACACCCGTTTTTGATTGAAAGTCAATGTCAAAAAAATCCTTGTAGGCTTTTATCTCGCTGGTGTCGCTCTTGTGCCGGAACGTGTTCTCGCTCAATCCGCCCAACCCAAACACCGACCAGCGCCTGCCCCGCCTCCCTTCAAAATCGAGCTTGAAAGACAAATCCTGAAAATTGATCTGCTCGTCGCCAAACGAAACGCCCAACTGCCCCAGCAGCCCTACCGTGGAATAGCGATAGTTGACAAGGTAGGAAGCATTCCGCTTTCTCTCACGACTTTCACGGCTCTCACCTCTCTCACCTCTAAGGGGGCCTTCGGCAGCCAAATCCAAACCTATAAGTCCGGCTTGCGCGGTGAACTCGTGCTGGCGATTGTTTCCCTTTCGCAGGTTCATGTCCATAATCCCGCCCAGCGCGTCGCCGTAGCCCGCCGGCATCGCGCCCGTGAGCAGCGAGGAATTGTCCAGCAATTGTGCCGAAAACATCAGGATGCCACCGCTCGCGCCAGCAGGCCGGTCGCTGAAAGTGCCGGCATTGGGCAAGTGGTTGGGGTTCACGATGTCCACCCCTTCGAGCCGCCAGCGCACCGAGGCCGGGCTGTTGCCGCGTATGCTCAGGCTGTTGGTGCCGTCGTCGGTTTGCGCCACGCCGGGATAGGCGGTGGCGAGCCGAGCAGGGTCAAAAAACGTGGCCGGGAATCGCAGCGTCTGGTCGCGGGTGAGCGGGATTTCGCCGAGCGGGAGCGGCACGCGGCGTCCTGGCTGTGTGGCCGAGATGGTCACTTCTGCCAGTTGGGCCGCCGAGCGGCGCAGCGCAATGTCGAGCACTTGCTCCTTCCCTGCCGCCACGTTCACTTCGGCAATGGCTTGGGTTTCAAAACCCTGTGCCGTTATTTCCAGAGAGTAGTAGCCGGCGCGGATTTTTTCAAAAACAAATTCGCCCGCAGGGCTGGTGGCGAGCGAAATGGGCGCAGCCCCGCCACGGCTGTAGCGCAGCATCACGGTCGCGCCCGTCAGCGCACCGCCGTTGTCGGCATCTCGGATGGTGCCTCGCAGGGTTTGGGCTTGGGAGAGGAGCGAGAGGGTGAGGGAAAACGAGAGGGCAAGAATTTGTTTAGCGATAGTCATGGCCAAAAATTTTCTGATTGTGTTGGCAAAAGTAACCTTGCCTACCCACCTTCGCGCTCCCAACCAAAAAAGGAGTGAATGTTATTTTGACACCCTTCCAAGGGCAAGTTGTATTTTTGTAAAAAAATCAGCCATGACCACATTGCAACAAGCAGAAACTTTGCTCTCCCAACTTACTGAAAGGGAAACGGATATCCTGCTCAGCCGCATTTTTGACCGCCGAAAGAAAACAGCCAGAGGCATTGCGAAAACGCCCGGCGTTTGTGGCGGCAGAGCCTGCATCGAAGGCACGCGTATGCCCGTTTGGTCGCTGGTGAATCATCGTCATTTGGGTTTTACAGACGAGGAAATCTTGTACAACTTCCCTACCATGACTCCCGTCGATCTGAAAAATGCTTGGGCTTACTACAACGCCCACAAAGCCGAAATTGAGGAAGATATCTTGGATAACTATTCCGATGAACAAGCTCTGGAAAACTGACCTATGGCAAAATTGTACACCAATGAAAATATGGATCACGCAGTCGTGGAAATGCTAAGAAGCCTGAACCACGATGTGCTGACAACGAAGGATGCCGGCAAAGCCAACCAAGGTATCCCCGACGACGAGGTCTTATCTTTTGCCCATTCCGAAAAACGGATCGTTGTCACGTTCAATTACCAGGATTTTAAACACCTGCATCGCCTCTCCTCCCAACATTCTGGAATTATCATTTGCACAGAAGACCGCGATGTCTCTGCTTTGGCTTATCGCATCCACGCAGCGATAGAAGCATCAGAAGGCAATCTTGAAAATCAACTCATCCGCGTCAACCGTCCTAACCCCAGCCGGAAAACGTGACGGATTCGAGCGGGTGCCGATGCCCAGTACACTCCCCACCTCTTTTTCGAGAGAGATAAGTACTTCGGCTAATTTGCTTCACCACGGAGAACACGGAGGGCACGGAGACTTTTCTCTTGAAAATCATTGCGTTAAACTCTGTGCCCTCCGTGTCCTCCGTGGTGAATAAGTCAAACTAATTTGTGGTGGTTACTTAATCGCCCCCATCGCCGAAATTATCCTCATTTTCACGCCCTGAAAACGAGCGGTTGGTCGGAGAACCAAAGCCCTGCACTTGCGGCGCAGCATTTGAGCCTCCACCTTTGCCGCTCCTAAAACAAACCGTCAAACTTTTCACACCCACACCATGCAGTATTACTACATTGCAATCATCGCCGTGCTCCTTTTTTTGAGCATCGTCACCGTGCAGCAAGGTACGGTAGCCATCACCACCATTTTTGGCAAATACAACCGAACGCTCTACCCCGGCCTCACTTTCCGAATCCCGCTCATCGAGCAGATTTTCAAGCGCATCTCGGTGCAAAACCGCGCGGTGGAACTCAACTTCCAAGCCGTCACGATTGACCAGGCCAACGTGCATTTCACCTCGCTGCTCCTTTTTTCGGTGATGGACAATGCCGAAGAAACGGTAAAAAAAGTAGCCTTCCGATTTGTCGGCGACCGCGATTTCATGGCCACGCTGACCCGCACCGTGGAAGGCAGCATCCGCTCTTTCGTGGCTACCAAAAAGCAGCAGGAAGTGCTCTCGCTGCGCAACGAAATCACCGAAGCCGTAAAGGTCAACATTGACCACATGCTCGAAGATTGGGGATTCCACCTCATTGATTTGCAGATAAACGACATCACGTTCGACGAGGAAGTGATGCGCTCCATGTCGAAAATCGTGGCGGCCAACAACCTCAAAGCCGCCGCCGAAAACGAAGGCCAAGCCCTCCTAATCACCAAAACCAAAGCCGCTGAAGCCGAAGGCAATGCCATCAAAATATCCGCCGAAGCAGAGCGCGAAGCCGCCCGGATGCGCGGCCAAGCCGTCGCCCTTTTCCGCGAAGAAGTGGCACGGGGCATGAGCCACGCCGCCAAAGAAATGCAGACGGCCAACCTCGACACCTCGGTCATCTTGTTCTCGATGTGGACGGAAGCAATCAAGAACTTCACCGAACACGGCAAGGGCAATATCATCTTCCTCGACGGCTCTGTGGACGGGATGCAGAAAACTATGAAGGAATTGATGGCGCTCAACCGGATGGATTTTTCTGCGCAGAATAAAGGTTGATTTTTGGGTTTCTGGTTTAAGGGTTTGAGGGTTTCTGGTTTCAGAATGCTCAAACCCTTAAACCAGAAACCCCCAAACCTCCGTACACCCCTATCCACGCGGCGCATATTTTTTCGGGGGAAAACTGCTCGATTTGAGCGGGCATTTTGGAAACCAAATCCGTGCGAACTCCCGAATCGAACACCATGGAAATTTGCCCCGCCAAATCAGCCGCATCGGTCGGGTCCGCGTACATCGCGGCCGCGCCGCCCACTTCCTCAAAACAGCCTCCCCGGCTCGTCACCACCGGAATCCCCACCGTCATCGCTTCCAAGATCGGGATGCCAAAACCCTCGAACACCGAAGGGTACACCAACGCCGCCGCCCGGCGGTAGAGCAGCGCAAGTGCCTGCGTCGGCAAATAGCCAATCCAAAACACCCGCAGGCCCAGCCCTTTGGCTTGTGCCCGCAACCCCTCGGGATATGCGCCTTTGCCCGCGCCCACGGCCACGAGCGGCACTTCAAGCCCCTCGTTTTTCAACACAAAAAGCGCGTCGAGGAGCGTGTGCCAGTTCTTGCGCGGCGTGAGGCTCCCTACCGAAATCAGGAAATCTGAGGCTGGGATGCCCAATCCATCCGAGGGGAGCGGCAACGCCAAACGCTCAGGCTGCTGGCGGAGGCTGAGCCGCTCGAAAGCAGCATCGCAGGATTGGCCGATGACCCGCACATACCGGGCCGGGATGTTGAAAAACCTTTCCAAATCCGCCCGGGTTTGTTCGCTGATGGCCACCACACAATCGGCTTCTTCCGCTGCGCGGCGATATTTTTTTTCGTAAAAAAACCGGTCTGCCACGGGGTACAAATGCGGGTAGCGCATAAAAATCAGGTCGTGCATGGAAACTACGCTGCGGATGCCCGCCCGACGCAGGCCGATGGGAAGTTCGTGGCTAAGCCCGTGAAAAACATCCGCGCCGTCGCGCTGCAATTGCGCGGTGATGCCCCGGCTTCGCCACACCGGGTGGAACGTTCGCCCAAGCCAAGAGTCGGGCAGGCGCATCCCATCGTCGTGCGGCACCAATTGGCCCTTGTTGTAAGGCGTGTAGAGCAGGTAGCGGTGCTCGGGGTAAAGACGGCGCAGCCCATCGAGCAGCGTCCGGCTGTAAAAACCGAGGCCCGTGGCGTTGTTGAAAAAACGTTTTGCGTCGAAAGCGATGGTCTGGAACGGCATAATTTTCCAAGTTACTTCTTCTCCGCGCCCTCCGCGCTGATGAGGTGGCCAAAGAAAACAGCGTTTGCAAACAACCGGTTGGTGCCATACCAGAAGCCCCGAAAATTTGGGTTTCCGGGAAAGCAAATCACCTTGCCGCGACCAAGCCCGCACACGATTGCAGCGGCGGCATTGAAGCTCAGAGGCTTTTGTTTTGCGTGGATGTAGCCGGCCAGCAGCGGGTCTTTCGTCAGCACCACGGGCGTAGCGTAGGGGTTTTTGGCTGTTTCCACAAAAAGCGTGTCGGAAAGAAAAACGGGCAAGCGCAGGCGCGTGTAGCCAAAGCAAAGCGGGTGCGTGAGGTCCAAGTCGGCCTCGAAAATTGCGCCCGGCATGGTGCGCGCGCCGCGGTCTTCCGAGAGATTGGAATATGCGCGGCGACTGGGCGCATCGGGGGCTTGGTTGCGGAATTCGAGTGCCGCGAGCCCCGCGTTTTTCAGCCATTTCAAAGTGCTCCCCGTGGCGATGATGGTGCCGCCATCTTGCGCGAATTGCTTCACTTTGTCTACCGGCAGGCTGCCGTAATTCCCATTGGCGAGTATGAGCACATTGTATTTCGCAAGGTTCAAAGAACCAAACCGCGCCGTCTCCACCAGCGTGATGGGCAAGTTGTAGCGCGTATCCAGCAAATGCCAGATTTCGCCCGCATCGGCCACGTTGACCCCATCGCCCGTGAGGAGCAAAACTTTGGGCGGGCGCACGACGGGGAAATTGCTGCTGCCCAAATCGGGGCCATCTGGCGTTAGGCCGTTCTGGATGCTGGCAAGGGAGATGCCCGACTGCGCCAGCTCGCTTATCTTTTCCACAAAATCAGCGGCGCTCATCGGCTGGCGGTCGGCAGCTATGACAATCGAACCCGCCTCAAAACGCTGGCTTTCGGCCTCAAACGCCTCCATCGCCACGCGGACGCGCAGGCCGCTTTGTTGCAATCGCACCAACAATTTCGGGATTTCGTAGCCGGCTGCCGGAACGACGTAGGCATAGTCCGGCCCGCCTGCGAGCACGGAAGGCGGGTGGAGCGACACGAGGCCAAGCCCCTTTTTTTGCTTTCGCAAATCATAGTCTTCGCCCCGCACTGCGCTCCATTGCAGGCCGAACGCATCGGGCAAGGTCCACGCCGAGATGTCGTAGAAAATGCTGTCCTGAAATTGGGTTGGCCGCTCAAAAATGCCCCGGATGAGGCGGTACTGCGGCTGCTCCGCCGGCACAAAAAAGGCATTTCCTTTTTGAAATGTTTGCCCGCGCAGGGTCAAGTTTTCCGCAAGGTTTTGGACTTCGATGCGGTGCCGCCCCAGCAAGGCGAGAAACTCGCGGGCGGGCAAATCTTCATCCGCAAAAACGTAGCCTTTCACCTCGCTTTTTCGCGCTTCCTCAATGGCAGATTTGAAAAAATCGCGCAGGTACTCGTTCAGTTCCACGCGCATTTCGCCCACGGCTTGCAGCGTGGAGAGCGAGGCAAACACTTGGTTCCGAATGGAGTAGGGGAAAGTCAGCAACCCATTTTCAGTCTCCTGCACCGTGCCTCGGCTGCTGCCCTGCTCGAACAAAATGCCGATGCTGCCCTGCACGTCGGGGTAGGTGGAGCCTTTGCCGTAGTAGAAATCGTCGAAGTTTTCGCCCGTGTAAAACAGGATTTTTTTCTCCGAAAGTAGGCGGGCGTGGTAGGTGGCGATTTTGGCGGTCAGTTCTTGGTTGCGGGCGGGCGTGATGGGGTTGACGCGGCTCGGTACGCCGGGCTGAAAAAAGAAGGTAGACCCGCTGCCCATTTCGTGGTGGTCGGTCAGCACGTTGGGGTGCCATGTTTGGAAAATGCCGACGCGCCCCACGGTTTCCGGTTGCTGTGCCACCAGCCAGTCGCGGTTGAGGTCGAAGCCATAGTGGTTGGTGCGGCCGCGCGGCCAAGGCTCGTTGTACTCGTCGCCAGCCGGGTCGGGCGAGGGGTTTTGGCTCTTGTGGCCGTTGACCCAAGCGGAGAAGCGCTGCATCCCGTCGGGGTTGAAACAGGGGTCGAGCAGGATGACGGTGTTGCGCAAAAGTTGTTCTACTTCGGGCGTTTGGGCGGCAGCGAGGTAGTAGGCCACCAGCAGGGCGGCGTTGCTGCCGCTTGCTTCGTTGCCATGGATGGAGTAGCCCATGTAATTCACGGCGGGCATATTTTTCAAATCCAACCTGCCGCTCTCGGCGGGGTTCACGAGGCCCTCGCGGGCGGTTTTTATTTCCTCCAAACGGGCGTGGTTGGCGGGGTCAGTGAGGATGAGGCACACGAGCGGGCGGCCTTCGTGCGAGCGGCCGTATTCCTGCAGCGCGATGCGGTCGCTGGCGGCATCGAGCGCCTTCATGTAGCCGAGGAGTTGGTCGTGCGTGGCGTGCCATTCGCCCACTTCGTAGCCCAACCAATTGGCGGGCGTGGGGATGGCGGGGCTGTAATTTGCCGCAGGCAAATAATAGCCGAGCGCAGGTTTTTCTTGGGAGAAAAGGAGGGCGGGGCAGAGCCAGAGAAGAAGGGTGTAGCGCTTGATAGCATTCATAGTCAATATGCTTTTTTGGGGAAACGCTTATAGGCCGTTTGAGTTGCTACAATTGACAGAATGGCCGCTATAGCCGTACGATTCGATTTTTGAAGATTAAGTCCGAATGATCCGATCCCGAGAAGTTCGGGATGCTTTAGTACGGTTCTTTATTCAAAACCCTGTCTGCCACAACTACGCGCTTGTGCTGGTCGGGCTTGTTGGAATGGTGTCGAGCACATCGGGCGACAGGGTTTCTTCGGGTGGGGGCGGTGGCGTTTTGAGCAAAAAGAAAACGGTTACGGCCAATGCTGTTGTGGCTGCCAAAACCCAAGACCAAACTTTACGGGCGGTCGCAGCAGGTATTGGCGGGCTGGCTATTAGTTTGCTCTGGGCGGTTTGGTGCCCAACCGAAGGGCAGGTTTTTGGGCAAACATACAATCCTAACGGGCACAAAAAAGCCGACCCCTGCATTGCGCAAGGGCCGGCACATCAAAACAAAACGAAAAACCAACTTTTTATCTTAGTAGGCCACAGGAACGGCCTTTTTTGTCAATTGTTGCTTTGCGGCTTTAGGCGGACGGGGATTTCGCGGGAGTTTCCGTCGCGCACTACATTGAGCGTCAATGTTTCGCCCACCTTTGAACGCCCGATGAGTTCCATTAGTTCAGAACTGGTTGTCACCGTTTTGCCATTTGCTTTGGTCACCACGTCGTTCTCTTGCACTCCGGCTTGCGCGGCAGACCCTACGGGGTCGAGGGTAGTGACCACTACGCCTTGCGTGAACGGGATGTCGAGTTTTTGCGCTACGTGTGGGTCCATCGTAGCAAGATTCACGCCAAGATAAGCCCGGCGATATTCGCCATACTTCACCAGATCGTCCGCGATACGCTTCACGAGGTTGACCGGGATGGCAAAAGAGTAGCCCGCAAAAACGCCGGTGGGGGTGGCAATGGCGGAGTTGATGCCGATGAGTTTGCCGGTAGCATCCACGAGTGCGCCGCCAGAGTTGCCCGGGTTCACCGCAGCATCTGTTTGGAGGAAGGATTCGATGGGCCTGCCGCCTTTTATGATGTTGATGTCGCGGCCTTTTGCGCTGATGATGCCGGCCGTAACGGTAGAAGTGAGGTCAAAAGGATTGCCCACCGCGAGCACCCATTCGCCCACCCGCACGTCGTCGGAATTGCCGATTTCGATGGCGGGCAAATCGTTTGCGTCAATTTTGATAACGGCCATATCGGTGTTTGCGTCGCGGCCCACGAGACGTGCGCGGAACTCGCGGTTGTCGTGCAGCGTCACCTCGTATTCGGTGGCAAATTCTACCACGTGGTTGTTGGTCAGGATATACCCGTCGGAGCTGTAAATGACCCCAGAACCGGTGCCAGTGCGGGGCTGCTGTTCGTAGCCGTAGCTGTCGCCAAAAAAGTATTGGAACGGATTGGAGTAGCGGTTTTCGCGCTGGCGCTGGAGGGCGGCCTCTCTGCTTTCGGAGGCTTTGATGTGCACTACGGCGGGCATAGTGCGCTCAGCGGCTTTGGTAAAATCAACCGGCACAGGTGCGCCTCCATAGTTTACTTGTTTGGAGTAAGTTTGCTGCTCCGGGAATGGGGTGGTTTGGGGTTTTTCGAGCATTTTTGCCGCGCCCAACGTGACGAGGCCGCCCGTTGCGCCTGCAAGAAGAGTTGACCAAAATCTGTTCATGTTCAAGGTTTAATTTTGTTGCAAAAACGCGGTTTAAACGCGACGGCTGCTCCTTTGCTGCCAGAATGTTTTCATTTAACGCGGCGTTAACCAGAACCTCTGACTTCCGCAAAAATGATTTTGAAAACGTACAAACGGAGCCCTCGGCCCATTGTTCCGACCCCACCGACAAACGCCAAGACAAGATAGACTAACGCCTGTGACTGACCGTTTTTTGCATTCGCCCAACGCACTCGAACGCCTCCTGCGCCCAGAAACGGAATTGGAGCGGCGGCTGCTATCCTTGCCGGAGTTCCGCCACGGGCTGCTGTGGGGCGAGCCTCGGTTCGGGCATCCCGAAGGCAAAGTCGCGCTCCATGTGCGCGAGGTGCTGGACAACGTGGCGGCCATCCCAAACCTTTCGGTCGAAAACCGCTCCCGCTTGCGCCTCATCGCGCTGGCGCACGATGCTTTCAAACACGCCGAAAGCCGCACCCGCCCCCGCGACTGGACTAAGCACCACGGTCTCTTGGCCCGCCGCTTTATGGAATCTTATACGAACGACGCAGTGGTTTTGGATGTCATCGAAACACACGACGACGCTTACTACAAATGGCTTTCGCAGCGCCGCCGCCCTTCGCCCCACAGCCAGCTCGATTCGCTGCTTTCCCGCGTGGGGCACTGCCTCCAGATTTACTACCTGTTTTTCAAATGCGACACGCAGACGGGCGACAAGACGCAGGCGCCCCTGCGCTGGTTTGAGCAAGTGGCCGAAGGAATCGAGGTGGTGAAAATCAAGCCTTTTTGGCCTTGGGAGCGCGTGTAGAAAAACCCGTTCAAAAATAGGAAGGCGAAATCTCCGTTCTTTGCGCCCGTTCCAAATCACCTCCCAAATTCATTTTCTCCCATGCAAAAAAAGAAAAAGCGCCCTCTCTTGGCCTACGGCCTTCTGGCAGCATTGCTGCTCTTGGCTGTTTTTTATGTTGCCCAGCCTTATTTGAAAAAAACGCCCGCCCCGCCCGCCCCAGTTGAAAAGCCCAAGCCCAACGTCCCGCAAATCGCTGTGCCGGACTTCAACGCCGATTCAACTTTTCTTGCTGTAAAAAGGCAGGTGGACTTTGGCCCGCGTGTGCCAAATTCGGCAGCGCACAAAAAATGTGCGGAATGGTTTGCCAAAGAGTTCAAGTGTCACGGCTTGACGGTTATCGAGCAAAAATTCCAAGCCCCACACTTCAAAGGCGGCACGTTCAATGGGATCAACATCATCGGACAATACAAGCCCGAAGCCGCCAAGCGAATCCTTATCGCAGCGCACTGGGACAGCCGTTTTCAGGCCGATAAGGACACCAAAGACAAAAACAAGCCTATTGACGGGGCCGACGATGGCGCAAGCGGCGCGGCGGTGCTGCTCGAACTTGCCCGAACGCTCGCTGCTCATCCTGTGGACGTGGGGGTGGACTTGCTGCTCTTCGATGTGGAAGATCAGGGCGACGACGGCGGGGCTTCCGAAACTTGGTGCCTCGGCTCGCAACATTGGGCCGCAAACCTCCACCGCCCGGCCTACTCGCCTTATTTCGCCATCTTGCTCGACATGGTGGGGGCAAAAGGCGCGCGTTTTTACAAAGAAGGCATTTCGATGGAGGTGGCACCGCAAACGGTGAACAAGGTGTGGAACATGGCGGCCTCTCTGGGCTATGGCAAATATTTTGTGCCTGAACATCGGGGCGGCATCACGGACGATCACGTGTTCGTCATCCGTGGCGCGCGCATTCCCATGATTGACATTATCAGTATGCCCAATGAGGGCGAACGCCCATTCGGAGCTTATCACCACACCCATGCGGACAACTTGAGCGTGATTGACAAAAATGTGCTGAAAGCCGTGGGCCAAACCATGACTGCGGTGATTTACCAGACGCACAATGGGGTGCTTTGAGGATGTGGGGAACGTGAGGGAGCGCGGGGTTCAGCCCGCGTATACAAAAAGTGTGACGCGGGCTGAACCCCGCGCTCCCTCACGCGCTCCCTCACGCGCTCCCTCACGCGCTCTCTCACGCACAATGGGAGGCTTTGATTCGGCTCTAAAAATGTCGTCACATTTTGTCGGCAAAACAAAAACTCTCCTACCTTGCGCCGTTTCCAATTATCCCAGATAACGCAAACTTTCAGCCTTTTTGGAGCATGAAATTTTCTGAAATCCGCCAGATTTTGACAATCATTTTGTGCGTGGCAATATCTTTGCCCGCCCTCCAAGCACAGGGCAACCGCGATTTCATGCGGGAGACGGGAAAAATCTACGTCGTCGTGGGCGTTATTTTGATCATCTTCCTGGGCATCGTGTGGCAGCTCCTGCGCTTGGACCGCAAGCTCACCAACATAGAACACCAACTCAACGACGAAAAAAATGAGTGGAAAAATTAGTTTTTTCAAAAGCGTAGAGAACTACGTTGACAAGGCCGCCGCCTTCACCGACATCCCCAAGGGCCTCGTAGAGCAGATCAAAGCCTGCAACCTTGTGCTCCAAATCCGTTTCCCCATCCGGGTCGGCGGCGATTACCAAGTCATAGAAGCCTATCGGGTGCAGCACAGCCACCACCGCCTGCCCACCAAAGGCGGCATCCGCTACGACGAATCGGTAGACCAAGACGAGGTGATGGCGCTTGCCTCCCTGATGACCTACAAATGCGCCCTCGTGGACGTTCCGTTCGGCGGCGCAAAAGGCGGCATCAAGATCAACCCCGCCAAATTCACCGAAGAGCAGTTGCAAAACATCACGCGCCGCTACACTTCCGAACTTGTCAAAAAGAATTTCATCGGCCCCGGCATTGACGTGCCAGCCCCCGACTACGGCACCGGCCCGCGCGAAATGGCTTGGATTCTCGACACTTACCAAGCCCTCCGCCACGGTGAAGTGGACTCCATCGCCTGCGTCACGGGCAAGCCAGTGACGCAAAACGGCATCCGTGGCCGCGCTGAAGCCACCGGGCGCGGCGTGTTCTACGGCCTGCGCGAGTGTATGCGCTACGCAGACGACATGAAGAAAATCGGCCTCTCCCCCGGCATCGAAGGCAAAACGATGGTGGTGCAGGGCCTCGGCAACGTGGGCAGCAACACCGCCCTCATCAGCCAAGCCGAAGGCGGCGTGAAAATCATCGGCGTGGCCGAGCGCGAAGGCTCCATTCACAGCGCGGAGGGCATTGACATCCCGAAACTGCTGGCGTTCCGCAAAGAAACCGGCTCCATTGTCGGGTTCCCCGGCACCAAGCACATCGGCGACGCTTCCGCCGCGCTCGAACTCGAATGCGACATCCTCGTGCCGGCTGCGCTGGAAAACCAGATCACTGCCGAAAACGCGCCGCGCATCAAAGCAAAAATCATCGCCGAGGCCGCCAACGGCCCCATCACCGCCGATGCCGACCCGATACTCCTCGCCAAAGGGATCGTGATCCTGCCCGACTTTTTTATCAATGCGGGCGGTGTGACGGTTTCATATTTCGAGTGGCTCAAAAACCTTTCGCACCACCGTTTTGGGCGTTTGGAAAATCGTTTCCAGCACGACGCTTTCCACCGCATCATGCTGAAGGTGGAGGAGATGACGGGCAAAACCCTCAGCGACCGCGACCGTGACCTCCTGACGCGCGGCGGCACGGAGGTAGACCTCGTGAACTCTGGCCTGGAAGACACGATGATCACTGCCTACGCCCAGATCAAAGAGACTTTCCGTCAGCACCCCGACATTCAGGATATGCGCACGGCGGCCTTTGTCTGCTCTCTCAAAAAGATTGCGGGCGATTATGTCTCGATGGGCATTTTCCCATAATAGTGATTGCCTGCCTGCCGGTAGGCAGGGCTGACTGGCTTGGAGATTTCGGGGTGCGACCTTCTTGGTCGCACCCCGATTTTTTTGCCGAACCTGACTTTTGTAGCAGCAAACCAACCCGCAGCATGGTACTTTCGCCTGTCATTCAGCCCTCTCCCCGTTCTTGCTATGTCTTTCCAATCAAACCCGCAACTCGAACTCGCCTTCGACTATGTGCGCAACACGCACAAGAACATCTTCCTAACAGGCAAGGCTGGCACGGGGAAAACTACGTTTTTGCACCAGATAAAGGAGGAATCGCCCAAGCGCATGGTCGTGGTGGCCCCCACGGGCGTGGCTGCTATCAACGCCGGGGGCATGACCATCCACTCCTTTTTTCAGTTGCCGTTCGGGCCCTTTGTGCCCGGCAGCGCACAGGACCCGACGCGGCAGCGGCGGTTTTCGGGCGAAAAAATACGCCTTATCCAGAGTCTCGACCTGCTGGTCATTGACGAGATCAGCATGGTGCGCGCCGATGTGCTGGATGCCATTGACGATGTGCTGCGCCGCTACCGCGACCACTACAAACCTTTCGGCGGGGTGCAATTGCTGATGATCGGCGACTTGCACCAGTTGCCTCCCATCGTAAAGGACGAGGAGTGGTATCTGTTGCGCGACCATTACCAGACCATGTATTTCTTTGGCAGCAAAGCCCTGCGCGACACCGAGCCGGTGTCCATCGAGCTGAAGCACATCTTCCGGCAATCGGACAGCACTTTCATTGAAATGCTGAACAAGGTGCGCAACAACCAATTGGACGAGGGTGTGCTGACGGCTCTCAACAGCCGCTACATCGCCAATTTCCAGCCCACAGCCGAGGAGCCGTACATCACGCTGACCGCCCACAACCGCTCTGCACAGGAGATCAACGCTGAAAAACTGGCAGCCATCGCGCACCCTTTGAAATCGTTCAAAGCCGTAGTGCAGGGCGATTTTCCCAGCTACTCTTTTCCCGCCGACGAGTTTTTTGAGTGCAAAAAAGAGGCGCAGGTGATGTTCGTCAAGAATGACATGAACCGCGAAAAGCGCTATTACAATGGCAAGATCGGCAAGGTGACGGGCTTCCGCGAGGGCACTATCTACGTCCGGTGCCCCGGCGAACTGGAAGACATCGAGGTGACGCCCGCCGAGTGGACCAACGTGAAATACACGCTCAACGAGCAGACTAAAGAGGTCGGCGAAGAATTGCTCGGCACCTTCACCCAGTACCCGCTCAAACTGGCTTGGGCCATCACGATCCACAAAAGTCAGGGCCTCACTTTTGAGCGGGCCATCATTGACGCGCAAGCGGCCTTTGCGCACGGGCAGGTGTATGTGGCGCTAAGCCGCTGCAAAAGTTTCGAGGGCATCGTGCTGCGTTCCAAGATCATCCTTTCGAGCGTGAAGACCGATTCGGTGGTGAAAAACTATACGGAGGAAGCCGACAAAAATGCGCCCGACGAGCAGCACTTGGCGCGCTCCAAGGCTGATTATCAGCAATCGCTCGTGCTCGAACTGTTCGACTTTGGCCGCCTGAAACAAGCGTTTGCGAAGATGAGGCGCTTGTTTTTGGAACACGAAAACACGCTCCACCAAGAGGCCGGGCAGCAGTTGAAAACCCTCGAAGGGGTGGCCAACGAGCAGGTTTTTGCGATGGCCGAACGGTTCAAACCCCAAATCCGGGAATACTTCGCGCAGGCTGCCCTGCCCGAAGAAAATCCCGACCTGCTTGCCCGCCTGCAAAAAGCGGGAGCATATTTTGAAGAAAAATTGGGCAAGGGGCTGCTGCCCGTCGTCCGCAATATCCAAATCCTGACCGACAACAAGACCGTTCGGAAGGCCGCGCTGGATGCTTTGGAAATACTGCAAAGAGAGGTTTTTGTCAAAAATGCTTGCTTCGCCGATGCCCAGAACGGCTTCGCCGCCGCCCGTTACCTCCGTGCCAAAGTGGATGCCGAACTGGATTTCCGCGCAGCGAAAAGCATTGCCCCGCCTGCTTCCCCCGGCCAATCGGGAGCACCTAAAAATACGCCCCATCCCGCTTTGTTCGTCCGTTTGAAACAGTGGCGCGAGGGCGTGGCCGAAACTCACGGCTTGATCCTTTACGAGGTGGTGCCAACGCGCTCGCTGCTCGAAATCGTGCAGTACTTGCCTTTGGATCTCGTCGCTCTGAAAAAAATCCATGGCATCGGCAAGGGCAAGGCGCAGCAATTTGGGGCGGAACTCATCGCCATCATTCAGGCCTATTGCACGGAACACCGCATCTACCCCGGCCAGATGTCGGAGTTGGCATCGGAGGCTTTGGCTGAAAAAGCGCCCAAGACGGACTCCAAGGTGCTGAGCCTGGAGATGTTCAAATCGGGCAAGACGATGGACGAGGTGGCCGCCGAGCGCGGGTTTGTGCGCAGCACCATCGAGGGCCATTTGGCGCATTTCGTGGGCTTGGGCGAACTGGATGTTTTCGCGCTGATGGAGCGGGAAAAGGTGGCGGAAATCGAACAGTTTTTCCGAGAGAACAACACGCTGTCAAGCGCCGAAGCGAAGGCGCATTTTGAGGAAAAATATTCCTACGGGGAGATTAAGATGGTGTTGCAGTATATGAGCGCGGGGGCGGGGGGGCAACACTGACCCTCGTTGTTGTAGGCCAGTTGTGTAGCGGGCTGAACCCCAATGGTGTTTAGTTAAGCGGCAGAGCCGCAGGATATTTGTAGAAATTCGTTCAAGGTCAAAACTTGGAGGTGCAGCGCACCTAAATATCCCGGTGCGCTGCACCTCCAAAACAGAGACATCCGACCATTTCTACAAATATTAGGCGGCTCTGCCGCTCACTAAAACCCTTAACTAAACACCATTGGGCTGAACCCCGCGCTCCCTGTGTAGCGGGCTGAACCCCGCTCTCCCTCATTTCACGCCCCCGTTTTCCTACTCTTTTTTTGAAAAAACCTACACCCCCTTTTTCGGGGAGTAGAAAACCCTGCTTTCGGTGGATTGCCGGAGGGGTGGCCGTGCTTTCACCTTTGCAGCATCAAATCTGACAGAGCAAGCATGCTCAACATTGTCAACCTCTCCACTTCTCAACTTTTTTCAAACAATGAAACAGATCAAATTTTTCGCCCTCTCCCTGATTTTCCTTTTCGCGGCCAATGCCGCAACAACGGCGCAAAACAACGCAGAAGCCAACATCCGCAAAGCCTACGCCGCCCTCGAAAGCCGCGACTACAACACCTTCGCCAGCCTTTGCACCGACGACTTTGCCGAACTCGGCCTCGCGCCCATGCCCATCAAAGGCGTTTGGAACGCCATTGAGCAGTACAAGGTGTTCCTGAATGCTTTCCCTGATTTGAAGTTCAAAATCGGGAGCATCGCTCCGGCGGGCAACAACCGCTATTACTTGGATGTGACGCTGAGCGGCACCAACACCGCGCCTTTCATGGGGATGCCCGCTACGGGCAAACCCATCTTGGTGCGCGACATGGACATTGTGGAACTGAACGCCGCCGGGAAGTGCATTTCGCACTGGAGCGCCAATGCCAACGGGGCCATCATCCAAATCGGCTACGGCTCGCTTGCCAACCCGAGCACTGCCGTCGTCATGGACGTTTACGGCAAGTTTGGCAAGGGCGACGTGCCGGGCATTCTTGCTGGCAGCACCGACGATGTGATGTTCGACATCCAAGACCGGATGTTCGACTCGAAAGGCCGCCAGTTCAAAGGCAAAGCCGAGGTGGGCAAATTCTTCCAAGAACTGGGCAGCAAATTCCAGTACACCAAGTTTCAGCCTGTGCGCTTTGTGGCCGATGGCGATGATGTGTTCGTGCTCATTGATGCTGAGTACAAACTCGCCTCGACGGGAAAAACGTACGCTTCCACCTACACGCACCACTTCAAAGTGGTGAACGGGAAGCTTGCTTTCTTCCGTGGCCTGGACGACTTCCAGATGAGTAAATAGAAATTTTTTAGGACGGGTAAAAAGCCGCCGGGCCGTGCAAACCGCTCGGCGGCAATCCCGCCCCTTTTTTCAAAAACATCTTTTGAGCAAGCCTGAACAGGCTTTGAGCAAATTTTGGCCTTGCGGCTGGACAATGCCGCGTGGGACTTTTGCAGCACCAAAACGAAACAAGGACATGAAAAACCGACGCTCTCAGCCCATTTGCTTTTTTGCTTCCATCGCGATCTTGCTGTTCTTGGCTTTCTGCTTGAAAGGCAAACGGTTTCTATAAATACCAAATGAACGCTCGAAATATTGAGGTGGTGACTTGATATCGCTGCCTCGATAAAACCAACTTTTTTTCACCAACTTTTTAAATTTTTCAAACACAATGAAACAGATCAAATTTTTCAACTTGACCCTTCTCCTCGCATTTGTTGCGACTTCCCTTTTTGCAAACAACCATTACCCCACGCCGACGGATATCGTGAAGGCATACTTCGCAGCCGTGGACGCTGGCAACGCGGATGAAACCGCCAAGGTGTTGGCCGATGACTGCTGGGCATCTGCCCCGTTCTTGTCCCAGCCCGTGCCAAAACAAGGCTGGATTGGTGTGGTGCAAAGCCTCAAAGGCGCATTCCCCAATATGAAACACGAAGTGGTGGACTGCATCGAATCGGGCTACAAAGTGGCGGTGCGGGGCATGGCCACAGGCCAGAACAGCGGCTCGTTCATGGGCAATCCGCCCACGGGCAACCGCATCAACTTCCCGTTCAACACGATTTTTGAACTCGACAAGTCCTGGAAAATCAAGGCGATCTATGTCCAGTTCGATCAAAAAACAATGGAAGCGCAACTGATGGCAGGGCTGCCCGACCCAGCCGCCGCCGCCGAAGCCACCGTGCGCGGCATAATGGCTGCTGCCGATGCGGGCGATGGGGAGAAGTTGATTGCCTACTTTGCCCCTGACGCGAAGCACTATTTCAGCGGCCAGCCCAACACCAACGACGAACTGAAAAAGCGGGTGGCGGCTTTCAAAATCGGGTTCCCCGACATCAAGCGCACGATGGAAGAAGTCATCGTGAACGGCAATGTCATCACCCTTCGGGGTTCGCTGACTGGTACAAATACTGGCGCATTCATGGGCGCGCCCGCTACCAACAACAAGATAAAAGTGTCGGTGCTGGGCGTGTACAAACTCAACAGCGCAGGCAAGGTAACGGAGGCTTGGGTAGAGATGGACCGCGCCACCATACAAATGCAGTTGAAAGACGGCATAGCTAACTCGGGCAAGTAATCTATAAACTTCGGAAGGGTTTCAAACCCTTCCGAAGTTTCCAATAAAAAGCATTCGACATGAAAACCCCGCGCACACAGCCCGTTTGCTTTTTTGCCACCCTGGCGAAGGCTCGATTGGGTTGGCTGCGCCGAAAAAGCACTGAAAATCAAGGCTATTAAAATAGCCGCGGGGTGACTTGAAGTCACCTCGTCCAAATTCCAACATCTTTCATTACTACATTTTTCCGATAAAATGGCAACCCAAGGCAAATCCATCACGAACAAGATCACGGGCGAAAAATTCACCTGGCTCGAAACCGCACGCGACTCGGGCGGCAAACGGCTGCGTTTCGATTTTGAGGTCGCGCCGCTCGGCCACGTCCCCGTAGCGCACGTCCACCCCGATCAGGACGAGACTTTTGAGGTCAAAAAAGGCCAACTTTGGCTAAAAACCAACGGCCAAGAACAGGTCTTGCGGCCGGGCGACACCGTGACCATCCCCAAAAACACCCCGCACGAATGGAAAAACCCCTCCGCCTCCGAAAAAACCGAGATGATCGTAACGTTCGAACCGGCGCTCAACACGGAGATTTTTTTCGAGCAGTTCTGTGGCCTGTCGAACGATGGCAAGACCAAACCGGACGGTTCGCCGAACTTCCTCCAGATCATGGCCATGGCCAATGCCTACCAAATTTACATCGCCGGGCCGCCCGTGCCGGTGCAAAAAGTGATGGGCACGGTCATCGGTGGCTTTGCAAGGCTGATCGGGTACCGCAAGTTTTACCCGAAATACAGCCCGGATTGAACGGCAGTTGGGCTTTTCTCCGTCGTCGTGGCAACAAAATCAACACCGAGGGAAAAGGCGAACTAAGCATAAGCGTGAAAAACGAAAAAAAACCACAACAACTTCTAACATCAACAATCATTCTAAAACATGAAAAACGCAAGTTTCTTCCTCTTTGCAGGCCTCCTGATGATGGCCTCCTGCGCCGAACCAGCTCCAAAACCAGTCGCACCCAACAATGCTGCCGTCAGCAAAAAAATCCACGATTTGTTCAGCGCGAACAAATTTGAAGAAGTGGCAAACCTCGCTGCAGACAACATCCAAGTGGTGAATTATGCCACGGGGCAGACTTTCAACGGCAAGGACGAATTCCGCAATTTTATGTCGGGCTTCAAAACAGCGTTCCCCGA
>JBJXFT010000110.1:0-6208 GCA_046155725.1 Saprospiraceae bacterium
AAGCGCTCACGCCGGTGGAGTACCACTACATTTTCAAGAAGGCGAAAATCAGTTACGAAGAGGGGATGAAGCTGATGAAAGAGGCCGGGCTGGACAGTATGCCGGGCGGCGGCGCGGAGATTTTCCACCCCGAAATCCGCGAGCAAATCGCCGCAGACAAATGCGATGCCGACCAATGGCTGCGCATCCATGAAGTATGGCACGGGCTGGGTGGCCGCTCCAATGCGACCATGCTCTACGGCCACATCGAACGCTGGGAACACCGCGTGGACCATCTGGAGCGGCTGCGCCAATTGCAGGACAAAACCAATGGCTTTCAAACGTTTATCCCGCTCAAATTCCGCAACCAGGACAACCAGATGAGCCACATCGCCGAAAGTACGGCCATCGAAGATCTGCGTAACTACGCCATCAGCCGTATCTATCTCGACAATTTCGACCACCTCAAAGCCTATTGGCCGATGATTGGGCGCACCACCGCACAAATGGCTTTGGCTTTTGGCGTGGACGACCTGGATGGCACGATTGACGACACGACGAAAATCTATTCGATGGCGGGTTCGGAGGAACAACACCCCGCCCTCACGACGCAGCAATTGGTGGACATGATTCGCCGAGTGGGCCGCCGCCCCATCGAGCGCGACACGCTGTACAATGCGCTGCAGGATTTCACCGACGTGGCATTTGCCGAAGACAAGGAGTTCCGGGGGTATTTTGAATTGCCCGTTGTGCAGAACTGAGCGTCGCCAATCGCTCCAATCGAATAATCTTTCAATCCAACAATTGCTTGACTCTCTACATCCTCCGACACGGCCAAACCGAACTCAACCGCCTCAACATCGTGCAAGGCAGCGGCGTAGATTCTGAGCTCAACGACATGGGCTACACCCAAGCCAAGGCATTTTACGAAGCGCACCAACACATTGATTTTGAATTGGTGATCACCTCCAAACTCCGCCGCACCCACCAGACGGTGCAAGGTTTTTTGGACAAAAAAATCCCTTGGGAACAAACGGCTGACATCAACGAAATCTGTTGGGGCATCCACGAAGGCCAGCGCCAATCGCCTGAGCAAAACGAGCGGTACCACACTATGATCGCCGAGTGGCAATCGGGCAATCTGGATGCTGCCATTGCCGAAGGCGAGTCGGCCCGGCAACTTTTGGAACGCATCGAACGATTTGTGGATTGGGTAAAAACCCGCCCTGAAAAGCGCATCCTCGTCGCCACCCACGGCCGCGCCATGCGTTGCCTCATCACCAGTCTCAAAGGTTTGCCGCCAACCGCCATGGAAGGCATGGAGCATTCCAACACCGGTCTTTATGTGGCTCATTTGCAGCCGGACGGAACTTGGCTTTTTGAACTGGAAAACGACACCTCCCATTTGAACGATGAACTATAAACGATGAACTATAAACGATGAACAGGGCTCGCCTATCAATCGGCTCAATCGAATAATCGGTTCAATCGGTTCAATCGGTTCAATCGAAAAATCGGCTCAATCGAAAAATGCCATGCGCCTTTCCGCCGTCAGTTATCTAAACACCAAGCCGTTCATCTACGGCCTGTTCCGCAGCGATTTGGCGGAGATGATTGATTTGAGCCTCGACATTCCGGCCGTTTGCGCCCAAAAACTTCTTGCCGGCGAGGTGGACGTGGCACTCACACCCGTTGCCATCATCCCCCAATTGCCCGAAGCCCATCTTGTTTCCGATTACTGCATTGGCTCGACGGGGGCGGTCAAGACCGTCTGCATTTTCTCCCAAGTACCGCTTGGAGAGGTCAAGAAAATTTTCCTTGATTTTCATTCCCGCACGTCCGTTGCGCTGGTGCGCATCCTTTGCGAGAAGTATTGGAAAATCAGCCCAGAGTTCGTGCCCGCTACCGAAGGTTTTGAAAACCAAATCATGGGCGGCACGGCGGGCCTCATCATCGGCGACCGGGCCATCGGCTGCGAACGCCGATTCGCTTACACCTATGACCTTGGCGAGGCTTGGGCGGCTTGGACGGGGCTTCCGTTTGTCTTCGCAGCCTGGGTCAGCACCCGACCGCTCCACCCCGAAATCGCCGGGCGATTCAACGCCGCGCTGCGCCTCGGCCTCGAGCATCTGCCTGAACTGCTCAAAATCCTGCCCGCCATTCCCGATTTTGACACCGAAAAGTATTTCCGGGAAAACATCAGTTATCAACTCGACGATGCTAAGCGGCGCGGCTTGGACCGATTTCTTGGCTACCTCACCGACTGAAGCGCAGATTCAAAGTGTTTTTTCAGCCTATGATGCGGTGAGGCGACCACTCCGGGATTGCATCAATCAGCACGTTTGTATCAAGGGCAACTTTGAGGCGCATAGATTAGGAAGCTTCCGCAAGCCATTGTTCAAGCGTCTCCTTATTATAGCCGCGCTCTTGGCTGATGACGTTGACCTTGTGGCGCGTTTTTTCAAGCAGATAACGCGCAATCAAGCGGCGAATAGCGAGCAAGTCTTCGTCCGGCAGGTTCATAGAATAGACCCGCAAGATTTCCATTTGAAGGTTGGTAAAAGGGGGCGAAGTGGCTGGAGATACAGACATATTTTTCGATTTTTTACAAAGGTAGGATAGGTTTTGTAAACAAAGACAAGCTCGGAGGCTTTCAAAAATCTCCGAGGTTTTTACCTCCCCAACTCCAACACCAGCGGCGACAATTTCGCTACCTCAAGCTTTGTCAAGTCCGCCAAAACCTCTCCCGTCAGCACATTTTTTGCGCTTGAAAAACCTGCCATCCGCTCCGCAAAACGTTTGGTTTCCAAGGTTTTGGCTTCGTTGGAAAAATTCAGCACCACCATCACCGTCTTTGCATCGTCGTATCGAAAATAGACGTACAGCCCTTTTTCAGGCTCCCGGTCAATGGGAGCGAATTGCATGAGTTTGCCTGTTTGCAGGGCCGGTGTGGCATTGCGGTAGCGGATGAGGGTGCGGGCAAAGTCGAACGCTTCGTTCTCTGCCGCCGTGCGGCCAGCAGCCGTGAATTTGTCTTCCGGGTCGCCTGCCCAGCCGCCGGGGAATTCCTTTCGGAAACTGCCCCAAGTTGGCGTTCCGTTGCCAGTGCTCAGGATTTCCGTAGCGTAGTAAATCTGTGGGATGCCGCGCGTGGTGAGCAGGAACGCCATCCCGGTTTTGTACTTTTCAGCGCTTTGCCCGATGTGCGAAAAAAACCGCGTCATGTCGTGGTTGTCCAGCATGACGAGGTTTCGGTAGGGGTCTTTGTAAAAATAATCCTGTGCCAGCACATAGTAAATCCGCGACGCGCCTTCCGTCCAATTAGTCTCTTTGGTGAGCGCCTCTTGGATGGCAAAGCAAAGTTGAAAATCCACCACGCCCGGCAAGTTGGAGTCAAAATCCCCCCGCGCCATCGGTTGGTCGTCGGCAAAAAAGCCCTGCACCGGCACGGCGTTTTCCCAGATTTCGCCAAACATGGACAGGCTCGGGTACTCCTCCCGCAAGGCCCGGCACCACTGGTTGCAAAACGACTGGTCGGAATAAGTATAGGTGTCAATGCGAAAATCATCAATGCCCGCATATTCCACCCACCAAATGGCCTGCTGGATCAAGTAGTTGGAAACGTGCGGGTTGCGTTGGTTCAGGTCGGGCATCCGCTTGTCAAACCAGCCGTCGTTGAACGCTTTTCGGTCATAGTCCGAAGCATAGGGGTCTACCAAAGTTGGCGCGCGAAACGACGTGTTGGTGTAGACCGGCCATTGGTTCACCCAATCTTTTGTGGGCAAATCCCGCATCCACCAGTGGTTGTCGCCGATGTGGTTGAGCACCACGTCGCGCACCACTTTGATGCCCCGGCGGTGGCACTCGGCCACGAGGTCGCGGAGATCGGCATTAGAGCCAAACCTTCGATCCACCCGATAATGATCCGTAACGGCGTAGCCATGGTACGAGGCTTCCAACTGGTCGTTTTCAAGTTCTGGGTTGAGCCATATCGCGCTGATTCCCAAGTCTTGGATGTAGTCGAAGTGGTCTTTGATTCCTTTCAAATCGCCCCCGTGCCGCCCTTCTTCCTTGTCGCGTTGCAGCCCTTGCAGCATCCCCGGCACGTTGTCGTTCGAGGGGTCGCCATTGGCAAAACGGTCTGGGAAAATGAGGTACACCACGTCGCGTGGGTTCACGCCCTGTGCTTTTGGCGCAGCATTCCGAGGGCGGATAGGATACTCGTGGACAAAGGTGGTCTTGCCTTTCGAGAACACGAACAAGGGCTTTTGTGGCGGGGCATTTGCCTTGATTTCTATGGTGACAAAAAGATAGTTCGGGCTGTCGCCTTTTTCCACCTTCAAGATTTTCAGACCTCGCGCCTGCTCCAGGCGCACGTCGTATTCGGCCAGGCCAGGGCGCTGGAACAGGATTTCCACTTTGTTCCATTTCATGCCCGCCCACCAGTTGGCGGGTTCTACGCGCAAGCTGTCGTGCAACACCGGCACGATGCGCGGCGCGAGCGGGGTGGGGTAGGGGTTGCCCCAAAAATTTTTACAATTGAAAAGGAAAAGGGCGAGAGCGAGGAAAAGGAGAGTGCGCATTTTCGAACGAGGAACTATGAACGAGGAACGAGGAATGATGAACGAGGAACTGTGAACCAGGAACTATGCGAATCAAGGGTTGAGCAAAGAATGACCTCGGAGAGGTCAAATGTTGGTAGCAAGCGCTCCGACCCCCTCCGCCCCGACCTCGGAGAGGTCGAACGTTGGTGGCTAATCCGGCAGAAAGAAATCGAACATTTGTTTTTGGCCGACTTCAATCTCGAAATCGGCCAAAATCTTAAAAAATTCTTCTTCGAATGTCTTCTTTCGATGATGTTCTTTCTGGTTCAAAATATATTTACAAACAGCATCACGGTGCGAGCGGCTGTATGAAAACGCCCCATACCCAGCCTGCCAGTCAAACTTGAATTTTGACAGGTGATTTTCATGGATGTATTCATTGGTGGCCTTTTTGATTTCCCTCACTAAATCAGCAAGTGCTTCGGCAGGTTTCAGCCCAACAAAAATATGAACATGGTCAGGCATTCCGCCAATAGCAAGCATTTTGTTGCCTCTATTTTGCACAACGCCTGTGGTGTATTTGTACAAATCTTCTTCCCATTTCGGGTTGATTAAGGATTGTCGGTTCTTGACCGCAAATACGGTCTGGATGTAGATTTGAGAAAAAACATCTGCCATGTTGTTTGGTCTTAATTGTAAAAAATGCCACCAACGTTCGACCTCTCCGAGGTCGGGTTGGGTGGGTCGGGGCGTTTGCTACCAACGTTCGACCTCTCCGAGGTCGGAGCGCGGGTGGGTTGGGGCGTTTGCTACCAACATTTGGCCTCTCCGAGGTCATTCTTTGCTCAACCCTTGATTCGTATCGTTCATAGTTCATAGTTCAGTTGCCCGCGCACCAAATCCTCAAACGTGTCGCGCTGGCGGATGAGCTGCGCTTTGCCTTTGTAAATCAGCACTTCGGCGGGGCGGAGGCGCGAGTTGAAATTGGAAGCCATCGTGTAGCCGTAGGCACCGGCGTTGTGGAAACATAAGATATCGCCTTCCACCACCTCGGCGATGCGGCGGTCTGCGGCGAAAGTGTCCGTCTCGCAGATGTTGCCCACCACGTTGTAAATGCGGGGCTTGAAAGTCGGCTCCGTCACGTTCACTATTTTGTGGTAAGCGCCGTAGAACATGGGCCGGATGAGGTGGTTGAAGCCCGTGTCGAGGCCCACAAAAGCCGTCGAAGTGGTCTGCTTCACCAAGGTGCATTTGGCAAAAAAGTAGCCGGATTCGCTCACGAGGAACTTGCCCGGTTCGATCATCAGTGTCAGGTCGCGGCCATATTCTTGGCAGAATTCGGCAAAGCGCTGGCTGAGTTTTTCGCCCACTTCCTCCACATCCGTTTCGATGTCGTCGGGTTTGTACGGCACTTTGAAGCCGCTGCCGAGGTCAATGTATTTCAAGTCTGGAAACTTCCGAGCTGCCTCAAAAAGGATTTCCGCGCCGCGCAGGAACACGTCCACGTCCAAGATATCCGACCCCGTGTGCATGTGCAGCCCTTCCACCCTGAGTTTTTGATTTTCCACAATCCGCATCACGTGCGGCAACTGGTGGATGCTGATGCCAAACTTGGAATCTATGTGGCCGACGCTGATTTTTTCATTCCCGCCCGCCATCAGGTGCGGGTTGATTCGGATGCAAAA
>JBJXFT010000132.1:0-37603 GCA_046155725.1 Saprospiraceae bacterium
TGCACAAGGCGCGTTTGACAGGAAAACGATGGACTTTCAATGGGTTGAAATTGCTGGGAAAGCTTGGCGCAGCGCGGGTGGGGATGTGGGTGAGCAGATGGTGAAACGACATTTTCTTGGATGGGAACGAACCGCTTCCCATGCCCAAACTTCAACCGAAGGGAGAGGCAGTGGTCGCCCCCCCCAATAAAGCCAATCCCCGAACCTAAACCAGAGCGAATTAAGTGGGGCAAGAGAAAGGCGAATGTAGCATTGGCCAAAAACGAAATGAGCCACCCCTCGATGGGATGGCTCATTTTTGATTTGGACGAATTTTGTCAGAAGGACAAAAATCAGTTCCTCGTAATCTTATAGGTGTACACCGCCGCGCCCAAATTGAGTTCGATGGTGTAGTTGCCCGCCTCGGCTACTGCGATGTTGTCGCCGCCGTATTCGAGTTTCTTGTTTGCGCCCGTGTCGCCGAAGTTGATATCCCAAGCGTCATTTGCCCGGAACTTGATATCGCCCGCCACGAGATCGAGCGTGATGCTCCATTTGTTTGTAGCGGGGTCGTAAACCATGTCTTGGTCAACATCCCAACTGCCAGTAGCCGAACCGACAAGGCCCCAGTCCGTTTTGGCATAAGTGTGGGTGAGCGCGTTCAGGTCCACGTTCAGCTTGTACGCCCCAGCCTCGGTGAGCGGGATGTCTGCGCCGGAGGATTCGAGTGAGCCATCGTTGCCGTTGTCTCCATAGTTCACCGTCCAAGCTGGGCCGTTGGTGTACTTGTATTTCGCGTTCGGAATGGTTATGTAAATATAGCCCTCATATTTTCCGTCGCTCCTTGCAGAGTATATGACCGTGCTGCTGTCAGCAGGCTGCCAATCGTCAGGCACCTGATAACTGCCCGGAACGTGCAGAAATGGGTAAATTATCACCACCTCAAACGGCTTGATTTTCAGTGTTATGGGCTGGGAAATCAGCAAAGGCAATGTGGCATCGCTGCTGAGTTTTGCCACCACGCGGAATTCAATGTCGGACTCTTCGTCGCCCGGCAGGTCTTTTGAGATCAGAATGGTGTTGATTTTTTCTTGGGTAATGCCCGTCAGCGTGAGTGCATTCACTGACCCAACCGTGACGGCATCTGCAAAGTTGTTGCCCGCTTTGTCGAGTTCCAGCGTGTAGTTCACACCAGCATCGAACCCATAGTCAGCCGCCGTCCAAGTGAAGGTCGAAAAAATATCGGCAGCAGTGCCTTCGGTCAGCACAAAGGAAGTTCCGCCCGAAGGGCTGGTGATGCTGGGTGCTGCGCCGGGTGCGAGCACAGGCTCTTTGTCTTTTTCGGTGCAAGCGCCCAAGAACAGCGCAGCAGCAAGCGCGAGAGTGAGTATTTTTTTCATTGTTGTATTTTATTTTTGGTTGATAAGGAGGGTTGATAAGGGTTTATCATGGTTGATATGTCAACCCAATAAATCCTTATCAACCTTCCTCAACCCGATTGTCAATTAATAGCCTTCGTTTTGATCCACCAAATTGGGGTTTGCCCCAAGGTCAGAAGATGGAATGGGATAAACGTCGTGGAACTTGGCAGTAGAAACGCCTTCCGGCACCCCACCTTTCCAAGGCCACAGGTAATCTGTTTCGCTGAACTTGCCAAAGCGCACCAAGTCTGTGCGGCGGTGGCATTCCCAGTACAACTCTCGGGCCCGCTCGTCGAGGATGAAAGGTAGCGTGAGTTCGCTGGCCGTGATGTTGCCCGAAGCGCCATCGTAAGCCCGCTCGCGAATGGCATTGACGTAGCCAAGTGCGGTGGTCAGGTCGCCCGTGCCGCCGCGAAGCACTGCTTCGGCGTACATCAGGTAAGCATCTTCGATGCGGAACATGGGGAAATCTGTATCCACAAAGGTGAGGTTGGAACCCGGAGCACCGGTGGACGTCACGTTTTTGAACTTCGTGACCGCATAGCCATTGGTGAACTGCGAAATGTCGGCAATTTCCAAAGTCTGCCCAGTAGTGTAGAACATGGCGCGGCTGTCGAACGACGGGCGATCAATCGAGTAAGTGTAGTCTGGCTTGTCCAAGTACAGTTTGATGGTGTAAGTGCCACCTCCTGGAAGGACGATGTCCGCGCCCCCGCCTTCGAGCAAAGCATCGTTGCCGTTGTCGCCATAGTTCAAGTCCCAAGCGTCGTTGGCGCGAAACTTGATTGCGCCCGCCACAAGGTTGATCATGATCGTCCACGCGCCTTCAACAGGGTCGTAAGTCATGTCTTGGTCAGCGTTCCAGCCATCGGGCGTAGCCGATCCGATCAGGCCCCAAGAGGTTTTGACCAGCGTGTAGGTGAGTGCCGTGAGGTTCACATTGAATTTGTAAAAGCCTCCCTCTGGTACCGTAAGGTTGGAGCCACCAGGCTCAAGTGTGCCGTTGGCTCCATTATCGCCGAGGTCGTTGGCCCAGGCCGGGCCTGGTGTGATCTTGAACTCTTTTTGATCGTCTGGGAAATAAACGTAGCCCTCGTAGGTGTTGTCGTTGGCGGGCGAAGAAAGTTGCACCGCAGTAGCGGCAGCAGGGTCCCAGCCCTGGTAACCGCCCGGCACATAGATAACAGGGTAGGTAGTATTGCCCGGGTTGGGCGCTACGATGACACTGCCGCCGCCTATGGCGGGGAATTTGCCAACCAATGCGCTGGTGGTTCGGGTGCCGCCCCAACCGCCGTCCAAGCCAAAATCCGCCGCGCTCATGCTTCCGCCCACAGCAGCGTGCACCATGAAGGTAGCGCCGCCATAAGTTTTGGAGCGTACGCCATCAAATGCCACGGGGAAAATAATGCCATCAGCCTTATGGTTGTCGGCCAAAAAGAGATGGGCATAGTCTGGGTCGAGCGAATAGCCTGCGTTGATCACTTTTTGGGAGTAGTTGGCGCACTCGGTGTAAAATTGGCGGCCCGTGTACACTTCCGCATTCAGGTAGAGTTTTGCCAGCAGCATCCAAGCGCAAGCTTGGTCGGCGCGGGCATATTCGTTGGCGCGGGCAGGCGCGAGGTCGGCCTCAATGGTTTTCAACTCGCTTTCGACGAAGTCGAACAATTGCTGCGGGCTTGCCTGCGGCGGGAAGAACGCGCCCACCTTGTCGTTCTCCGTCACGAACGGAGGCTTGCGAAACAAGTCGAGCGCGTGCCAGTAGCTCAAGGCGCGGAGGAAACGGGCTTCGGCACGAAACTTCACGATGTCGGCTTTCAGCGCGGGCGTTGCCCCGGGGCGGCTGTCCACTTTGTCTGTGGTCGTTTCGCGGAGATACTCGTTGCACAGCGATATTTGGTAAAAAATGCGGTTGTACATCGCCGTCACGAACTCGTTGTTCGCGTCCCAGTCTTGTTGGTGGAAATCTTGGATGGTGCCGTCGTTCCAAGCGATCACCGCTTCGTCGGTGGGCAGTTCCTGTGCTTTCCAATATTGGCGCAGGTAGGTAGAGAAGCCCTCGTCAATGCCCGAAATGTCGGGCTGCCCGGCAGGGCCTTCTTGCCCGCTGAGCGCGAGGCCGGCATAGAGTTTTGCCAGCACTTGCTTGTAGGCGGCAGGGTCGTCATACACCACCGCAGAGGTGAGCACGTCCTTGTCCAGCGGGATGGTTTCAAGGTCTTTGAAGCAGGATACGGCGATGAGCGCCATACCGGCCAAGAGTGCGAGTGTTTTAAAAGACAAGATTTTCATATCTCGTTGAAAATTAGATTTTGAATGAAGGAAGGAATCTGACAAGAACATTATCACATTATCCGATTCAGAAATTATCAAATTAAAAATCGGCCTTCAGGCCAATCAAGTACGTCCGCGAGCGGGGGTAAACGTTGTTGTCAATTCCGTTGAAAATTTCAGGGTCGAGACCGTCGTACTCCGTGACGAGGAGGGGGTTTTGCACCGTGGCCGAAATGCGGAGCGAATTGATATTGCGGCCTACTTTACCGAAGGTGTACCCTGCCGTGATGTGGTCTATACGGAGGAACGAGGCATCTTGGATGTAATGGTCGCTAAAGTATTGCGGCACCGTAAAGTCAATTTCGCTCGTGGGCGAAAGCACGTTGCGCAGAACACCCGTGCTGCCGTAAAGTTGGTTGTAAAAGGCGTTGTTCGACAGGTTGTTGTTGTACATATAACTGCCGATGTTCGAGCGGCCAGCCAAGCTGAAGTCAAAATTGCCCACATCAAACCCCGTGTTGAAACCAATCAAGTAATCGGGAGCGGGTTTCTCCAAGCGGTAGCGGTCGTCGGGAGTGACGCTGCCGTCGCCATTGCGGTCCACATAGATTCCTTCCACCGGAATGCCGCTCGCATCGTACACCTGTTCGTACACGAAGTATGAATTGGCCGGGTAGCCTACGCTGTGAATCTGCACTTTGTTGCCCACACCTCCAGCAATGGCATCGCCAGCGGCAACGCCCTGATAATTGGGGTCTTCCGTAGCCGTCAAGCGGGTGATTTTGTTTTCGTTGGCAGCAATGTTGAACCCTACCGACCAAGAAGCGTTCGGGCGCTTGAACGGGATGGCGTTGATGGAAAACTCCACGCCACGGTTTTCCAGGTCGCCCACATTCGTGGTAATAAAGTTGGTCAAGTTCGTCCCTGCCGGCACCGGAATGTAGTTGATGAGGTCTTTCGTTTCGCGCAAGTACAGTTCCAAAGAACCCGTCACGCGGTTGGCCCAAAAGCCGTAGTCAAGGGCCACGTTGTAGGTCGTCGTTTCCTCCCATTTGAGGTTGGCATCATAGCCTTGTGGGCGGAGGGTGTTGTAAAACTGGCTGCCAAATTGATATTGAGCATTGGTGAAACTGTATGTGTAGCGGGCGAGGGAAGGATAGTAATCATCCCCGATGTCCTGCTGACCCGTCACGCCGTAGCCGAGGCGGAGTTTGAGACCCGAAAACGCTGCTTTATTGCGGTCAATCACTTTGACGGCCACAGCCCCTGCGGGGAATAAGCCCCAACGATTGTTCTGAAAGCGCGACGTGCCGTCGCGGCGCACAGAGCCTGTGAGGAAAATGATGTCGTCGAACGAAAGGTTGGCTCGGCCAAAAAGCGAGAGCAAGAAATATTCCTTGATGTCGTCGTTGGCAGGCTTGGTCACGGTCGTGCCTGCAGCGTTGGTGGCAAACGAAGAATTGTCGCGGAAGAAATGCTGCCACGAATAGCCGCCCATGATGTCGAACTTCGACTTGCCAAGCGACCTGCCATAGTTCAGGTAAACCTCCAAGAGTTTGTCCTTCTTTTTTTGGTCGTACACCTCGTCGCGCCCGCCACCGTCGCCTTGCGAGAACGGCGCGTTTTGGGGAATAAGGATAGTGCCTTGGCCATGTGTGTAGTCGTAACTCACGCTCAAATTGGCGCGGAGGTCTTTCAAAAACCAGAAGCGGTAGTCCACCGAGCCGCTCGCAATGTAGCGGCCCACATGAGAGTCATCGTCCTTCATGGCCAGCAGCGCGAGCGGGTTGGCAGTGCCGAGGTTGTTCGGTTTGCCGTCGTTGTTGAGCCACGAAAAATAGCCGCCGTAGGTTTGGTCTTCCACCGTAGTCGGTTGCGTCGGGTCAAACTGGACAGCGCTGCTGATGGCACCCCGGTCGGCAAAGTGGTTGCGGTCCGACACGAGTTTGAGGTTCAGGTTGAACTGCAAGGTATTCTTGAAGAACCCCGGGTTCAAATTCACACCGCCTGTCATGCGCTTGAATCGGTCTGTTTTCAGGATGCCGCCCCGGTTGGTGGCACCCCATGAAGCGCGGAACGGAATGGAGCCTATTGCCCCGGTCGCCGCCACATTGTGGTCGTGCGTAATGCCTGTCTGATAAATTTCAGACTGCCAATCGGTATTTGCATTGCCGAGCAATTCGGTAGCAGGATGTCCGTCTTCATAGTAATTGCCGATAAGGCTGCGGTATTCGTCGGCCGTCAGCACATCTGCTTTTTGCGTGATTTGGCTGAAAGCCACACTCCCCGTGTACTGGAAGCGAAGGTCGCGGTTGGCCGCGCTCCCTTTTTTTGTCGTAATCATGATGACCCCGTTCGATGCCCGTGAGCCGTAAATGGCTGTTGCAGAAGCGTCTTTCAAGACCGTCATTGTTTCCACATCGTTCGGGTTGATGAGGTTGAGCGAGTTGCGTGTGCCCGATATCTTGTCGGTTGCTATCGGGATTCCATCAATCACGATGAGCGGATCGTTTACCGCGCTGAGCGACGAGCCGCCACGGATGCGGATGGTAGCGTCGCCGCCAGGGTCGGCACCGGTTGTCACTTGTACGCCCGCGATTTTGCCCGCGAGCAATTCCTGCGGCCCAGTGATTGCGCCCTTGTTGAATTCCCTCGTGCCTACGGCTTGCACCGAGCCGGTCAGGTCTTCGCGCCTCACGGTGCCGTAGCCGATCACCACGACTTCTTCCAGCGCCGCCGTACCCGACATCTTGAAATCCAAGACGTTGGAAGCGCCGAGGCTGACCGTTTGAGGCGCATAGCCTGTGTACGAAACGCGCAGCGCGGAAGCGCCCGCAGGCACATTGAGGCGGTAGTTGCCGTTAAAATCCGTAGCAGTACCAGTGGATGTCCCCTCCACAACGACGCTTGCTCCAATGAGCGCGTCGCCGTTTTCGGCATCCGTCACTTGGCCCGTAATCTGTCGTTGAGCAAACAGCGCACTGCTTCCCAACAACAAAAAACAGGATAGAGTGAAAAAGAATTTTTGTTGAAAAATCTTCATACAAACGAAAGTAAGATTGGTGAAACCATGAACGATTTTGTTCCTGCCCTGAAATCCCAAGTGGAGCGGGATTCAGTTGGCAGTGCAAAGAAAAAAACAATTGCAAAACCTAAACGTATTTTTTACAATAAGGTAGCTCCTGCAGTATGTGTGCTCCCAGTATCTCGCGTTGATGTGCCTGCGCTACCATACTACAGGACATTTTCATAGAACACAGATGCAAGCAGTACAGTCGAGAGATTAAGTGATTGCTGATTATTGATTGATGGTTGCTGACTTCACAAAGGCTTGGCAACCTGCTTGCTGTGAAAAAAGATAACCACGTTTATTTTGGAGCAAGTACTTACTATTTGAAAATCAGCGAAAATCTGTGCTGCTTGCATCTGTGTCATCTGTGTTCTAACCACGTTTGGGCAAAATGTCCGGTAGTATGCTGCGCTACCCCATAGTGAAGCGGAACGGATGGCGGAGTTAGAGCAAGAGCGCTGGAAATCAGCCTCATTTTCAAGTTTTCTGGCAAATTGAGACCAGCAAAATCATTTGTCCTAATTTTGCCCGAACATGGACAAAAAAGAACCTTTCGATATTTCTGTGAATGGCGGCCAGCACGAGTTTGCGCTGCAGCCCGACGATGCGCAAAACTTGGACATCGTACCTGATGGGGCAGGAGCATTCCACATCCTGCACCGTGGGCGTTCTTTCCGTGCCGAGCTTTTGGAAGCGGATTATGCGGCACGGCAATTTTCCTTTAGGATAAACGGCGCAAAATATACGCTCCACATAGCCGACCGATACGAACGGCTCGTGCAGCAACTCGGCCTTAGCGTGGGTGGCAGCCAAAAACAAAATGCCGTGAAAGCCCCCATGCCGGGCCTCGTGCTGAATGTGATGGCCGAGCTTGGGCAAGCCGTCAGCAAAGGTGACCCGCTCCTCATTCTCGAAGCCATGAAAATGGAAAACGTGATAAAAGCCGCCAACGATGGAATCGTGAAATCAATCGCGGTGGAAAAAGGGGCAGCGGTGGACAAGGGGCAGTTGCTGTTAGAAATGGAGTAAGGGAACGATGAACGATAAACTATGAACACCGTGATGCGTACCGTTCCCCGTTCCTCGTTCATAGTTCATCGTTCATAGTTCATCGTTCATCGTTCATCGTTCATCGTTCATAGTTTTCCCAATGATTCTTACAAAAAAAATATACTCGCTCTTACTCTTCTTTTTGGGCTTCGCCCAAATGGGATGGGCGCAAGAAATCCAGCTCAACGAGGACCCGAAGGTGGCTCAATTGATGGCGTCGTGGATGAACGCCAACCGCGCCGAACCGCGCGTGGAAGGCTGGCGCGTACAGATTATGGCTTCCACCGACCGTACTCAAGTGGAGCAGGGTCGCATTCTTTTCCGTACCGATTATCCTGATGTGGCCGCCAATTGGGTGCAAGAACAGCCCTATTACAAACTCCGGGTGGGCGCTTTCCGTAGCAAACAAGAAGCATTGGCATTCATCGCTGCGCTCACGGGCTGGGTGGGCGCCTATCCTGTCAAAGACAGCAAAATTCATCCGCGCGATTTTTTGGAGCAATGACTTTTTTGTTGAGGTTGTTGAGATTTTGATGCCCTGAAATCTCAACATCCTCAACCCCTCAACCCCTCAACCCCTCAACCCCTCAACATCCTCAACATCCTCAACATCCTCAACATCCTCAACAGTCATGACCAGCCAGTCAAACAGCCTCACTCTTTTTGGTTTCGACCGCCTCACCATGGGGCTTTACTTGGCGTTGGTGGCCACAGGCTGGCTGATGATTTTTGCGGTGAACTACAACCCAGAAGTCCCGTACGCTTTTCTTGACATAAAGCACATGGCAGGCAAGCAGCTGGTTTTCATGGTGTTTTGTTTTGTAATGATGTTCGTGGTGATGCTGGCCGATTGGTCTTTTTGGCGGACACTCGCGCTGCCGCTTTACATCGTCTCCATTCTGTTGTTGCCCGGTACGATCTTTTTTGGCCGCGAGGTGAACGGGGCAAACGCTTGGTACCACATCGGCGGGTTCTCGTTTCAGCCTTCCGAAATTGCCAAATTTGGCACCTGCCTTGCCATGGCGGCGTTCCTCAGCAGCCCAGGTGTGGATTTGCGGCAATGGCGCGACCGCATCGTCGCGTTTGGCATTTTCCTCCTGCCCACGCTCTTGGTTTTGCTTCAAAGCGACACGGGCTCAGCCTTGGTTTTCTTTTCCTTCCTGCTGGTTTTGTACCGCGAAGGCTTGTCGCCGGTGCTGTACGCGCTGGGCTTTGGCACGGCGGCACTGGTCATTGCGGGGCTGAAATTCGACCCGCCCGCTTACACCGCTGCGTGGCTAATCGCAATTGTCAATGCTTTGCTTATCAACCGGTTCAAGGAAAGGCGGCGCTTCTGGTGGGCCGTTTTTGCCGCGCTCATCCCGCTCACTATTTGGTGGATTCCCGTGCTGAACGAGCTGCTGAAATGGACGGGCATCCATCTGGCCGAACCTGAAAAACACCCCTTCGTCCTTGTGCCGCACTTCGCACTTTTCCTCGCCGCTTTTTTGCCCAACTATTGGAAAAAGAACAACCTCGTGCAGAGCCAATTGCGCATTTGGGTGGTGTTGCTCACGCTTTCGGTATCGCTCGTTTTTGCCGCCAATGCTTTTTTCAATCTCCTCGCGCCGCACCAGCAACAGCGCATCAAAATTTGGCTCCGCCCATCGGAAACGGCATCCGAAGCACGCGGCGCGGCCTACAACCTGCTCCATTCCAAAATGGCTATCGGCTCTGGCGGGCTGCTCGGCAAGGGCACTTTGGAGGGCAACATGACCAAACTGAAATATGTGCCAGAGCAAAGCACCGACTTTATTTTCTGCACCGTGGGTGAAGAGCAGGGCTTCGTGGGCGTGGTGGGTTTGGTCGGGCTGTTCCTGTGGCTGCTGTGGCGCATCACGTTTTTGGCCGAGCGGCAGCGCTCCAATTTTTCGCGCCTCTATGCCTACTGTGTGGCGGGCATCCTTTTCGTCCACCTTGTAGTGAATGTCGGGATGACTATGGGCCTCTTGCCCATCATCGGCATCCCATTGCCGTTTATCAGCGCGGGCGGCTCCTCGCTTATTGGATTTACCTTGATGATAGCCGTGCTGTTGAAAATGGACAGCAACCGGAATCTGGCGTAAAAAAGCGGCTTAACGTTTGTAAAACAAAGCTGCTTTCCCGCCGAGGCAGTACAAGTGCGGATATTTGCCCGCCGTTTTGCACCGCGCAGGCTTTTGCTTTGCCTTTTAGAGCCGAGGATGGCGCGTTGCGCGAAAACCTGTTTTTCAAAAATTTGAACCTTGGACATTTGGGCCTTGGAAAGGGTGTTTTCGCACACCCAGTCAAGTGTTGATTTCCCAAAAACCAGAGTCTAAAAATCTGAAATCTTGAACATGAAATTCAAATTGCTCCCCCTGTTTTTGTTGTCGGCTTTTGCGCTATTGGCTCAAACCGACCCCACTCCACCTACCCCTACCTACACCCCCATCAAGCCTTTTCGCAATTACAGACTCGAAAACAGTGGCACCAGTTTCGCCGTGGGCATAAAGGCGGAAGACCTCAAACCGCTCGTGTACGCGCTGGCTTCAGACTCCATGCAGGGCCGCGAAACGGGCGAAGAAGGCCAGCGCATTGCTGCCAAGTTCATTGCCAAACAGTTCAAAGATGCAGGTCTGCCGCCCAAAGGCGACAAGGGTTTTTTCCAAAAAATCTTGCTCCGCAACGAATCTTGGAAAGACATCGGCCTCAAAGTAGGAGATCAGGAATTCCGAAACCGCTCCGATTTTTATGTTTTCCCCGCCTTCAGCCCCGATCGGCCACTCACCGAAATAACCGAACTGGTGTTTGTGGGCTATGGCATCGAAGATGAAAAATACAACGACTACGGCAAGGCTGAGGTGGAGGGCAAAGCGGTCATTTTTTACAACGGCGAACCCATGACCACCGAAGGGAGGTCGCTCATCACAGGCACCGAATTCCGCTCCAATTGGAGCCTCGAATGGCGCAAAAAAGTGCAGTTGGCAAAGAAAAAAGGAGCCAAGGCGGTGATCATTATTGACCCAAACATGGAGGAGAGCCTGAAGAAAAACCGCAAAGCAATTTCCACTTATGGCATGAAGCCCGTGGGGTCTGATTCTGGGGAAGAGGCCAATGACTATCTCCCCAACATCTTTGTGTCGGAGGCTGTGGCAAAGGCCATTTTAGGAGAAAAGGCTGGAAAAACAGCAGCAGAACTGACCGATTTGCGTGAGGGCGATAAGTTCAAGCCAGTAAAAGTGAAGGCCAAAATCGAACTTCGGCTCGACAAGGAAACCCAATCGCTCGAAGGCTCCAATGTGCTTGGGGTGATAGAAGGCACGGACGAGCATCTCAAAAAAGAATACGTTTTCGTCACGGCGCACTACGACCATTTGGGCATTGCCGACAGCACGGTCATTTACTATGGTGCCGACGACAATGCCTCCGGCACATCGGGTGTGATCGAAATCGCGCGAGCATTTGCCGAAGCCAAAAAGCAGGGCGTCGGCCCAAAACGAACGGTGGTGTGTATGCTGGTAAGCGGTGAGGAAAAAGGGCTGCTCGGTTCGAAATACTACACGGAGTTCCCGCTTTTCCCGCTCAATAAAACTATAGTGGACATCAATATTGACATGATCGGCCGGGTGGACGAGAAACACGCCAACAACCCTAACTACATCTACGTCATCGGTTCTGACCGCCTCAGCACGCACGTTCACGACATCGGCGAGTTCGTGAATGCCGAACATACCAAGCTGGAACTCGACTATACGTACAATGCCAAGGACGACCCAAACCATTATTACGAGCGCTCCGACCACTACAATTTTGCCGAAAAGGGAATCCCCGTCGTGTTTTATTTCAATGGGGTACACCCGGACTATCACCGCCCTACCGACACGCCCGACAAGATCAACTATGAGGTGCTCGCCAAGCGCGCCCAACTTGCGTTCTATGTGGCTTGGGAAGCGGCCAACCGCGCAGAACCCATTGTGCCCAATGTGAAGCAGGAGAAGAAGGATTGAGTTTTGCGCGTTGAGCCGGAAGATTCACAGTGTTTCACACGGCGGGCACCTTCTTTTTCAATTCAAAATTTTTGCCGAGGTACACCTTGCGCACCATCTCGTCGGCGGCAAGTTCTTCGGCGGTGCCTGCCTTCAAGATGTTCCCCTCGAACATGAGATAGGCCCGATCGGTGATGCTCAGCGTTTCCTGCACGTTGTGGTCGGTGATGAGGATGCCGATGTTTTTGGTCTTGAGTTTTTCCACGATGGACTGGATGTCTTCCACCGCGATGGGGTCAATGCCCGCAAAGGGCTCGTCGAGGAGAATGAACTTTGGGTCCGTGGCGAGGGCGCGGGCGATTTCGGTGCGGCGGCGCTCGCCCCCAGAGAGGGTGTCCCCGTTGCCTTTTCGCACCCGGTTGAGGTTGAATTCTTCGAGCAGTGACTCCAGTCTTTCGGTCTGCTCGGCTTTGCTCAGGGGGGTCATTTCGAGCACGGCGCGGATGTTGTCTTCCACCGAAAGTTTGCGGAACACGCTCGGCTCCTGCGGCAGGTAGCCGATGCCTTTTTGGGCGCGGCGGTACATGGGCAAGTCGGTAATTTCCTCATTGTCAAGATAAACATGGCCTTCGGTAGGCTTGATAAAACCCACGGTCATGTAGAACGAAGTGGTTTTGCCCGCGCCATTGGGGCCCAGCAGCCCCACGATTTCGCCCTGGCTCACGTCGAACGAAACGCCTTTCACCACGGTGCGCTTGCCGTAGGTTTTGATGATGTTCTCGGCTCTAAGAATCATGATTCAACTATGAACTATGAACTATGAACTATGAACTATGAACTATGGCCGATTAGGCTCCACGTCGTTTCTCGTTCATAGTTCATAGTTCATAGTTAGGTAAGCAAACGTTTCACGATTTCTGAAATAGCCCTGCCTTCGGCTTTGCCGGCCAATTCTTTGTTGGCTGCGCCCATCACCTTGCCCATGTCGCGGGCCGATTCGGCGCCCGTGTCGGCGATGATCTTTTTCAAAATTGCTTCCAATGCTGCGCCTTCCAGCATGGCAGGCAGGTATTTCCGAATGACTTCGATTTCCTCACGCTCTTTCTGGGCAAGTTCGGCGCGGTCGTTTTTCTCAAAAATCTCCATGGACTCTTGGCGGGTCTTCACCAATTTTTGGAGCATCTGCACCTCGCGGGTCTCGTCAATGGCTTGGCCAGAGCCATCGGTTTTTGCCATTTGGATGGCGGTTTTCACGGCGCGGATGCTGCGCAGCGTCACCTCGTCTTTGGCTTTCATGGCCGTCAAGAGGTCTTGGTTGATTTTTTCTTCTAAACTCATCTGTGATTATGGTGTGTAAGGAACGCGGCAGCAATAACTAAGTCATTTGCTGCCGCGTTGCTGATTGAATAAAGCCCAATAGCCTCTAAAAAATCAAACTTATCCCCGTCCGCAAATTCACTGCCGGGCTACTTTTCACAGAGAAGGCGTTGAGCAAATTGTCGGAAGCAAAATAGAGTTGCAACGGGCCGGGCTTGAGCGCGAGGTGGAAGCCGAGGTTGGTGGCAGAGCGTTCGTTTACGCTGTACATCGCGCCGAGGGATATCCATTTCAATGGTTTCCAGCGAGCACTTGCGCCTACCGCGACATTGGCTTTTTCATCTGCCCGTTTTTGGAAATAAGCACCGAGGCCAAGCGACCAGCGTTTCGTCAGGTCGAAACGACCGCCCGCGTAGCCGCGCAAGGGCAGGGTGGTTTCAAATTCCTTGGCCGTTTTTTGGAACTTGAAAATGTCGTTCAGCGTGTCGAGTTTGGTCTCAAAATCCAGGCTGTCCGAGCCGTTGATGATGTCCGAGCCGAGGAGGGTCACGCCCGTGTACTCAAACGCGCCTTGACTGATAAAGTAGTTTGCCTTCTCCGTCCACTTGATTTTGCCGCCGAGGTCGAGCAGGGCGAGGTCGAGCGTAAGCCGTTCGTTTACTTTGAACTGTGCGCCAAGGTCGAAGGCAAAGCCGGTGTTTTTCGAGAAAGCCTTGCCTTTCAAATCGCCCAGCGTGAGGTCGAAGCCCAACCCCGAGGTGTCAATGGCCGAGATAAGCGACGAGGCATGGAAGCCGTAATCCGTGGCCATCGAAAGTTGGAAAATGTCGTTGCTTGTCGTGAAGGTGGCCGTGTTGTGCGCCTTGTCTGTGAGCAGTGCGCTCACGCCCGTGAGGTATTTGGCACGGGCCCCTATGCGGAGTTTGCCAAAGCCTTTGGCGAAGCCGATGCTCCATTCGTTCCAGTCTGAAATGTTTGCCTTCAAGGCCACATCCACTGTTTCGGCGACATACTGCCCGTTGCCCTCCCAGATTAGCGCGGGCAAGGTTTTTGGGTAAATGACGGAGCCGCTGAGCCGATTGGCATGGCTGGCCTGAAGCCAGATTTTGCCGGGCAAGCGAATTCCGAACGACACGGTTTCGATGCGCTGTTCAAACTGCACCGTGTTGCTGAAGTCAAGTTTGTCGAGCGCGTTGGAAAAATCAATCTGTGTGCGGTCGCCGTTTTTGACAAAAATATCCTTGTACGAAATGTCACCCGAATGCGCCGCATCCAGCCCGATGCCAGGCAGCCCGATGGCGATGTGTTTGTTTTCGGGGAAAAATGCCGGGTTGGTAGAAGTGCTGTGCCACACGTCGGGCAGGGAGTGCAGCATCAGTTCTTGCTGGGCGGAGAGTTGGAAGCTTAAGCAGCTTGCCAATATCAAACTTCCCGTCCCGATGAATCGGGATAAACTTTCGGGAAGTTGGAACGCTCGAAAAAATTCGATTTTTAATGCTTTATCTTGAAGATGCATGATTTCTTTTCAAAATTTGGATGGGCCAACCCTATAGGATTGGCTCATCGTTTATAGTTCATCGTTATCACAGCCGCTTCCGCACTTTCAGCCCCATTTTCACCACGATCTTGTCGGTAGCGAGGAGTTTGACAAAAGTGTTGCCGTCGTTGGCGGTAGTGAAGGAGGTTGTGAGGAATGCGTCTTTGGCCGTGCGGATGCGGTCGAAACGGGCAGCCGACATGGGGATGAATTCTTCGGTGCGCGTGATGCCTGTGGCCACTCCGTTGCCATCAATGGGTGCTGCACGGATGATTTCTTTAGCCCCGCCGATAAAGAGCGAATCAATGTTGTTGAGTGCCGCGTCGCGGAAAAAAATCTGCACATCGGAGGAAATGGGCGTACCGTTTTCGGTGACGAGTTTGAACTCCACGTCTTCTATGTCCGCCGAATCGAGGCTGCCGAATTCGCCAAAATCGAGGTTCATCGTTTGCTCCGCGCCAAAGTTTTTGACCGAGCCTTCGAGCACCAGCTCCACTCTGAGTTGTAGTTTGATGGTGCTTTTGTCGGTGATGAAACCGATAAGGTTGGGGTCGAGTTGGGCATTGCTAATGCCGTCCACTTCGTAGATGAGCTGGATGGGCTGGCTGTTGAAAATCTCCGCGATGTTTGAGTTTGAAGAGTCCAGCGTAATGTCGGTGTATTTGGTCTGGCCCACTTCCCCCAATAGCCAAGAAGGGTAAGCAAAATCTTTGTAATCAAAACTGTCGTGCTCGAAAACCCCCGTGCTTATGAGCGGTATCACTTGACCTTGCTGACCGATGAAACTGAGGTATTTCACCTGGCCTCGCGTGGGGAAGCCCCAAGAGTTGCTGATGCGCATGGTCACCTTTGGGTTTTTCACCTTCAGGTCGCCCTTCAATTCTGTTTGGTTGATGTCAATCTCGATGGTGTCGCGGGTAAGTTTGTACCACTGAAAGCCCCAGTAGCCTTCGACATAAGTGAACTGCAGCGCGTTGGTAGCGGCTACCGGGAAGTCTGGCACTTCTATCCGTACACCGTCGGGCCGATAGGCAAAGTATTTGAACGTCAGCGTATTGGTGTTCGACTCCAAATGGTATCCGTTGAGCGGGATTGGGTCGGAGAGGTAAAACGCTCCCGGCTCTACCACAAACGGATGTCGGAAAACTTGGCCCATGAGGCTCATTTCCGAGATTTCAAAATAGCCTGTGAGCGGGTCGGGCGTCGAGTTTTTTATGTAAAAACCAATGGTGCCGGATAGGATGTCGGCTACACGGATGGTGACTCCATCGGGCGATTTGATGGGGTTGGGGGTCACCGAATCGGCCATCAAAATGGGGACGGTTTGGTTCAAAAAATTGAAAATATCGCTCGCGGGTTTTTCCGCCACATCGCCCGAATAGAAGAGCGTCATGGTGTTGTCGGCATTCACAAAAATCGTGTCGTCGGAGAGGCTGTCGCTTTGGAGGTTGAACAATAGGTCTTTCAATTCCAACTCGGTGGTGAAAAGCGGGAAGGCAAACTCGGCGGTGTGGTCGGCGAGTTCGAGGTTCTCAAAATCAGACTTTTTGCAAGCCGACCAAAGCGCAAGGCCCAGCGTGACGGCAAGGGCAATCGGGAGGGAAAGTAGTTTGTGCATATTTCAGTAAGGGAAAGTAAGTCAAAGTTGTTCAGCACAACGGGCACTGCGTTTCACAAGATTTTTTTGGAAACCGAGCATTCGTACTTCGGTGTTCTTTGTGGTGAATATCAAGTCACAAAAATAGTCAAGAAAGCCGGTTGCGGTAGTCCCGATATGCGAAGCGTCGCACAATATCCAACTTTCCGTCGGGCCGAAGGATTGCGATGCTGGGGTGCGTCACGTTCTTTCCGAAGTTGGAGCGGCATTTTTCTACCTTTGGCTGCTGAAATCCAGAAATCAATGGTCGCAGAATTTTACTCTTACTCCTCGCACAACAACGGCAAACTCTATTTTTTCCAGAGTTTTGGGGTGAAGGGCGAAATCGTGAAAGTGGTCAAATTTTCTCAAATCGCCCCCGACCGCTACAACCTCGGATTGGCAGATTTTGAAAAAGGCAAATTGGTGGATGACGTTGTTTCCAACAATTTTGATGTTCTAAGAATCTTATCTACCGTAGCCGAAATCGTCAAGCAGTTCACGCTTCAAAACCCCGAAAGGGTCGTTGTGATTCTGGCAAACGAAGAACGACGCTCAAAGTTTTTCAATGCAGTGTTCAATCGGCGGGAAGAATATCTGAGTCAGGAATTCTGAATTTGGGGCATCAACGAAGATAAATCTGAAGAGCCATACGATGCTGAAAAAAACTACAAAGGCTTCATAATCAAAAGAAAAAATCTCGAACAATGACAAACAACGCCACAACTTCGGGTTATCTCGGCAGCATTTCCGAGGCGAACAAAAAACATTTCCCACAAGCCGTGCAAGAGGCTTTTGAATTTGTGCAGGCCAACCCTGACGCGGAATTTTTTGCTTCAAAAAACCATGCCGCCCAGTGGCAGTTCGACACAAACAGTGCCCGCCAAACCCTTCAAAAATTGGACTCCATCTCTTCCCTCAAAGATGCGCTCGCAGCAGTCCTCGCCAATCTTCCCGGCGACCGCAGCGATGAATATGTGCGAGCCCTTGTCCAATGGTTCATCGCCGAATTTGAAACCTCTTTTGTAGGGGCCAAAGCATTTGCTGGGTAAACGCCCTCAAGAAAGCCGATTGCGGTAGTCCCGATACGCGAAGCGTCGCACAATGTCCAATTTGCCGTCGGGCCGGAGGATGGCGATGCTGGGGTGGGTCACACCGTTGAAGGTCGAAGTTTTCACCATCGTGTAGTGAATCATATCTTCAAACACGATTTTCTGGCCGATTTTCAAAGGGCTTTCAAAAGCGTACTCCTCCATAAAATCGCCGCTCAGGCAACTCACACCGCCGAGGCGGTACAGGTTTTTGTCTCCCTTTCCCACCACGGTTTCCTTTGCCCCTTGTATGCGCGGTCGGTAGGGCATTTCCAAAGTGTCGGGCATGTGGGCGGTGAACGACACGTCGAGGATGGCAGTCCGAACCCCACCGTTTTTCACGATGTCGAGCACCGTCGCCACCAGCACTCCAGTCTCCCAAGCGAACGCGCTGCCGGGCTCGAGTATCACCTGCAAATGCGGCCATCGCTTCCGAAAAGCCTTCAGCACCGAGATCAAATGCTCTACGTCGTAGCCCTCGCGGGTCATCAGGTGGCCGCCGCCAAAATTGACCCAGTGGAGTTGAGGCAAGAACTTCCCAAACTGGTTTTCAAAGTGTTCGAGCACTTTTTCCAAGTCGTGGCTCGTGCTTTCGCACAGCACATGGAAGTGCAACCCTTCGATTCCGTCGGGCAATTTGCTTTTGAAATTCTCCACCGGCTCGCCCAAACGAGAGCCAGGTGAAGCAGGGTTGTACAAAGCCGTGCCAACGGGCGACCAGCCGGGGTTCACCCGAATGCCGGGGCTGACTTTTTCCACATAACTCAGCACACGCTTCTGGTATTTACGCCATTGAGCAATGGAATTGAAGGTGATGTGGCTCGAATAATGGAGGATTTTGCCAAACTCTCGCGGCAAGTAGGCCACCGCGTAAGTGTGCGATTCGGTCTTCATTTCCTCGTAGCAAAGCCGCGCCTCGTGGAGAGAGGAGGCCGTGGCGCCGCCCACATATTCGCGCACAATGGGGAACGCGCTCCACATGGCAAAGCCCTTGAACGCTAGGATGATTTGCACATCGGCCTCGCACTGCACTCGGGCGATGGTTTCGAGGTTCTGGCGCAGCCGCGCTTCTTCGAGCACAAAGCAGGGGGAGGGGATTTTTTTGATGTCCATTGAAAACGGTTTGAAGGTTCGAGGGTTACTGGGTTACTGGGTTACTGGGTTACTGGTTACTGGTTACTGGGTTTCTGGTTTGAAGGTTGGCTTGGATTCGGCAACTTCCAAACCTTCAAACCAGAAACCCTCGAACCTTCAAACCAGAAACCCTCGAACCTTCAAACCATGAACACTCAAATCAATCCCCTCGATTTCAACTCCAAATACTTGTTGATGGTGTTCAGCGTCAGGTCTTGGGGCTTGGTGAGCACGGCCTGAATGCCGTACTGGCGGAGGCGCGTCACCATTTCCCGCTTGTCTTGCAGGAATTGGCGTGCCACCGTTTGCCGGTACACGTCGGCAGTAGTGCGAACATCCTCGCCAGCGAGTTTGCGGATTTCGGTGTTTTCAAAAAACACTACGACCAGCAAGTGGGCGCGGCTCAACCTGCGCAGTGTGGGCAAGGCGCGTTCGAGCGCATAACTGCTTTCAAAATTGCTGAACAAAATCAAGAGCGACCGCGCGCCGATGAGCCGCCGCACCGCTTCGTACAGCAGTTCGTAGTTCGACTCGCCGGGCCGCTCCTTTTCGCGGTACAAGCTTTCCAAGATTCGGCTCAACTGCCCCGAGTCGCGCTCGGCTTTGAGTGTCGCGCCCATCACGTCGGAGAACGTGAGCAGCCCCGCCTTGTCCTGCTTTTTCAGGATGATGTTGCTGATTGCCAATGCCGTATTGATGGCGTAGTCCATCAGGCTCAGCCCCTCGAACGGCATCCGCATAGCGCGGCTTTTGTCTACGATGCAGTACACCTGCTGGCTGCGTTCGTCCTCGTATTGGTTCACCATGAGCGCGCCACGGCGGCTGCTGGCCTTCCAGTTTACGCTGCGGTAATCGTCGCCCTGCACATAGTTTTTGATTTGCTCGAACTCGTAGGAGTGGCCGATGCGCCGCATTTTTTTGATGCCCGTGTCGTGCGCGATGTGGCGCATGGCGCGGAGTTCGTAGCGTTTCATCTGGATGATCGAGGGGTACACGTCCACGTCTTGCGGCTGTTCGAAAACGAGCCTGCGCTCCACGAGGCCGAGGCGCGTGGAGGCAAAAACATTGATGTTGCCAAAAGAATAAACGCCTCGCGTGAGGGGCACAAATTTGTTTTCCGCGAGGTAAGGCTGGCCGGGCGGCAAGGCGATTTTTACTTCAAAATCGCGCTTTTGAAATTGCACCGGAAGGTCGTCGGCGATGCTCAGGCTCAGGTGGATGTTCCCTTGGTTTTCCACAAACAACTTCACAGGATTGGGGTCGGAGAGGGAAAAAACGGGGTTCAGTTCTCGCTTGCAAACCACTTTTGGCTTCTGCAAAAAAAGCAACAGCCAATCCGTCAGCGCCAGCGCCAGCAGCCCGACCAAAAATGTTTGCGCTATCGGGAACATCCAGCCAAACGGGTAGGCCACTGCGAACAGGGCCGCCGATGCCCCAAAAAGCCAGAAGAAACGGTTGGAGAGGTACAAGGGTGTGAGAGGGTGAGAGGCGTGAGAGAGAAAGCGCACCAGTTAAAATCAAATGCCAAAATGCCTGCGCAAGAATTCGTCGAATTTGGGTACAGAGAAATCAACGATGCCGTGCTGAGGCGCGTAAATAAATCCTTTTCGAATCAGGTTGGCTCGAATAGGGCTGACGACATTTTGCTTGATCTTCATCTTTGCAATCACATCGCTTATCTTGTACGGGCCACGGCCAATCTCGGCCATAGCGCGCATTAGATTTCTTTCCTTATCTGTTGCGCGGTCAAGCCGCACTTTGAAAAAACTTTCATCCAGCGAATTGATCGCCTGTGATTCAGCGCCCTCGACATCGGCAAGCGTGATCGGTGAGGAAGGCGCAAAATCCCACACAAACTTGCAAAATTCTTGAATGAAATAAGGGTACCCGCCTGTCAGGTCTGCTAATTTTTTCACGGCATCTTCTTCAAAGCGGACTTTTTGCGATTGTGCAGGGCCTTCAATAGCTTCTCTGGTTTCTTTCTGGCCAAGGCCGTTGATTTTGATAAATTCAAAAAGCCTTTCCGCGTATGATTTGGCATCCCCAGTAAGGGCGGCTATTTGGGGCAACCCTGCACAGATGAACACAACAGGCAAGTTCTTTTGCGAAATTTTATGGCTTGCCGCAATCAGCGCAGCGAGCGATTGTTCGTCCACATATTGCGTCTCGTCAATGAGGATACATATCACCTTGCTGTTTTCCTTTGCGGCGTACCCTACACTCTCCACCAGATCCACCAAATCGCTTTCAAAATTGCCGGAATCGCCTTCTCCCATGATTTTGTCCACGTCAATTGTCAACTCAGAGCCGTCGGGAAGAGAAAGGGTCAGCGATTTGAGCACCCCGAATGCCTTGCGCAGGGCATTTTTTGCCCGCTCCATACTGTCTATGCTCAAAAGGATTTTCCGAACCGTACGCGCTATGACTTTTTTGAAATCATCGTTCTCAGACATTTCCAAATGCTGCACGATATACCCTTCTTTTATAGCCACGTCTTCAAAATGATTCAAGAGCACCGTCTTGCCTACCCCTCGCAACCCATAAAGCATTATCGAACGCTGCGGAGACCCATTTTTTACTCTTTTTAGCAAGATGGTTGCTTTCTGGATAGTTTCATCGCGTCCAGCCAGCGTCAGCGGCTTTATACCAGCACCAGGCGTATATGGGTTTTTAACTGCGTCCATATTCTTTATTTTTGTAACTGCTTAGCATAGGGGCAGCGCCCCGGTAATATTTGTAGCCAAGTGTGGAAAAAAAGGGTTGGAGGTGCAGCGCACCGAAACATATTACGGTGCGCTGCACCTCTACACTCCAATTGCCCCCAAAACGCTACAAATATTTCGCCGCGCTGCGGCTACCTAAGCAGGTACTTATTTTTTGGCAAAGATACTGGGAGGTAATTGTTGCTTACTGGTTTTGGACAAAAGCCGCATACGCCCACCCCCTCCTTTCCGCAAAAAAATCAAACACGAGCATGAGCGCGCTTTGCGCAAACAGCCCCGCGCCAAGCCCTTTTGGAAAATTGAGTTCTTGATTCAAGAAAATCAAAATCAGCCCGACGGCGATGAGGGCGATTTCCACCCATTTGATAAGCACAAAATTGCGCATAACGGCAGCCATGCGCGGAGCCTCTTGTGCGCAGAATTCGGCGGGCGAATCGGCCAGCAGTTTTTCCAAATCCTCGGCCTGCAAGTCGCTTCGCCGCGCCACCGTAGCGCCCACCATGATTTGGGCAAAGCCGATCAAAACCAAGGGAATGGCAAGCCCCGTATAGAACGGCGCGCCTGCGCCCAGCAAAACCCCGCCGCCTACCGAACAGGCCACAATGCCAATCGCCAGCGCAATTTGGCCGCCCAGTTTTTCTGCTTGGAAATAGGAACCTATCATAGTTTCAAGTTTTGAGTTTCAAGTTCAAAGTTTCAAGTCCGCAAGTTTCAAGTTTTCAAGGCTCAAGTTCGACCAGCTCTTGGGACTTGCTGTTTGGGACTTGGAACTTGCGGACTTGAAACTTGCCACTCGATACATTATTCCACCTTCGAAAAGGTCACGTTGGCATCGGGGCGCAGGAACAGCATCCCCGTAGTGCAGACCGTGTCGCCCGGCTCAATGCCCTCCGTGATTTCGATCATGCCCGCCTGCCGAACACCCGTTTTCACCGTCACAAACTTCGCCTTGCCGCCTTTGCTCAAGATCACTTTTTTGTCGCGGGCCTGCGGGATGATCGCTTGGTTCGGGATGAGCAAGGCTTGGGGTTTATTGCCCAGCGCGAGGCTCACTTCGGCGAACGCACCGGGCAAAAGCCCCCGGCTGTCGGCCACGCTGGCGCGCACTTGCAAATCGCGCGAGCCTTCCGTGATGCGCTGTTCGGTGGCCTGCACCGTAGCCCGGCGCGTCGCCGTGCTGCCTTCCACACTGAACTCGAGCGACTGCCCGATGCGTATCTGCTGGCTGTATTTTTCCGGCACCGCAAAATCGAGTTTGAGCGCCGAAGCCGAGCGCAGCGTTGTGATGGCAGTGGCGGGCGTGACGTAAGCCCCCGGGCTGATGCGCCGAAGGCCGAGGATGCCATCGTAGGGTGCGCGGAGTTCGGTCTTGCCGATGTTGACGCGCAGCAGCTCGATGTCCGCCCGGAAAGTTTGGGTTTGAAGCACAGCCAGATCGTATTCCTGCTGGCTCACGCCCTTCACCTTGAGCAGTTCGGCAAGGCGCTGTTCGGTTATCTCGGCCTGTTTGACTTGCGTTTCGAGTTTGCGAAGTTGGGTTTTCAGGTCCTCGTCGAAGATTTTGAGGAGCAGTTCGCCTCTGCGCACTATGCGGCCTTCGGGCAGGTCGAGGCGCACCACGCGGCCAGAGGCTTCGGGGTGGAGCTCCGTTTCTTCGGCTGGCACGAGGGTGCCGCTGGCCGTTACGCGCTCGGTAAGCGTACTGGGTTTTGCCACAAAACCTTCTACCCCTGTGACACCGAGCGAGGGCTTTGCGGGTGTGCCTCCATTGGCGGCATTGGGGGTTTTGTCGGTTTTCCCACAGGAAACCAAAACGAACGCGAGCAACAAAAAGAAGAACAAATGCTTCATTTACAAACGGGTTTGGTTTTTAGGCGGTAAATTTTTCAGGGTCAAAAATAGAACAAGCGATATCGAACTCCCCATAAGTTTTAGGGCAACATCAATGCTGCGCCACCGCCACTCGGCAAGCCACTCTGCTCCCGCCGTTCTTTTCTGCCCACAGCACATACAGCCCGTTGGGCAAATGCGACGTGTCAAAAAAGAAGGCTGCTTCGCTGCCCGTTTGGGTTTCGATCAATCGGCCTGACAAATCTGTGAGCCGGAGGTGGATGGCTTCGCTGCTCACCGATGCCAGAGCAGAGGGGCGCAACCGATATACCCCCAGCTCGTTCGTGGCGGGATTGGGGAAAACGCGGATGGAAGAATCGCTGGCGATTTCTTCCGTGCCCACATTGCTGATGAGCGGGATGCCCCGCACGGCGCTACAACCATTGGCACCCGTAATTGTCACGCTGTAAGTGTCGCTCGTAAGCCCAAAAATATCTTGGGTAGTGCTGCCATTGCTCCACTCGAAATCGAAGGGCGCTTGCCCGCCGAGCAGCAGCAATTGGATGTAGCCGTCGGCGGCGCCAGAAACAGTTTCTTTTTTGGTGACAATCAGCACGTCCAGCGCCACGGCAACTTCTACGGAAGCTTGGGCACTACAGTTTTGGCTATCGGTGACACTCAGGTGGACGGTGCCAGCGTAACTGGCCGGCAACACTATGCTCTGCTCCGTGCTGCCCGTTGACCAAAGGTATTGGTATGGCCCCGTGCCTCCGTCTGCATTGGCGTTCAGCGTTTTGTCGCCGGGAGCGCATGGGTCGTCCGCGAACAAAATTTGCAAAGCAAAAGCCGCGCCCCCGACGGTGACGCTGACGCAATCGGTAGACGTACAGCCATTCGGCCCCGTCACGACGAGGCAATATTCGCCCGGCATATCAACCTCTGGGTTTTGCACAAAAACCAATCCTCCCCCATTTGTTGACCAACCATAAAACACATTGGGCGTGTTGGAATTTCCAAACAATTGCAACGACGCATGGGTGCAATCCAGCACCAGCCCGTTGTGGCTTATGAGCGCGTGGGGTGGCGACTTGTCTTCTTGCACCACCACGTTGTATGTTTTTGAACAGCCATTGGCAGAAGACGAAACGCTGAAAACTGCTGAGGTGGCCAGCGAAATGTTCTGCCCACCAAACACCTCAACGCCATTGAAAAAATAATAAACGCCCGGGGGGGCCGGAGGCACGAGGTACGAAGCCGTGGGGTTGGCGCAAGTGAGTGTCACATTGCCCGGCAAATCAATCTGTGGCAAGAGCGTGTCCTGGTACACCGTCGCATACGCCGCCACCGTACAGCCATTCGGGGCGGTCACGATCAGGGTGTAAACTCCGCCTTCGGTAGCAGTAAATCCGCCGAGCGCTTCGCCATTGGGTCTGTACCACTGCACCGTGCTCGTGGGCGGTTGGAAATTCGCCCCCAGTGTCAGCGAGGGCACATTGCAATTTAAGAACCCACCCAATCCGATGGCTGTTGGCCCCGTGCCCGGCACAAAAACGACCGATTTGGGTGCGCCCGCGCTGGAATTGTAAAACGCTCCGCCTCCTGGCGTGACCTCCAATTTCACTGCGCGAACGGAGTAAAACAGGGTGTCGGCCACAGGAGAAAGGTCTTCCCAAGAAGTTTGAAAAACCAAATCAGGGGTCAGGCGCGCGTAAGGCCCATCAAGGCTGAACGAGCGATAAACCATATAGCCAAGCACTTCGGGATCAAGCGAGGCTTCCCAGTGAAGGTTGACTTTGGTGCAGTTGGAAGCAGCGCTAAAGTTCGTAATGGGCGCGACGACTTTTGCGCGCAGGGTGGGGTCGCCGAGCAGCGCGATGTGCGCTCCGCTTTCGCCATTCGAATCGCCGTAGGCAAGGTTGTGCTGTGCATTTTGGGTTTCCTTCAAGCAGTAGCCGATGGTTTCGCCCGTAGCCAGCCCGTGCTGCATCCAGTGCGGTCGGCCTGCCCAACTGACCGCGAGCACCCCTCCTTTGGAGGCAAGGAGCGCGGGCAAAAGTGGGTTTGTTTCAAAATCCCAATCGCCAAAATAATCGCCATATAAGTTGGCAAACACCATCCGAACCGAGTCCGCTGCGAAATTGGCTACCGTGCCGATACCATCTGCGCTGGAATATGTGCCATTCGCCCCCCCGCCGTAGCTCAGCAGATAGCGTTGCGGGTTCAAAAAATCTCCAGCTACCACCCCATTTTCCCCCGTCAGGGGAATGGCGTTGCGGTAGCCATCGGCAGCAAATGCCTCGCCGCCCGACCAACCGAGGTGGTCGTCCACCAGCGCGCGAGTTGGCACTTTGTACTGCCCCGTGCGCCACAGGTGGTTTTTGAACAAGTACCTGCGCAGCAATTCCACCGGCGGCAAGCCAAACGTGGCGGCTGAAAGCCGGCGAAAGTCGAGTCGCCCGACTGGCAGTTCCACCGCAGAAGGGAGGGTGCTTTGGTCAAATTTCCCATCGCCCGGCACATTGCGGTTGGCGGCGCGGACGGCGGCGGGAATGTTCACCGAGTTGTCCGTCCAAGTGCCGTTCACATCACCGTAGTACGCATCGCAGGGCCAAGCGCCAATGTGGTCGGACTTGGTGTCCCAAGCCATGCTGCCCGAATACGGAATGGGCACATTGCCCATGAGCAGCACTGCTTTAACTCCCGTGGGGTCGGCGTTGTAAGCGTTTGTGATTTGGTTTTTCACCCATTGCACACTGGTGAATGGGCCGGTTTTGAAGGGCACAGGCTGCCAGCCTTCGCCGCGCAGGTCGTTTTTGAACGCGACCAAGTCTGCACCCAATTGGTCGGCGGTAGTGGAGTCAATGAACACAAGGATTTTGCCCCGGCTGTCCACCACGGGCGTAAAAAAATTGGCAAAACCGTAGCCGTAGGCCGTCAGGATGCCGGTTTTTCGTTCCACGGCGTACTCGTAGGTTTCGTTGCCGTTGAGGCCATTGTCGAAATAGCCGTTGAGAAAAGTGCTGGGAGCGTTCACCAATTCCGTCCAAGCATTGCCCGCCGAGCCTTTCACGCGGCGGCGCAGGATGATGTCGGAAGGCTGCGGATTGGCCCAACTGATCAGCACTGCAGGCGGGTTGATGCCCGCAGATATCTGCAGCGGCACCACAATGTCTTGCGGGGTTTGGGCAGAAACGGAAGGGAGAAGAAAAAAGGCGAGAAGAAAAATACTGTACCGAGACATGGGAAAAAGTATTACGGTTGGATGGGGTTGCAAAAATAGTATCCTGCGGGGTCACCCGTCCATATTTAAAAAACCTCGCCAAGCACAATGGGGTGGCGGAACTTCGGGCAGGTAGCGAAGCCTCAAACCTGATTCGCAAAAAGCCAATTGAAGTTTCAAATCGGCTTTTTGTGCCTCTACTTTGGGGTATTCGTGTGGGAAAATTTTTTTATCAAAAATTTGGTTTAAAAAATAAATAAGTCTGTATCTTTGTCTCGATTTATTTTTCAAACCAAACTTTCGCTCAAACATGGAACATACAGAAAAAGCACTCACTCCTCAGCAAAGCCTCCGCGTCATCCAAGAGACTATTGACGTAGCCAAGCGTTCTTTTCAAGAGAATGGCTTTCACTTTTTACTTTGGGGCTGGCTGGTCGTTTTGGCCAGCGCGGCACATTGGTACCTGCTCGTGAACCGATTGCACCCCCACCCCGAAATGGCCTGGGCCATCATGGTCGTGATCGGTATGCCCGCGGCCCTTATCCGAGAATGGTTGCGCTCAAAAAAAGAGCGCAGTTCCAACCGTATTCATGAATGGTATGGCCTGATATGGCTGGGCTATGGCATTTCGATGGCGATTTCCATCCCCTTGGCAGTGCGCAACGGCCTTTCACCTGTCCCGTTTATTTTGGTGCTCACGGGGTTTGCCACCTTCATGTCGGGCAGCCTGTTGGGCTTTAAGCCCTTGGTGTTCGGCGCAGCCACCTTTTGGGCGGGCGCACTGTGGTGTTTCTTTCTCTCGCCCGATCAGCATTTGTTGGCGCAGGCCGGTTGCACGGTATTGGGCTACTTGCTGCCCGGCTATTTGCTCAACCATCAAATGCGAAAAGGCGATGTACCAAGACCTTGATCCGCTCCTCTTGTCGCAACTCCGCTTGGCCATCATGTCGTACCTCATGGTGGCCCGTGAGGCAGAGTTCAACGTGCTAAAAGAAAAGACCGCTGCCACTTCAGGGAACCTCAGCGCGCAATTGACGAAATTGCAGGAGGCTGGCTACATTGCCGTTGAAAAGACTTTCCGCAACAATTATCCGCTCACGCTCTGCCGCCTTACCCCACAGGGCATGGAGGCTTTCGAGGATTTTTACCGCGACCTGAAAAGTTATTTTGACGCTGACGAGGGGAAATAAAAAGTGGCTCACAAGTAATTTTTTTCGACAGGATTGACAAGATTTACAGGATTTACGCTCCTTTTTTAGTGAATAATCCTGTAAATCTTGTCAGAACCTGAACGTACGAGACGGCCTCTGGGCGTGGAATTAGCAATCACCAATTCCCCTCAAGCAGCCTATTTTTGTCCAAAATTATCAAACCATGGGGAATATCAATATCCAATCTTCTATTCACTTGCCCAGAGCCATTGGCTCTAAGGGCTACGAATTGAAGTTTTTGGACTGCTACACGGACGAGGAGCAAGCCCTTGTAGCCCTGAAAACTTCACACAGACTTAACTGAAGCATTAAAACGCCGCCGTTCTGCCGGCTTCTATCTTTGCGAAAAAGATGACCGTATGAAGGAGAACTCCCCCGCAAAGAAAATCCTCATTGTAGACGACGAGCCTGACATCCTCGAGTTTCTGCAATACAACCTCAGAAAGGAAGGCTATCAGGTCGTCACCGCTCCAGATGGTCAGCAAGCGATTTATGCTGCCGAGCGCGAAAAACCCCACCTCATCCTTCTCGACATCATGATGCCCGAAATGGACGGCGTAGAAGCCTGCCGCCTGCTCCGCTCCCGCAAGGAATTTGACGACACGCCCATCGCTTTCCTCACGGCGCGCGACGAGGATTTTTCGCAAATAGCCGCGCTCGACGTGGGCGGCGACGACTACATCACCAAGCCCATCAAACCCCGGGTGCTCGTCAGTCGCATCAACGCGCTCCTCCGCCGCACTGGTCGCGCAAAAGAAGACGAAACAAGAACCATCAGCCTCCACGATTTGGTGATTGACAAAGACAAGGTTTTGGTTTTCAAAGGCGAAAAGGCCATTGAACTCCCCCGCAAAGAATTTGAAATCCTTTGGCTTCTAGCCTCCAAGCCGGGGCGCGTGTTTACCCGCGAGGAGATTTTTGACAAAATATGGGGCGCGGATGTCATTGTCGGAAACCGCACGATTGACGTGCACATCCGAAAACTCCGCGAGCACATCGGCGAGGAATACATCAAGACGATGAAGGGGATTGGCTACAAATTTGACTTTTGACCGTTGACTTTTGACCGTTGACTACTGTTTGGTCAATGGTCAACGGTCAAAAGTCAAAAGTCAACGGTCAACGGTCAACGGTCTACGGTCAAAAGTCAACGGTCAACAAAATGTTCAAGAACCAGACTCCACAGCAGCTTTCCTTTTTTATCGCGGCGACGTCGGCGGCGGCCATTGCAGTTTTGTTGCTGCTTTTGAAAGCTGTTGGGCTGTTGAGGGTGACTTGGCCCGAAGTTTCGGGCTTGTTCGTTCTGACCTTCGGCGTGGGTTTTTTGGTGAACTATTACCTCGTGCGCTACTTCATTTTTCGGCGCATCAAGTTGATTTACAAAATCATTCACCGCCAAAAGCTCCCCGCAGAATTCAAAGCCGCCAACCTTGACATGAACCGGAATGTGCTGGACGACGTGGAAAAAGAAGTGGGCGAATGGGCCGAACAAAGCGACCTTGAAATCGAAGAACTCGAACGCTTGGCCATCTACCGCCGCCGATTTATCGGCGACGTTTCGCACGAACTCAAAACCCCCATCTTCAATATCCAGGGCTTTATCCATACCCTCCTCGATGGGGCGCTCCACGACCCAAAGGTGAATCTCCTCTACCTCCAGCGCGCCGCCAAAAACATCGAGCGGCTGCAAACCATCGTGGAGGATTTGGAGACCATCAACAAACTCGAGGCCGGCCAAATGATCCTCGACCTCCAAGAATTTGACTTGCACGACCTTACCGATGAAGTCTTTGGCGACCTCGAAATGCGGGCCCGCGAGCGCAACATCCGCCTCGCCTACAAAGACGGCGCGAGCCAAAACTTCCGCGTCCGCGCAGACAAAGAAAGCATCCGCCAAGTGCTGATGAATCTCGTGCACAATTCCATCAAGTACGGAACGGAGGGCGGGCTGACCAAGATAAGTTTCTACGACTTGGAGACATACTTGCTGGTGGAGGTGAGCGACAACGGCATCGGTATCACCCCGGAACACCTCAGCCATGTGTTCGACCGGTTTTATCGGGTGGACAAGCACCGCTCCCGCGACGCGGGCGGCACCGGCCTCGGCCTTTCCATCGTGAAGCACATTGTGGAAGCGCACAAGCAGACCATCAATGTGCGCAGCAGCGACGGGCAGGGCAGCACGTTCGGGTTCACCTTGGAGAAGGTTTGATTACCGCCTTTTGGATTGAGAGTCCCCGTGAGCCAGTGCTCTATCTATGTGGCCGATTTTGGTTCCCTTTGAGGGAATCATACCTTCAACCTTCTGGGGTCGCGGCGGGTATCAAATACCAACACGATCAGCACTATTTGTGCATCTTCCAATATCGTGTAGAGTATTTTGTAATTCCATTTTATCAAGATGCGGTACTCAACCGGGGCCTCGGCCAAACTTGGTTCGAGTGGGTTGCGACGCGGGAGATTTTCAAGGGTTTGGGAATGCCTGATCAATCCTTTGATTACCTTTTTGGCACCGTCTTCAGAGGTTTCTTGAATGAAATCATGGATTGCGCGAAGGGTTGTACAAGCCCTTTCTGACCAAACGACAGCATATTTAGCCATAATTACCAGGTTTCAATTTCTGCGAGCAGCGCATCCGCGCCAATAACCTTCCCTTGCAACGCTTCGTGGCGGGACTCTTCGGCCAATCGAAGCAAATCCTTTTTTGTCAAAGGTTCGCCATTCACCGTGTAGCCTACTATGCTTTCTTCATGTTCCAAATAACTTTTCATCATGGAGTGCACAGAAGAGAGCAACCGATCATCGGCTACTACCAAGAACTTCCCGATTTCAGAACGAAGTTGGATGTTGGACATTTCTTTCAAATTTTGTACAAAAGTAGATGTTTCCGAATCACATTTGAAGTCAAAAACTCTCTCGGCGAACGTTGTCAATACTTGTACTTCCCCTTCCAATCTTCCCGCAATTTTTGCCGCACCTTTTCCTCCGCAGGGTTCGCGCCCGGCTCGTACAGGGTTTTCCCCTCGATGTCTTTGGGCAGGTTGTCCTGCTGCACAAAATTTCCCTCAAAATCGTGCGCGTACTGATAGCCAGAGCCATAATTGAGTTCCTTCATCAACTTCGTGGGCGCATTGCGCAGGTGGAGCGGCACGGGGAGTGAGCCGGTCTGTTTCACCAATTCGAGCGCGTTGCCGATGGCCATGTACGAGGCATTGCTTTTGGGCGAGGTGGCGAGGTAAATGGCACATTGCGAAAGGATGATCCGCGCTTCGGGCATCCCGATCATGCGGATGGCATCCATGGTGGTGGTGGCGAGGAGGAGCGCATTGGGGTTCGCCAAGCCCACATCTTCGCTGGCGAGAATCACCATGCGCCGGGCTATGAACTCGATGTCCTCGCCCCCGTCGAGCATTCGGGCGAGCCAGTACACCGCCGCGTTGGGGTCGGAGCCGCGCATACTTTTTATGAAAGCCGAAATGACATCGTAGTGCGCCTCGCCACCCTTGTCGTACAGCGCGGGGTTTTGCTGGATGAGCTCGCGCACCAAATCGTTCGTGACCCGAAAGCCGGCTCCCGGCTGGCGGTAATTGGCAATGAGTTCCAGCGCATTCAGCAGCCGCCGGGCATCGCCGCCGGAGTAGAGCAGCAGCGCGTCGTACTCCGCTATCTCGATTTCTTGGCTTTTCAAAAACGCGTCTTTCGCCAGTGCGCGATTGACGAGGCCGATGAGTTCGTCCTTCGTGAGGTGTTGCAGCACATACACTTGGCAGCGCGAAAGCAGGGCGGGGATGACCTCGAACGAAGGGTTTTCCGTCGTCGCGCCAATCAAGGTCACGATCCCTTTTTCCACCGCGCCGAGCAGCGCGTCTTGCTGGCTTTTGGAGAAACGATGGATTTCGTCAATGAAAAGAATCGCCCCTTTTTGCTGAAACAAGTTCTGCTTGTCGGCGCTTTCGATTGCTTCCCGAATGTCCTTCACTCCGGCATTGATGGCCGAAAGTTGGAAAAACGGTTTGTTCAGGAGTTTGGCGATGAGTTGCGCGAGGGTCGTTTTCCCCACGCCCGGCGGCCCCCAGAGGATGAACGAGGGGATTTTGCCGCGCTCGATGGCTTGACGCAGCACCGCGCCTTCGCCCACGAGGTGCTCTTGCCCGACGAATTCGGCGAGGGTTTGGGGGCGCATCCGTTCGGCGAGCGGTGTCATTTTTTCACCAGTTTTTTCACCTCCAAAACCTCCGCGCCCATCTTCAAAACTGCAAAATACACTCCTGCCGCAAGCCCATCGCCAAGGGTCAATTGACCGACTGTGCCGCTCAGTGTGAAGGTTTGGAGGGTTTGGCCAAGGCCATTGAGCAGCGTGAGCGAGCCGCCTTCGGCAGCCAGTTCGTATTCCAAAACCGTTTCTGTTTCAAAGGGGTTTTGCCTGATTTTCAAAAAGTTGTTTTCAAGAAAAAGTCCCTCCTCGCCCGGAATGCCATTCCGGGATACGGCCTGAACCGCATCGCGGCGGTGTGGGATAGAAAGTTCAATCCAAAAACTCGTGTCGCTCACAATCGTCTGCCCAGCCAATATGCCAATGCCGATGCCGGGCGCGCTCGCCACAACGTAGTAGGTGCCGGGCGCGACGTTTTGGATGCTGAACGCGCCCACGGCATCCGTCGTGGCCGAAGCAAAATTCGGGCCGCCATAGAGCCACACCTTTGCGCCTTCCACCGGCAGGCTGTCTTTGTGGCGGATTACAGTGCCGCTCACATGCAGCAAGCCGTTGGGGAAAAGCGGCACGTCCAGCACAACCACTTCCCCGCGTTGCAGATAGACGAAAGTTTCAAAATCCTGATAGCCGGGTTTGCTCACCAGTACTTTGTAGTACCCCTCGGCTTCTTGCCCGGTTTTGTAAATCCCGTTGGTCGCGCTCGATTCTTGAAGGAGCGGGTTGGTGCCTACCACTTGGATCTGAGCACCTTGGAGCGGGTTGCCCGTAATCGCGTCGGTGATTTTTCCTTCCAGATAACAAGCCCGAACGTAGTTGGGAGTCACGATCCAAAGTTCGCCAGCCCCGCCCACATTGATATTGGAAGCGATGATGGTGCCGCTCGGAAAGTTGTGGTACACGCCCCAACACCCCGCGCTGCCGCCGCCCTGCTCGCTGGGGTAAGTGTCGTGGTTGCCCACCTGCACGAGGTTGTCGGGTCGCGTGATGTCCACGATGGTGAAGCCGTCTTTGTACCACGAAGTGACGGCCCAATTGTCGCGGATGTATGTGTTGTGGACCATGCTGTTGGAGCCGGGGTTGCTCTGGATTTTGTCCAGCAGTTTGATGTCCGTCGGGTCGCTCACGTCCCAAGCCGACAGGAACGAATTGTTCACCTCGTCGGTGGCGAAGATGGTGCGGCGGTCGTTGGCGAGCCAAGTGTTGTGCGTGAACGCGCCCGGCGTGGTCTGGGTGTTGATGAGTTCGGGCGCGGATTTGTCGGCCATGTTCACGATGGCAAATTGCCCGGCGTAGATGTGGCCGCTGTACATCGTGTCGTTGTCCACATAGCCGTCGTGGACGTATCCGAGTTGGTCGTACTTTCCCACGTACACCGGGTTGTAGGGGTCGGGTTTGAGGTCAAAAATCTTGGCTGCGCCGCCAAAAAGTTCGCCGCCCCAAGCATAGAGGAAGCCCTTGGTTTCGTCAATGTGGAGGGCGTGAATTTTGTTCAGTTGATCCAAAATCACGCCGTCGCCCTTGTAAAACTTGCTCGGAAGCGTAGGGGAAGGCAGGCCCGCGAGGTTCACGATTTGGATGCCCTGGCCGCCCTCGCTGACTATGTAGGCGTAGTTTTGGTAGGTTTTTATCTCTTTCCAGAGGTTGTTCGGGCCGGGTATCTGGGCTATTTGCTGAGGCGCGTCGGGGTTCGTGATGTCGAGGATGATAAGCCCCTGCGCACCGCCCACGAGGGCGTATTCTTTGCCATCGGCCACATGGCCCCACACGTTGGCGAGGGTTTGGCCGGGGTAACTTATTTTGTGGCGGAAAGTGGTGTTCAGGTTTTGGGCCATCCCTGCGGAATGGCAAAGGAGCAGCGTTGCTGCGATGATTAGGCGGAAGTGCATTTCTGAATAAATTTTGTGCGAATGTACGATGAATGTATAGCGAAGGTTTCGCCTATTGGTTCGGAGCGATGATTTTGTGCCCGTTCAAAAAGTCCTTTACCGACATCCGCCTTTTCCCCTCCACCTGCAATTCCAAAACCGAAACAAGCCCGTCCGAGGCAACGATGTTCAAATCGTTTTTTCCATCGGAAATGAAAGTGCCGGGCGCAAGGGCAGTTTCAAGTGTGGAGTTCCAAGTTTCAAGTTTCAAGGTCGTGCGCAGAATCTTGAGCGTTTTCCCTTCCCAAACCGTCCATGCGCCAGGATAGGGGCTGAGGCCGCGCACAAAATTGTGGACTTCGGCGGCTGGCCGGTCGAAGCGGATGCGGCAGGTTTCGGCAAATATTTTGGGGGCGTGCGTGGCTTCCGTGTCGGCCTGCGGAAAGGTTTTGGCCTCGCCGCGCTCTATGGCTTGCACGGATTTTAGCACGAGCGCGGCACCGGCCACCATCATCCGGTCGTGCAGTTCGCCCGCCGTTTCGTCTGGCGCGATGGGCAGTTTTTCCTGAAAAAGCAGGTCGCCCGTATCAATTTCGTGCTTCAGCAGGAAAGTCGTCAGGCCGGTTTCTGTTTCGCCGTTGATGACCGCCCAATTGATGGGCGCAGCGCCCCGGTACTTTGGCAGCAGCGAACCGTGGAGGTTCATGGTGCCGAGCGGCGGCATGGCCCACACGGCTTCGGGCAACATCCGGAACGCCACCACGATTTGCAAATCGGCCTCCAAACTTTTCAGTTCTTCCAGAAACGCAGGGTTTTTGAATTTCTCCGGCTGCAGGATTTTCAGCCCCCTGGCTTCGGCGAATTGCTTCACAGCCGATTGCTGAATGCCCTGCCGCCCGCCCGGTTTGTCGGGTGCGGTGACGACGGCCACTACGTCGCAGCCATTTTCCAACAAGATTTCGAGCGACGGCACGGCGAATTCTGGCGTGCCCATGAATATGGTGCGCATGGTTTGAATATAGGCCGGATTTCCAAATCCGGCGAGTTTTGTTGACAAGGGATTTTTTTCGAATCAAAGGGTTTTTGACAGGATTTACAGGGTTTACAGGATGCTTGATTGGAGGGGTAAATCCTGTAAACCCTGTAAATCCTGTCAAAAAAATAAGACTTATGGGTTTTGATGGACTTGCAGGGCTTTCCTATAAAAACCAGAACTGACCAAGAATAAGTCAGCACCCCCCCGCCGTTGGATGGCAGTGCATCGAAAAATGAACTTACTTCCACCCATCACAAATCTGTCATCCCGACGATAGGAGGGAACTGCCCAAGAGCGGAGTGGATGTTTCCGTCATTTGCTTAGCCAGTTCCCTCCTATCGTCGGGATGACAGATTTGTGATGGTGGAAACGAACAACTTGTTTTTGAGGCGTTTATCACTCACTTTTTAGACAGGGCTTTTTATAGGAAAGCCCTGGATGGACTTGGAAATCCGCCGTACAAGCCCGCAACTCTTTCTATTTTTGCGAAGCAAATTTTTTGTCAAAAACTGCTTTTCAATGAAAAATAAACACCTCGCGCTTCTGTCGTGCTTCCTTCTGAACGGCATTTTTGTCAAAACCGCGCTCGCCCAAACCCTCTTGGACGGCTATGTTTTCGAGGCCCACAACCGGGGCTACCTCAACCAAGTAAAGGTCACGGTTTTTGAATTGCCCGACAACATCGTGCGCGGTGAGGCCGAAACGGGCTACGATGGGCATTTCGCCTTCAATCTGCCCGAAGGTCGCTACCGCGTGTCGGCCTACAAAGACATTTTTTTTGAAAAGAACGACACCCTAAAACTCGGCAAAGAAAAGGCTTTCCTCCAGATGGAGATGCGCCGCCGCCCCGGCTACCTCTTCGACGCTACACTGGCCGAACTGCGCGAAAGCCCCGACCAAATCGTGGACGCCATCCAAGGCGCGACGATTGAGATTTACAACCGCACTACCCGCCAGCCCGCACTGACCATCCAAGACGACTCTGATGCTTTTTTCAATTTCACCTTTGAGCGCGGCAACCATTACACCATGCTCATCCGCCGCGAAGGATTTTTGACAAAACGAATCGAAGTGTACGTCAACGTGAACGGCTGCATCATTTGCGTGGACGGGGTGCGCGACGTGACGCCCGGCGTGACCGACAACCTTGCTGCGGGCAACAACGAGGGCACGCTGCTCGCCAACATCGAACTTGACCGCGCCCGCCTCGACAAGCGCATCCAAATCCAGAACATCTACTACGACTACGACAAGTGGGACATCCGCGCCGATGCCGCCGAACGCCTCGACAATGTGGTGACGCTGATGAAAGACAACCCCGGCATCTCTGTCGAGCTCGGCTCGCACACCGACAGCCGTGGCAACGACGACTACAACCAACAACTCTCCCAACGCCGCGCCGCCGCCGCCGTGGCCTACATCGTGAGCGAAGGGGTGGACAGCACGCGCATCACCGCCCGCGGCTATGGCGAAAGCCAACTCTTCAACCGCTGCCGCAACGGCGCAGAATGCAGCGAAGAAGAGCACCAGCAAAACCGCCGCACCGAACTGCGCATCACCGGTATTTCGGAAAAAACGGCTTGGAAATCGTTGCCACAAATCGTTGAAGAAGAAGAACTCGCTTTGAAAAACAAAGGCAAAAAGCCTCAGCCCAAACGCCTGAAAGAAGCCAACACTTCGGTGCCGCTCCCCGAGTTCAAACCAGACGGCGACGGCTTTGCCCAGCGCAGCGAAGCAACTGCCCCCGCGCCTGCGCCCCGCCAACTTTCCGAGCCAAAAACCGCGCGGCCCATTCCGGCCAGCGACGAAGAAAGCACGGTGCGCATCCTCCAACTGCCCGCCACGTTCAAAGGTTGTGCGGTGGAACTCGCCCGCAGCGAGGCCGAACTTCCGGCCAGCCATGCCGCTTTCCGGGGGCAAAAGGAAGTGTTCCGCTTGCTCGAGAATGACGGCAAATTCACTTACCTCCTCGCCAACCTCGGCACTAAGGACGCGGCCACCGCATTTTTCAAAAAGAAAATAAAGCCCGCCAACAAGTCGGCGCGGCTGGTGCTGTACACAGAAAGTGGGAAGGAGTATTTGGCGGAATAATGAGGAGCGCGGGAGGGAGCGCGGGGTTCAGCCCGCGTCATAAAAAAAACATTTTACGCGGGCTGAACCCCGCGCTCCCTATACGTCCACCAACCCATCATAACAATGCAGGAATTACACTGGAAAAATGCCGAAGGCCTCACCCTTTTTGCCGCGCATTGGGCGGTAGAAAACCCCCGCGCCGTTATCGCGCTCGTGCATGGCCAGGGCGAGCACATCGGTCGTTATGGCCATGTGGCCGAATGGTTCAACCGCCACGGCATCGCCGTGCTGGGCTTCGACCATCAGGGTTACGGGCGCAGCGAGGGCAAGCGCGGCCACGCCAAAAACTTGCAGGTGCTGCTTGACGATATCGGCTTGCTGCTGGAAAAAACGCGACAGACGTACCCCGGCCTCCCGCTTTTCAGCTACGGTCACAGCATGGGCGGTGGGCTGGCACTGAATTATGTGACGCGCCGCCAGCCCGCCGATTTGGCCGGCCTCATCACTACCGGGCCTTGGATTCGCTTGGCGTTCGAGGCGCCCGCCATCAAAGTCATCATCGGGAAAATTCTGCGATGGTTCATGCCCACGCTGACCTTGCCAACGGGTTTGGTCGCACATTTTATTTCGCACGACGAAGCGGTGGTGGATGCTTACAAATCTGACTCGCTCATACACGACAAACTCAGCGCAGCAGCAGGAATCGCTCTTTTGGATGGAGCGGATTGGCTGAACAAATGGTCGGGCGAATTCAAAATACCGGTGCTGCTCCAGCATGGCGGCGACGATTTGCTTACCTCTGCATCCGCTACACAGGAATTTGCCGCCCGCGTACAAGGCGATGTGACGCACCGCGAGTGGCCGGGGCTTTACCACGAAATCCACAATGAAGTAGAAAAAGAGGAGGTGTTCGAGTACACCTTGCAGTGGATGCTGCGGG
>JBJXFT010000137.1:0-5432 GCA_046155725.1 Saprospiraceae bacterium
TGTTGGATGGCAACGTATCGAAAAATGAACTTACTTCCACCCATCACAAATCTGTCATCCCGACGATAGGAGGGAACTGGCTAAGCAAATGACGGAAACATCCACTCCGCTCTTGGGCAGTTCCCTCTCCCGAAGTCTCGGGATCGGGATGACAGATTTGTGATGGGTGGAAACGTACAACTTATTTTTGAGGCGTTTATCACTCACTTCTTTAGACAGGGCTTTTATAGGAAAGCCTTGCTGAGAAAACGTTTACTAAACCTTTGGAGGTTTAGTAAACGTTACTTTGCCGCATGGAAAACGCCTCCCGCCAACATTACCTCGACCTTGCCTACCAACGCGCTGGCATCGAAGCAGCAGCATGGCTGCCCGAACGGGGCTTTCGAGCCAACGAGGCGATTTTGAACAAAGTGTACCGCTACTACCAAGCCGTTTATTTTGAAAATCCCGACAAATTTTTGTGGGCTGGGCTGGCTCGACTGACGGGCGGGCAGGTGCTTTTCGGGATGGGCAACGCCGTGAAAATCGCCCGCGACCCTTGTGTGCTGACGCAGGAAATCGTGGCCGTAGCCAAAGACATTTTTGAGAGCCTTGCGTGGCAGCACGAACTGTTTTTGCGCGACCCAGAGCAGTTGATTCTTGTGTGCCGGAAATTGGAAACCAACCGTTTGCACAGCCACCCCTACGCAGGTTGCTGGCAAAATTTGCTTTCCCACGACTACGAAAAAATCTGCCTCGGCAACAAAATGCTCCTCGAAAACGAGCAGCGCAACACCATTCAGCCGCATTACGAAATCATCCGAAAGGATGGCTACGCCAACCGCTACTTTCGCTTCACCCGCTTCGTGATGCGCAACATCCACCCGCACCACCGCCGATTTATTTTTGATTTCCCGCTAAGCGATGTCACCCGCTTCGACGACCGATGGCAATGGATTTCCCACGCCAATGGGATGTGGCCGACTTGGGTCGGGCTGCCGCAAAAAGAGCGCGACCGGCTGGTGGCTTTGTCAAACGAAGATGTGGTGGCGCACAATTGGTGATTCTTGATTGCTGATTCTTGATTGTCACGCCAGCGCGTGATGGCGCGTTCGCGCTCACTGATTCTTGATTGCATGGATAACGCCCACGTCCGCTACCTCTCTTCTCCTGCCCTGTTTCAGGAAAAGGAAAACCGCTACCTCGAAGTGCGCCGCCGCGAGGGGCGTGTGCTGCCCGATGAGGTGGTAAAAAACCTGCCAAACTTACCCGCATCAAATCCATACGCGCGAGAATGGAAGTGGCGGGAAAGGTCGTTGAAGCGCCTACAAAACCAACTTCCCGAAAGTTTAATCCCGAAGAAATCGGGATCGGGAAGTTCCGCGCTGAAAGTCCTCGACCTCGGCTGCGGCAACGGCTGGATGGCAAACCGATTGGCCGAAAACCCAGACTGGGACGTGTGGGCCGTTGACCTAAACCAAGAAGAATTGGAACAAGGAGCGCGGCTGTTCGGACGGGAGAATTTGCAGTTTGCTTACGCGGATGTTTTGCAAGGCGTTTTGCCAGAAAACTACTTTGATATCATCGCGCTGGCCGCTTCCGTGCAGTATTTCCCCGACTTGGGGGAATTGCTCGCCGCATTGCGAAACTTGCTGAACGCCAAGGGAGAAATCCATCTCCTCGATTCTCCTTTTTACAAAAACGAGCCAGAACGAGCGGCGGCGCGGCGGCGTACGTTGGAATATTACACCAAACTCGGAGTGCCGGAAATGGCAGATTTTTACCACCACCACCTTTGGCCGGAGGCCGAAAATTTGGGTGCCGAAAATTTGAACGGCGGGCTGAAAGCCCGGTTTTTGCAAAAGGCAAAATGGCTCGCGCCGTTCCCTTGGTTGAGATTTAGAAATCAATGTTGAACCACCAACAGCGTTTTCCCAACGGCATGGCTCGTCAGCAACCGAAGCAGGAGCACCCCATTGGGCACATCGTCCATTGGCAAGTTGAGTTGCTGTTTGCCGGAACCCAAATCAGGGAAATAGAAGGTTTTGAGCAATTTGCCATTGGATTCAAAAACCTGTACCTCGGTGTCGCGCTCGGCATTTTCCAAAAAGAAAAAAAGCGTGGCGGCCGAGCGGGCGGGGTTTGGCAAAACTTGGCAAGCAAGGACGTTTCGACTGGCTTCTTTCAACCCGCTCGTGATGACATTGACTTCGTAAAGCACGATGCTGTCACAGCCGTTGGCCGCAAAGAAAATACGAGTGAACGAGGTGTCCGACTCCAACACCACGCCCTCCAGCACCGATCCAGCCAAAAGCGAGGTATCTACTACGGTGTTCGAGGGCGGGATGACTTGTACCACGATGGCGTTCGAGACATTCGTGCAGCCATTGGCCGGGTTAGAAACCAAAACCGTGACGGAGGTATTGCCCGGAAAATTGTTGACCGTAAAGTTGTTGCCCGTTTCGCCCGTTTGGTCAACACCATTGATTTGCCACAAAAAGTTCATTACCGAAACCGAAGCTCCATACACTTCAAACTCAATCGGCGTATTGTCGCCCGCGCATCGGGCAATGGTATTTGGCAACCCCTCAATCCGGGCCACGGGCTTGCAATCCAGGCTTTCGATGTGGTAAAGTTTGTTGGAAAAATACCCTGCTATGTAGAGTTCGCCATCGTATGCCTCGGCGATAGAAGCGTAGTCGAATGGGTTGAACACGCCGAGCGAAACCACCTGCACCCCGCCTCCATCGCGGCTCAATGCCCACACTTCGCCGGTGCAAAAATCTGTGTAAATGTACTTCCCATATAGCGCGGCCCAGCGATGGCCACGATAGACAAACCCGCCCGTGATAGACCCAGAGCAATTAGGATTGCCATTGTGCGGATACTCAAAAATGGGCGGCTCATAGACTTGGGGAATATCGCAGGAATCGAAAGGCATGCTCCCTTCCATACACGGCCAGCCAAAATTCTGGCCGCCGTTCACGGTGTCTGGGATGAAATTTATTTCCTCCAATAGCAACTGGCCCACATCGCCAATCCAGCAATCGCCCGTGAGCCGGTCGAAACTCAGCCGCCAGGGGTTGCGCAGCCCCATGCACCAAATTTCGGGGAGGTATCCCGCTTGGCCCACAAATGGGTTGTCGGCAGGTACTGCGTAGGGCATACCGTTGTCCACATCAAGGCTCAGGATTTTTCCCAAAAAGACCTGTGGGTCTTGGCCGTTGTTGCTGGGCGCATCTGGGTAACCGCTATCGCCCGATGACAAATAGAGGTATCCGTCAGTGCCAAATTTGAGCGAGCCGCCCACATGGTGGGGGCTGGGATGCGGGAACGAAAGCAGGATTTGTTCGTTCGCCGGGTCGGCCACATCGGGGTTGTTGGCACTGCGTGAAAGTCGGCTCAGCACAGAGTTGCCCGTTCCGGCTTCTGAATAAAAAATATAGAAATAGCCGTTGTTGAGGTAGTCAGGGTGGAATGCCAGACCGAGCAGACCTTGCTCACCATTGTTTTTGACCTTGCTGCTCCAATCAAGAAAGGGCGTGTTCAACACCGTGCCATTCGGCTGCCGGATGACGAGGAAGCCGTCTTGCCTTACGAGGAAAATACGCTCATCGCCCGCGTGCTCAGCCCCGATAAGCCATGGGACGCCGGGCGTGACAGGCGTGAGGCTGATGAGTTGGGCCTGGGCTGTGTGGACGAGGAGGAATGCTGCGAGGAGGAAAAATTTGTTCATGGAAAAAAGTGTTTGTAAGTGACAGAAGTGACACTTTTTGAAAAAGTGTCACTTCTAAGCGAGCGACCAATCAATCAGCGCTTTGCCCTGTTTTGCCAGAATCTCGTTGGCACGGGAGAAATGGCCGCAGCCTTGGAAAGCATCGCCGGCCAGGGGCGAAGGGTGCGCCGATTCGAGCACGTAGTGGCGCGTCTGGTCAATCAGGGCCTTTTTTGTGCGGGCAAAATTGCCCCAGAGCAAGAACACCACGCCTTCCTTTTGTTCTGAAACGCAACGGATCACGGCATCGGTGAAAGTCTGCCAGCCGATTTTTTGGTGGCTTGCGGGCTTGCGGGCTTCCACCGTGAGCATGGCGTTGAGGAGCAGCACCCCTTGTTTCGCCCAGTGCGTCAGGTCGCCGTGCGCGGGCGGCGCAATGCCGAGGCTGTTCTTTATTTCTTTGTAAATGTTGAGGAGCGAGGGCGGGGTTTTCACGCCGCGCGGCACGGAGAAGCAAAGCCCCATGGCCTCGCCGGGGTTGTGGTAGGGGTCTTGGCCGAGCACCACGACTTTCAGGGCATCGAACGGAGTTTGGTTGAAAGCGTTGAAAATCATCGGCCCCGGTGGGTAAATGGTTTTCCCCGCTTGCTTCTGAGCCACCAAGAAAGCCTTGATTTCGGCGAAGTAAGGCTTCTGGAATTCCTCGGCCAGTGCCTGTTTCCAGCCTTCTTCTATCTGGACGTTTGCGACGGTGGGGGGCGTGGGTGTCATGCCGGATACTGTTTTGCGCGAAAGGTAAGTGGAACTTTGAGTACAGGTTTGTACTTTTGTGCGCCTAAAAGAGGGTCCCGTAGCACAATGGATAGTGCAACAGATTTCTAATCTGTAGGTTACAGGTTCGAGCCCTGTCGGGATCACAATAAATACACCCCCGCTTCAAACCTCCCCGCATCAGCACCATCTTCCCAAACGGCACAAAACCACAAACAAAAACCCCCGCTGCGCACCGCAGCGGGGGTTTTTGTTTGTGGGAGCAAGGGCTTCGCGGCTAAGATACGGCTTTGAATAGCGGTGGTTTACTCGCTTACTCGTTTGCGTTTGCTACACCTGGAAGGTGTAGCAAACGGTCGCAATCCGCTTTCGCTGGATAAGGGTTGGAGAGAGCGGTTTCCCGCCCAAGTGTTTGGCTTTCAGGCTGCAATGTCTGAAAATCCCCCGCGTCGTTGCAAGCATTTTCCCAGAAAAATTTTAAAATCTTTCAGAAAAACGGGCAAATTCTTTCAAATGGCTTTTTTAACGTTGGGTTTTCCGCGTCACATCGTTTTGTGCTTCAACGGTTTGCACGGTTTTTGGAGGCCCGCTGCGCAAAAGGGTACTTGCAAGTGCGCGTTTTTTTAAAGTTACATATTGCGGCAATTGGAGGTTCGACTTTGAGTAGAACCTCCAATGTGTGCCGGTCTCCTCGAGTGCATAGGCTTCCTCGACTCCAACCGAGTAAACCCAACACAGCGGATATGGAGTTACTCGGTTGCGGCCTATAGCAGCCAGTTGCGCTCCCTGATAGATGTGCCCTGTTTACGAAACCCTCCAAGGTCTAACGATTACCCACAAAATAGCCTCGTTGCTAATCAGGTGCGTAGCACCGGCAATATTTGTAGGCATAGCATCAAGTTATCGTTGAGGTGCAGCGCACCGGCACCATCTTCGGTACATTTCGGTGCGCTGCACCTTCTCAGGA
>JBJXFT010000138.1:0-8602 GCA_046155725.1 Saprospiraceae bacterium
GTGCTGTCGCTGCTGTTGGCGATGACGATGCAGCCTGCGGCTTTGCCCATGCGCGACATCTCGAAAGCGGCCTCGCGCATTCGGGTGAGGCACATTTTGGTGAGGTAGTTGAAGCCGTCGTCGTAGAGTACGAGGTAGCGCGGGCGTTCTTTTTCGAGCACTGGGAGCAGCTCGCTGGGGCTGTGGCGCAGGGCGGTGTCGAAAAGCGAGACTTCGTAGCCGCATTCGCGCATCACCGCTGCGGCGCAGAGTGTGCCGTAGGGCGGGTAGGGTTGTGCGTTTTTCCACTGCTTCGGGTCGAACCGGTAGAAGTAGGAGTGGCTGAAAAGGATGTGGCTCGGCATGGGTGCGAAGTTGGGGAACTCCGGCGAGTAGCAGCAGCACTTTTCACCGCAGGTGAAAAAATGTTCGGCTGCCTCTTTTTTTTGCCGTTTTTTTGCCCAAAATTTCTACCCATGCAAGTTCGCCGAATCCTCCCGCTTTTTGCTTTTTTCTTCCTCTCCACTTTTCTTTCCGCCCAAATTGACGACCCCGAAGCGGCTTTCCGCGAACTGCGGCGCGGGCTGGAAGGCACTTGGTTTATGCCCACCGAACGGGGCGACCGCCTCGAAATCTGGTGGGTAGAGGACAAACAAACCCTCGCCGGCAAAGGTGTGCGCATCAAGCCCGAAAATGGCGACACGGTGCTGCTCGAACGCTTGCGCATCGAACTGCGCGACACGACCATCACTTACACCGCCATTGCCCGCGGGCAAAACGACAACAAGCCCGTGCCGTTCCGCCTCACCGAAATTGACGAGGAGGGCTTTTTTGTTTTCAGCAACCCAGAGCACGACGACCCGCAAAAAATCCGGTACCTCCTGCTGAGCAACCGCGAGATGCAGGTGGAAACCATCGGCAAGCGCAATGGGCGAGAGGTGAAACAGGAGTTTGTGTTCGAGCGCGAGTTTGAGAAAGAGGCCGTGGCATTTCAACTGCGGGGCGGGCTGAATGCCCACAGCCTGCGGGGCACGGGCAATTTCAACCTCGACCAGCCAAGTGCCACAGGCGCTACTCCCGGCTTTGGCTGGAAGGCCGGTTGGGAACTGGGTATGCAAGCCCGTTTCAAAGGGCGCGGGGGGTTTATCACCATCAATGCCGAACTGGGGGTGGTAGGTCGCCGTGCTTCCACGCAATCGGCTTTCACGGCCAATGTGGACACGATGCCCTACGTTTTCAACTACAAACGCGACCTGACCTACAATTCTATCTGGATAGTGGCATCGGTGATGCCCGAAATCACGTTCCGCCGCGACGGGCGGCTCTCGCTGATGGCCGGGCCATATTATGGCCGCATGGTGGGCCTGCGCGGCAAAGGGCTGCAAGAGCCAAAGGAGGAGAACAAACTTTTCAAGGTCAACAACGACTTCAAAAAGAACGATTTTGGCATTCAGGCGGGCTTCCAGTACAAACTCAATTTTGGGAAAAAAGACATTGGCGGTATTCTTGGCCTGCGGGCTACCTACGGCCTCAGCAACCTCGACAACCTGTACTCCCGCTTTTGCGGCGAAGGCGGTTCTGCGCTTTGCAATGGCCAGATTTCGTTTTTGGGCGCATCGCTTTATTACAGCGTGAATCTTTTGAAACTCTGAACTTGGTGTGGATTAAGAAGGGGCAAGACCGAGCGGATGGCACCCAACTCCACGCCATCGCTACTTATACTTCTCTTCCAAATCCCGCAGCAACACGCGCAGCGCGCCTGCAGAAAGCACGATTTCTATCATGCTTATCACGAGCGATGCCATCATCAGCAAGAGGCTGGCGGCAAAGAGGATTTTGGCCCACACCTGCCAACCTTCGTGCACAAAGTACATGGTGATGACGCAAAGCAAGATGCTCGCCACGCCGCACACCTGCATCCATCGGATGAGCATGAGCCGGCGGCGGAGGCTGCGGATTTGTTTGAGGAGGTCGTGCTTTTGCCGTTCTTCATAGTCGGCCACGAGTTTGCGAATGAGAGAAGCAATGGCCAAAAACTTATTGGTGTACGCGATGATCAGCAGCGATACGGCGGGGAAAAGCAGCGCGGGGGTTTGGATGTTCAGTTCCATGTCTTGTTTATGTTGGTTTGATCTTGTGTGTGCGGGTATAAGAACCGGGCGGCCTTGCATTACGCGAGGCCGCCCGGTTTTTCTTGTCGCGGGCTGAACCCCGCGTTCCCTGCGCGCGCCCCCTATTTCAAGATCGCTTTTACTTCGTTGATGACGTAGGATTCTACCACGTCGCCTACTTTGAAGTCGTTGAAATTTTTGATCGTCAGACCGCACTCGAGGCCGTTCTTGACCTCTTTTGCGTCTTCTTTGAATCGCTTGAGCGAGCCGAGCTCGGCGTGCTGGTTCGGGTTGGTCGGGTACACCACGATGCCATCGCGGATGATGCGGATGTGGTGGTTGCGGTTGATTTTGCCGTCTTGCACAAAGCAGCCCGCCACGGTACCAATCTTCGAGACTTTGTACACCTCGCGGATTTCGACCTGACCCATGATTTCCTCCTCCTTCGTTGGCTCCAACATCCCTTCGATGGCGGCTTTCACTTCCTCGATGGCTTCGTAGATGATGGAGTAGAGTTTTATTTCCACACCTTCTTTCTCGGCGAGTTTGCGGGCGGTGATGGACGGGCGCACTTGGAAGCCAATGATGATGGCATCCGAAGCAGAAGCGAGCATCACGTCGGAGTCCACGATTTGGCCCACGGCCTTGTGGATCACGCTGACCTGCACCTTCTCGATGGAGAGTTTGATGAGCGAATCGCTGAGCGCTTCGATGGAGCCGTCCACGTCGCCTTTGACGATGACTTTGAGTTCTTTGAAATTGCCGAGCGCGAGGCGGCGGCCAATTTCTTCGAGCGAGATGCGCTTGTTGGCCCGGTTGGATTGTTCGCGGATGATCTGGCCACGCTTGGAGGCGATTTCTTTTGCCTCGCTCTCGCTGGCGGCTACTTTTATTTTTTCGCCTGCCTGTGGCGCGCCGGGCAAGCCGAGCACGATGACGGGCTGGGCTGGGCCTGCGCTCTTGATTTTTTTGCCGCGCTCGTTGAAGAGGGCTTTCACCTTGCCAGCGAATTCGCCTGCTATGATCGGGTCGCCGTGGTTGATGGTGCCGTTTTCGATCAGGATTTTAGACACATAGCCTTGGCCTTTTTCCAAGGAGGCTTCCAAAACAGTGCCGATGGCACGGCGGTCTGGGTTGGCTTTGAGTTCGAGCAACTCGGCTTCGAGCAGCACCTTTTCCAGCAGTTTGTCCACATTCTCGCCTTTTTTGGCCGAGATGTCTTGGCTCTGATATTTGCCGCCCCATTCCTCCACGAGGAAGTTCATCTGCGCCAGTTCGTTCTTGATGCGCTCTGGGTCGGCACCGGCCTTGTCTATTTTGTTGATGGCAAAAATCATGGGCACGCCCGCCGCTTGTGCGTGGCTGATGGCCTCGCGGGTTTGGGGCATGATGCTGTCGTCGGCAGCGATCACGATAATGGCAATGTCCGTCACCTTCGCACCGCGTGCGCGCATGGCTGTGAAGGCTTCGTGGCCGGGCGTATCGAGGAAAGTGATTTTCTGATCTTCGTGGCCGGGCACCACTACTTCGTAGGCGCCGACGTGCTGCGTGATGCCGCCTGCCTCGCCTTCGGCTACGTTGGCGGAGCGGATAAAGTCGAGCAAAGAAGTTTTGCCATGGTCAACGTGGCCCATGACGGTCACGATGGGCTGGCGCGGCTTGAGGTCGGAGGGGACATCCACCACGTCTTCTTCCACCTCTACCTGTTCTTCGGCAGAAATGAACTTGACTTCGTGGCCGAATTCGTTGGCCACCAGTTCGATGATCTCCGCATCCAGGCGTTGGTTGATGGACACGAATATGCCGAGCGACATACAGGCCTTGATGACATCGGAAGGCTTGAGGTTCATCAGCGAAGCCAAGTCGGACACGGATACGAACTCCGTGACTTGCAATGTTTTTTCCCCTTCGCTGCGCGCTATTGCGGCTATTTCAGCGCGCTCGCGCCGCACATCGCGCTTGTCTCGCCGCACTTTTTGCCGCTTGCGGCTCGCGCCTGCGCCCATGCGGGCCATGGTCTGGCGGATTTGGTTCTCGATGTCTTTTTGGGAGACTTCTTTGGTAGCGTCTGTGCGCCCACGGCCTTTTTTGTCGCCTTGGTTGGCGGCCATGTTGGTTTGCAGGTTTGCCGCCGTGACGGGCTGCTGCGCTACGGTTTTGCGCTTGCGGCGCAGGCGGTCGGCATTGCTTCCGCCACCCTGTTGTTGCTGACCACCGGTGCCACCGCCTTGGGGGTTGCTCCCTGGTGGACGATTGCCTTGCTGTTGGCCGCCGCCTTGAGTATTGCTACCTGAACGATTGCCTTGTTGCTGCTGGCCACCGCCGTCCCGACCTCGGTCAGGATTGCTGCCAGGGGGGCGATTGCCTTGTTGCTGTTGGCCGCCGCCGCGATTGCCGCCGCTACCGCGATTGTCACCGCCGCCACGGTTGTCGCCGCTACCGCGATTGTCGCCGCCGCCACGATTGTCGCCCGTTCTGTTTCCGCCGCCGCGATTGTCGCCCGTTCTGTTTCCGCCGCCGCGATTGTCGCCGCCGCCCCGGTTTCCATCGCTGCTGCCTGCAGGCTTTGGCTTATCGAGGTTGATGCGACCCAAGATTTTCAGGCCACGAAGGTTGGGCGCTATGCCGCGTATGAGTTCGTTTTTTGGAGCTTCTTCTGGAGCATCTCCTTTTTCATCTACCTGTTCAACAGGTGGCGGGGTCGGGGTCGCCGAAGGCTTCTTGACTTCTTTTGGAGCTGGAGCCTCTTGTGGGCGTTCGGCCTCTGCGGGTGGCTCTTCGCGTTTGGGTGCTTCGCGTTTGGGCACTTCTTTTTCAGGGGCTTTTTCAGCGGGCGGGGCGGGTGCTGCCTTGGGCGCGTCAAGGTCTATTTTGCCCAATACGCGGAACGCCGGTCGCTCGCGCTTGATGAGCTCTGGCAAATCTTTTTTGGGTTCGGCGGGAGGTTCGACCTTGGGAATTGCAACCGGCTCGCGGGGCGGGAGCAAAGAGGGGCGCGGCGCAAATGGTGGCGTAGCGGCGGGGTTGGCGCTCGGTGCATATCCATCGGGAGTGCCGACGGGCTCCTTTTTGAGCATCGGGCGGAGGAGCTTGTCTGCCTCCTGTTTGATAGCAAGGTCTTTTTGGAACTCCTTTTGGAGCACCACGAGCATCTCGTCAGAGATGTCGGTAGTGGGCTTTTGTTCCACGTCGGGGAAACCTTTGCTGTGAAGGGTTTCTACGATGGTGTGGAGGCCGACGTTGAATTCTTTTGCTACCTTAATTAATTTAATCGCCATGCAGTGATTTTTCCTGCTAAGAGGGGGCAGTAAAGATTGGAAATTGATGATTGATGAATTGTTGATTCATCCGTCAAACAATCTTCGCTGCGGTTGGAAAAGTTTGATTTTGAACGTGCGCGCGCCGCGGGCTTTCGCTTGTTACTCCGCTATTTATGAATGTTTTAGAAGACCAAAAATGTTTAGTTTGAATTCGAGGGGGCAAAAGTACATTTAAAAAGATTGGCGAAGGGCTAAACTTCCTTTCCCTGTCAAACAGCGCAGCCTCGCCGTGCAAAACACGGCGAGGCTGCGCTGTTGGGGCAAAAACTGAACTGGCTTATTTTTCCAGCACTACCAGTTTCCCCGCCGCGAGGGGCTGCCCCTCGGAAGTTATTTTGAAAAAATAACAGCCCGCTTGGAGCGCATGGCTTTTGAACGTGAATTGGTTGTGCTCAAAATCTTGTACCCTGACGGCCCGCCCGCTTAGGTCGAACACCGTCAACGTGCCGCGCAACGGGTGGGCACTTTTGAGCAGAAAAGTGGCTGCGTCGGTGGCAGGGTTGGGGAACACCTCGAGGCCGATGCCGGGGCTGAACACTACGTTGGAAACATCCAGGTACTTTTCGCCGAGGGTGTGCCAGGTGGTGTTGGTGATCACGGGATCGTTGAAATCGAAGAAGATGGCTGCTTCGTTTTCGATCACCGTCCCGTTGGGCAGGTCTTTTCTGGGCACGATGCTGAATTTGAGGTAGCCGTGCGAGGCCGGTTCGTTCACGTTGCTGTCGGGCAGGAGGATGTTGGCAAACACGAACTGCGCCACGTTTTGCCCCTGAAAATCGAACGTGTAAGGGTGGCTGCTGCCGAGCGGACGGATGCTCGCGATGTCCAAATCAAGGTCCAGCGTGTCGCGCACCACCACTGAAAAAGCCGTGTCGGTGCCAGTATTTTGGAAGCGGATGAGGTATTCCAAAGGTTGTTCGAGCGGTATGTAATGCTCCGCAAGCACACCTGTCGGGAAACCTTGCTTGTCGTTCGGGTCGAAAGAGCCAATGTTTTCGCGGCAGTCAATATCCACAAACGGGGCTTGGTCGTCGGGGGGGAATTGATTGACAAAGCCTGTCGAAAACTGCCCTGCGGGGTTGGCGCCGCAACCTTCCACCGTCGCGCTGGCCACTGTGCCCCAAGGGTACCCGACGGGCTGTTGGGCTTCGAGCCTCCAAGTAGCGCCATTGGCCGGCACGGTGATCACTTCGCTGGAGTTGCTCGCCAGCGTGAACGGGTTGCTGATGGGCGGGGTCATCACCACGATGTCTTCCACCACGATGTAATTGGCTGGAGTGAGCATATCAGTGCCTTGGTTGACGATGACGAATTGCACTTCGTCGCCCACGCAATGGCCTTGCACCCGCAGTTCGGCACCGCTCCACGCGCTGGGCGCAGCGCAAACGGTGTCGGGGAAAATGTGCGCCTCGGTGCAGTGTGTTTGACCCAGCACAGCATCGCAACCAACCTCGAACGTGACCCAAAAGTCGCCGCAATCGCCGGCTGGAACATCGCCCAATTCAAACGTGTAGGTGTTGCCGCTCACCGCCGACCATGGGAGCGTGCTGCTTAGGATGGTGAAAAAAGTGTCAAAGCGTATTTCAACACGGGCGTTTTCGGCGGTGACCGTGCCGGTGTTGCAATAGTGGGCTTGATAGCTGGAGCTGAAACATCGGCGCAGCAGGAGCGTGGAAAGGTCTATCTGCATGGAGGGGCAAAGCACCTCGGGGTGTAGCCCAAAATCGGCGGCCCCTAAATCTTGCAGCGTAGCCTCAACGCCCTGAACCGCATCGGGGCAGCCACCCCAAAGCCCGTCGGGGTTGGAGAGCGCGACTTCATAAGTGCCAGGAATGACCTCTATCTCGTACGCTCCGCTGGCATTGGTGGTGGCGTAAAAAGTGTTCGTACCGTCGGAGGCGGACACGTTCCAGCCTTGCATCCCTGGCTCGCCAGTATCGTACAGGCAGTCATTGTTTTGGTCGCGGAATACTTTGCCAAAGATGCGGGCAGGGAGGTCAAAATCGTTGCACTCGAAAGCTTCTGGTGGCGTGCCGCTTACATTTCCCTTTCTTATTCCTATAAAATCAATTCCCGTGACCTCGCCTTGAAGGTTTGAAATAGAATAAGACTCTGGGAATGGCGGCGTGAACGGGTCGAATGGGGCAGGGAAAACGTAGTCTTTCAATACAAATCGGAAGCTGCCACCGGGGAGTTCTGCGATGATGCCCAAAACCATTTGTCTTAGGATAATGGTGTCTTGCGAAAGCTCATTGGAATGGTCCACATCGGCAGCGATGATTTTGTAAGGGGAGTCCAACAGCTCGACCCCCAAAATATGCTTGGACATCAAAACCAAATCAAAGGTGGTAATCCCATTCAAAGGGTTTGCATCGCAGCTGGATGACAATGGCCGGATGTTGTAGGCTCCCCCTTCCTGCAGCGTGAAGGCATACTCGCCACCCAAGCCCGTGTATGCAATTTTGTTTTCCGTGCCGGTTACTAAGATTGGGAATCCCGATACATGGTCGCCTTCAGGTGTTTCCAATGTGCCAGACACGGTAAACTGTGCCATAGCGGGATTGGCAAAAAACAACAGCGCAAGGGCAAGCAGGGCGGTTTTCGAGATAGGCGGGTAAATGTTCCTTTTCATGTCAGAGTGGATTTTTTCAGATGAGCAAAATTTCATGATGCAAAAGTGAGCGCGGGTGCTTGGCTGTGCAAAGACAAATTTTTGAGTTTGTAACAGTTTTTATTTTTGATTTTTTTTGTAAAAAACTGATCTTCAAAAATTTGAAAGGTAGTTTTGTCAGCAAAAATTTGAAAATATATTCAGAATCGCGTGTCATTCTGAGGCTATAGGCCGCTGAAAAAACGGCGATCTATAGGGAATGACACAGCGTGTCATTAGCAGCACAGCGAAGAATCGGTGGGAGAATGCACGACGATAGGGCTTCCACAGATTCCTCGCTACTCTCGGAATCAGGGCTTTCCTATAAAAAGCCCTGTCTAAAGAAGTGAGTGATAAACGCCTCAAAAATAAGTTGTTCGTTTCCACCATCACAAATCTGTCATCCCGACGATAGGAGGGAACTGCCCAAGAGCGGAGTGGATGTTTCCGTCATTTGCTTAGCCAGTTCCCTCCTATCGTCGGGATGACAGATTTGTGATGGGTGGAAGTAAGTTCATTTTTCGATACGTTGCCATCCAACA
>JBJXFT010000099.1:0-2566 GCA_046155725.1 Saprospiraceae bacterium
CCACCACCGTGTAAAAACCGTATTGGTTGGTGCTGTACACCACCGAGTTGGCTCCAACGGGCGAGCCGTCGTGCAGCCATTGGTAGTCAAAATTTGAACCCTCCGGCACGAGGGCTGTAAGGTCAACAATGATCGAGTTGTTGCAAAAACCAGCAGGTTGGGCGGTCGTCACGCTCACGTTTGGCTTTGGCAATAGGTCAATCGAAAACTCGCTCGTGCCACGGCAGCCATGTACATCGGTTACTGCGAGGGTGTAGGCTCCGGGCGGAATGTTGATGCTCGCGGTGCTGCCGAGTGATGTTCCGTTTGCTTTTTCCCAAGCGTAGCTGAGGTACGAAGCACCCGCCGTCACCAGCCCAGAATCGCCGGGGCAAAGCCCTGCGGGGAACATGGGCATCGGCTCGGGATTGGCCCAGACCGTGACGTTGAATTCCGTGGTCAGGCCGCAAGTGGTCACGCGGAGCTTGTGCGCGCCCGGTGTTTGCCAAAATATCTCGACGCTGCTTTTCCCTTGGCCCTGCTTCACGCCGCCCGCGCTGGCGGGGAGTATTTCCCAGAGGTAAGAAAAGTCTTGGTAAAAATCGGCTTGGTAAAAACCCACCGCCCCCTCGCAAAGGCTGGGCGGCCCGCTGATGCTGATGGCGGCGGCGTTCTGAATGTTCAAGGTGGTGTTGTCGGACTTGCAGCCCAAGCCGTCGAGCGAGATTTGCGCCGCAGCAATCCAGTGTGTGGGGTTCGTGTTCCAAGTCACGTTTACGGGGTTGCCGGTTTGTGTGGCGGGCGTTCCGTTGCCAACTGTCCAGGCGATTTCATAAGGCGGGTTTCCTGGCACTTCATATTGGAGGGGTGTGCCGGGGCAGACGATGACGGGGCCTGCAATCGCCACAGGGTCGGGCGGGCGAGCCACCACGCTCACTTTCAGTTCCGCGCTGGGCGAGCAAGTTTGGCCGGGCGTGACCGGCAGGGCAAACAGCCGATAATTTCCGGCTCCGGCAGCAGGCGTGAAGTTCAAGGTGCTGCCCGTGAAAGTGGAAACCAGCGCACCGTTCGGCCCAAAGACCGACCAGTTGCAGTTCACCCCAGCATTGGTGGAGGCATTTCTGGCGAGGTAATTTTTGGTCGCGTTCTCGCACATTTCCACGGGGCCGTCAATGTAAAACGGCGCAAGGATTTTTACGGGAATGGAATCCACGCCCCCGCAACCGAGGTAGCAATTGTAGTAGTCCACGATAAGCCAGTGGATGGTATTTGCATTGGGAAATGCCGTCCATGCCACCGCCACCTTGTTCGTCCCCTGCCCGCGCAGGATGCTCCCGCCCGTGGGCAAAGCCCAGATATATTCCGTGCCGTCAAAAAGGTCAATCGTGTATTCCTCTTCGCTGTCGGGGCAGACGAATTGGTTTCCGCGTATCTCGGCATTGTCCGAAATAATGCTGATGTTGAAGACGCTGGCCTGTGGGCAAGCCGCGCCGCCACAGCCCGATGCGCTGAGCGAAATGCTCCCCGTGGGCCCGTCGCCCCATTGCACGGTGATGGTGTTGTCGCCCGCCTGCCCGCCTTGCACGATGCTGCCGTTTGGCGAAACGGCCCAGGTGTACGCGCTGCAATTGCCAGAAGTGGAATACGTCACCGTTTCGCCGGGGCAAACCGAGCCGACACAATCGAGCAGGGGCGGCTCGCTATCGAGCACTTCGATGAGCAGCACGGTGGTGTCGGCGCAGAGGCAGTTGCTGCGGGCGATGAGCGTGACCGTGAAGTTGCCGGGCGTGCGGAAAGTGTGCTGCGGGTTTTCTTCCGAAAGAACTGAGAGGTCGTCGCTGAACTGCCATTCGTAGCGTTCGGCGTTCAGGCTTTCGTTTTTGAACGTCACGGTTTGGCCTTTGCAAAGTTGCATCACGGCGTTTGGCACACTCGGCGGGTCGGTGCTGAATTGCGCCACGGGTTCTTCCAGCACCGTGACGCAATGCAAACTTTCAAAACACAGCGCGGCATTGCTCGACGAAAACTCGACTAAGCCCGGCCCGGCCTCGCCCCACTTCACCACCACTTCTGGCGCACCTGGATTGATGACAAAACTCTCCGCACCGCTCACTGTCCAGGCCCCGCTAGAGAGGTTCATCGGAACGCCGCAGACCACGGGCGGATCCACGAAATAGGTGACGGTGGTGTGCGGGCAAACCATCTCGCACACGGGGGAGTTGTTGCCTGGGTCGAAATTGCAGAAAGCGGAGTTGGTGGATTGGATGTCGAGGTTTTGGGATTGGCCTTGGCCGACGGTGTAAGTATCTACAGCAATGTCTGAGCTATCAGTGACGGATATCAAATAAACACCAAAACGAGTGTGGAATGAACCCAGAAACCAAGATGTGCGAAGAGCACAAGATTCTGCGGGCCACCTTTTTCAAAGATGACCGCAAACAGTGAACCCGCTGGATTTGGATAAAAATTCCAGCCAATTTTCCCCTCAGTGGCACTCGCCGGTCCAAGGTGTGCAGTCACAACTTGAATGCGATTGCAGAGCTGTTCGGAAAGCTCACTGCATTCGGCGCCCGCGTACTTCGCATGC
>JBJXFT010000143.1:0-19324 GCA_046155725.1 Saprospiraceae bacterium
GGAGACCGTGCCGCGCTGCTGCGCGTGTTCGTTGGCCGACCATCGGGCAGAAAGCAGGGAGGCGGATTGGTGCAGGCGGCCTGTGTCGCGCAAATCGCGGGTAGCGGCGACAACGCCAGCGAGCACATCGGCTGCGTGGCCCTTGGCGACCAAGTTTTTCAAATCCTGTTTTGAGTAGGCCATATTGGAAGAGCGATTTTAAAAGGCTCAAAAATAAGTACGCAAGATCAAAACATTCGCAATTCCGTATTCCCCATTCTGCATTCCGCATTCGCTTACCTTCGCCCCCATGACCGCCTTCATGTCCCGCGCCATCATGCCCGATTCAGATTTCTGCTCCATGCTGCGAAAGCAAGGCTGGAGCGTGTTTGGGCAATCGTTCGTGGTGCTGTCGCCCCTTCCGTTTTCAACGATACCGGCTTGCGACTGGCTGTTTTTTTCGAGCCAAAATGCCGTTCGGTTTTTCTTCCAGAACATGGAGAAGCAAAAAATCGAAATCCCCGAAGCGCGTTGGGGCGCGCTCGGCACCTCTACGGCCCGCACCTTGGAAACCCACACTGGCCGCATAGATTTTGTAGGCTCGGGCGAGCCGAAAGGCACGGCACAAATGTTCAGGCGGCACTGCGCTGCGCTGAAAGACGTAGGCACCGTCGTCGTGTTCCCCGCCGCCCACCGCTCCCGCCAGAGCGTGATGACGCTGCTCAACCTCGATTTCGATTGCACACATTTTGACATCTACGACAACCTGCCCGTGGCCCACCCGCCCCAGCGCACCGAACAAGTGCTGGCTTTCACCAGCCCCATGAACGCCGAGGCTTATTTCTCGCGCCACCCCCTGCTCCCGCACCAGCGCGTGGCGGCCATCGGCGGCACTACCGACCGCACTTTGCAACAGCTCGGCATCATTGAAACGATCATTGCCGCCGAACCCAGCGAGCGCGGGCTGGCCGAGGCGGTGATGGCTTTGGTTCCGTAGGTTTGGGGGTTTGATGTTTTGCCGTGCGACATAAAGATTTGACCCATTAAGTAGAATGTGATAATCAGCCAATCTGCTAATGTGCTAATTCCCTACAAGATGCCGCATATCTTAGGCTAAACTAATTTAGGCGGCGTACTTAGATAGTATACAGAAGTAAGTGTGATAGCCTTCCGCGCGCTCGCAAGCGGCAAGGCGCAAAGTCCGAAGCCTCACATCCCCAGCAATGTCCGGTAATCGTCCCAGCGTGCGTCCTCTTTTTTCATTTCCAACAGTTCGAAAAGTTGGCCCTCGTACAGGCTCTCCAGTTCGAGCGCGGTGCGGGCCGTGCGTATCTCCACCAAGCCTTTGCGCAATTGCGCCAGGCGCCAGGCGTAGGTTTTCTCCATCTTTTCAAAAATGGCCGCACAAGCCGCCGCGTGGTCGCCGCCGCCCCGGCCAGCCACCACCGCTTCTTTAAACGCCGCAGTGTTTCGGGCAATCATCTTGCCTTCGTCAAGGATGAAATAGGCGGTGTGCGGCCATTGTGCTGGCGGCGGCAACAAGTGGGCGTACAGCACGAGTTGGAGGTCTTCGCCATTCTGAATCAATTCTTTGCGCCGTTTGGCACCGCTCCATTTCAGGTCAACGATGGCAAGTTCGTCGCCCCGCCGAAGCACCAAGTCCGCCTTGCCGCGCACGGGCATCCCGACAAAACTGCCCTCCAAATCCATCTCCGTATTTTCCACCGCCCAGCCGTTGGAGCGCAAGAGCGACACGAGGCTCCAGGCGGCGTTTTTCACCTTGTTCAGAAAAGCCATGCGCTCCGGCTCGCGCCCATAGAGCAAAAGCGTCGCGCCTTCGCGGGGGAACAAATCCACCGCCTCGTTTTCCACCCATTCGTTCAGGGCGCGGCGGTCAAGCGCGGCAAAATCCTCCTTCAATAATTTCTCAAAAAACCGGTGCGAGAGGCTGCCGAGCAGCGTGTTGTCGCCCGTCACGCTCAGCAGGCTGGATCGGTAGAGCCGCAGTTTTTGGCGGAAAAACCATCGGTGCGGGTAGTAAAACAGGCTGTCGAGATTGGTCGGCGTTTCGTATTCGCTTTCTGCCAAAAGGGCGGGGTCTGAGATTTGGAGTTGCGGGCGCGGGTGGGCGGCAGCACGGGTTGGCAAGGTTTCCCCTGCGGGGCATTTCAGCCATTCGGCCAATCGTGCGTGGTCATTGGCGTTGTCCAAATGGAAGCAAAAATCCTGTATCTCCTCGCCAAAAATCGCCTCGATGTCGCTGAGCAGAAGCGGCGCGACGGCCTCTGCGCCGTCCACCTGTTCGGGGATGACGAGCAAAAGGCTGCGCGAAGTTTGCAGGATGGGGCGCATCTGCAACAGTTGCTGCCGTTGGCTCTGGCTGCGCGGGGTTTCGAGCGCCACGCCGTGTTGAGCAAGGAATGCCCGCTCCGCCTTTTGCCACTTGTCGGGCGCTGGGGTGCTGTTTTCAAAAACACAATTCCACCAAACGAGGTCTTGCACAGGTGCGGCAAATGCGCCTGTTTTGTGCGCGAACGAAAAACTCCCGACCTCGGCAGGAGCCAGTTGCATCGGCGAAGGCTCGTAGATGGTGCGCACGATTCGTTCCAACTCCAAGAAGCCGATGCGCTGTTCGGGCAGCGTGTCCAGCAGTTCGCGGATGCGGCGGGCCTGCTCGGCCAGCACGAGCAGGGAGGGATTGTTGCTCCCCGATTCTTCGTAAAAAATCTGCGCCCACTCGTGCAGGTAGCCGTACAGTGCCACCGCGTCGCGTTTCGGGGCCGTGCGGTCGGCGGGATAGCGGCGGCGGCCAAACCAAAAATCGTACTGGTCCCGCGCCTCGCTTGGCAGGTCGGGCTTGTCCAAATAGCCCAGTGCGGCGGCGTACCAAGTGTCGCTGAACAGTCCCGGCTTTTCGGCCAGCACCCGCGCTATTTCGAGCGCAAGCCCCGCGTCGAGGGGCTTCACCGGCAGGGTGAGGAATTCCATGATCTTGAACACGTCCACGGGTTCCCACAAAAAAGCCGGGGCGAGTTTGAGCACTTGCAGCGAAGGCCGGGCGAGGGAGGCCGACAGTACGCCCATGGGCGCAAAGCCTTCGTTCACAAGATTTTGCTCCAGCAGCAGGTTCATTTCTGGGATCAGAAAAGTGGGGCGGTAGGCAGGGTTTTCGCGGAGCGTTTGCGCCAAGAATGTAGCCGCGTCGGAGTCGCGCCTGGCGCGGAGGATGGACAAGCCTCGCGCTTCTTCCCCTACGGTTTCGCTTTTGTCAGGGGCAGAAAAAATCCCTTTTTGCAATCTCTGCAGTCTCGTGTTGCCCTCTGCCGCGCCCGTGATTTTTACTTCCTCGATTTCGGTTTTTTGCTGCCGCAATGTTTCCACCACCCGTTGCACCACGGGCGTTTGCAAGTGCGCTGGCTCGTAGAGCAGGATTTTTTCCAGCGCGACTTGGCGGGTTTTCAAAACCTCCAACACTTGCGCAAAGCGGTCGGCAAACCCTGCGGCCTGAATGCCGAGGATGGGGTCTTGGAGTTTTTTTTGAAAAAAAACTTCCACCTCGGCGAGCGCGCGCAGGCGCGGCGGCAACAAATCGGAAAGGGCAAAACCCCAGCCGGCGAGCAGGAGTTCGTCGCGCCAGGCGAGCAGTGCTTCGGCGGTGGCGAAACGGTCGGCAGCGAAGGATTTTTCGAAAAAAGCCTCCCCTCTTTCGGAGTGGTCGGGGGAGGCTTGGCTGAGCGATTGGCGGTAGAGTTCGATGCGCAGGTACTCGGTATTGTTTCGGTATCCGCTCAGGCCAAGTTGGCCTTCAAGCCATTGGAGCAGTTTGGAGGGGCCGACAAATGTTTCGCCCTCGCGCCGGGGCGTGGGCGGAGCGTGTACGATGCCGTCGAATTCGTGGCCCAGGTGGAGGGTCATTTTTGGGGCAAAAGTAAAGGAGAGAGGTTGACTCTGTTCATTTAAGGCCTAATGGTTGCACTCCTGAATGTGCCGCTGTGCGTTGGCTTTTGCGGGTCGGGCTTTGGGCGGCATGGTCAGCAGTGCAACTGTTATGCGATTTCATATTTCATTGATTTCATCCTCTGCCAAGCCTGTATATTTTATGATCTTATCAACAGGTTCTCCGTTGTTCTTCATTTCTTTAGCAATTTCCATTTTACTATTTCTTTCACCTTTTTTTTCTGCTTGCACCAACTTGCCCCTTTCATCTTGCTCTCTCATGGCAGCATAATCGTAGGCTTCCAATTCTTCTTTTGTCCAAGAATGTTTGTTTGCATCTTGGTATGCTGCTTTCAGCCCTTCGTCGTCCACATTTGCAGGAACGACCTCCAAGTTTTCAGCCTCTTTGATAAAGAAAATCCACTTGTCTGTCACTTCTGTAAGTTCAGCCAAAGGTTTGTCAAACTGGGGCAGTTCAATAAAATAGAAGTCCATGTCTTTAATCCTGCGCTCGCCGTTCTCGACATCACAAACAGCATGGTGCGAGAGGTACTTCTCGCCTTCTGTGAATTTGAAATCAAAAATCCCAATGAAAATTACGGGCTTGAGTTGGGTGTAGTATTCACCGCTTTCGATCTGCTGCGAATAGTCCTTGCTGGCATAGTAAAGCAACCGCTTGTCCAAGCCGTCAGGTTCGGCAACCTGCATCTCAATAATGTAAGTCTTCCCTTTTTTATCCCTCGCCTTTACGTCAATAATGGACGCTTTCAGGTTTTGAATGATGGGAAGTTGATAGGGATTGAGGATTTCAACATCCTCGATGCTATCCTTACCCTGCAACTTCATCACTGCGTTCAGGAAGGAAATTAGGATGATTTTCTTGTTTTCGTTGCCAAAAATCTTCCGAAAGGCAATGTCGTTTTTGATATCTACGAACTGCATAGCACAAGTTTTGACACAAAAGTCAGGCATTGCCCTGCTTTTGCGGCTCTTTTTTTGAAACAAATTTTTTGAAGATGGACTCGAAGGCAGTGGTGAAAACCAGCGACATAACCCTCCGATCAGCCCCAATCTTTTACTTTGTTGATTTTGCCCTCTTCGCCAAAGAGTTCTTTTGAGATTTTGTTGTAGGCTGCGGCGGCATCTTCGGCGGTTTCGAACATTCCGATGTGTTTGGCTTTGCCTTCTACGGATATGACGGCACGGAATCGGCGATGCTCTCGGTAAACGCCGGTGAAGCCGGTGTTGCTGCTGGTTTTGCGCATTCGGCTGGCAGTGGCGCGAGATCGGTACACGATGTTTTCGAGGCGGCAATCCAGTTTGTCGCCGTTTTTGGTGCCCACGAGACGCTTTACGGTGGTCTTGTCTTGGATCAGGAATTTTTCCGCGATCAATTTGTGGAGGTAAATGGTCTCGGTCTTGTAGCCCCCTTCGGCCTTTTTCCAAGTTTTTTGGAAAACGACGCAGCCGCTGGAGTGCATTCGCAGGTTGTTGAGGAGGTCAATTTGGGTGAGGTACGGATCGGATTTGATCCATTCGTATACGCGGTCGTCGAGCACGACGGTCTCGTCCGCGTTTTTTAATTTGATTTTGTAAATCATGGCCTTGATTATTTAATCAGTTTAAGGAAACGTCTGTCGCTTTCAAGGGTCAAATTTGGGGGCTTGCCATTTGTCATCAAAGGGGTTTTTAAAAATTATTTTTTTTCAGCACAAAGGTACTGCTGGATTATTTCGGCAGAAGGCAAGCATCGTGAAACATCTGCGCACTTCAATAGTTGCGTTTGGGTGCTCTGGCTTCAACTGGAATGGTCGGCCACGATGTACCATTTGCCTTTGATTTTCCGCCACAAAAGCGTGTAGTGGCCGCTCAGATCGCCTGCTTTGCGCGCCAAATGCCATTTGCCAATCACGAACGCGCTGCGCTTGGAGAGTATTTCTACGGAAAGGATGGTGAATCGGAGCGTTCCCATCGCGTCGGGATCGGGGTAGCCTTTTTTGTAATTGTCCAAGGTTTGCTGCCAGCCGTAAGTGAGGCCCTGTGAACCGATGAACCGCAGGCTGTCGGATTTCCAATAGCCCGCCATGAAGGTTTCGAGGTCGGCGCGGTTCCAAGCGGCTTCTTGTTCGGCCATGATTTGGCGGACGGCGCGGTGGTCGGCGGATTGGGCGGCGGCAAGCGCGGCGCTCAGGGAGAAGAGTAGTGCAAAGATTTGTCTCATGGCAAAGAGTTGCTTTTGTGTGCCTCAATATTTGGCTCGGAGTTCCGTTCTTGCGCTTCCTTTTCAAACACAAAAATCTATTTATGCGCACAAATTTCGCTTGTTTTTTTAGCCTTTCGCTCTTTTTTGCCACGCTGCAAGGGTTTCCCCAAAGTGCATTTGCCCAAAAACCTTCCGAACAAAAAGTGGTGAGCGGTACGGTGCTGCTGAACGGCAAGGCCGCGCCGGACTACAAATCACTGCTCGCGGGCTTGAACAAAACTTGGAAATTGAAGACTGATTCCGTCAACATTGCCGACAGGACTTTGGTGTTCAATGCTCCTGGCGGAGCCACTGTCATGATCGCCTACCTTGCTTACCCTGCTGCTGCCGACGAAATCGGCGCTTCTGCCCGCCTCTCGTGGCTCTGGAAAACGGCCAACGAAGAGACTGCTAAACATCAGGCGCAGGTGGTCATCTCTGTCATCGGGCCAGCCAACCGCGCGCTCGATCTGTATAAAATATTCACCCAGGCATCGGCTGGAGTGCTGGAGTCTACCAACGCTCCGGGCATCTGCCTGACCGGGCAGTACCTCTTGCTTTCCAAGGGGTATTTCGTTTCTGCCGCCCGCAACATGGTGCAAAACCAGACCATACCGCTCTATTGCTGGGTCTATTTTGGAAGGCCGGGCGATGGGAATGGCTTTACTTTTGGCTTGCAGGAGTTTGGCCTTTTGGAAATGGAAATCGTGAAATCTGCGCGCTCAGAAGGGGAGGTGCATGCCACGCTTTACGACGCTGCCATGTCGGTGGTGAAGTACGGCACCCGCCTGCAAGACGGACAATCGGTGACGACAGAGGAGGGCGCAAAAATCCGGGGGCGACTTTCCAAAGGAGTTTTTGTAGACGGGCAGGAGGTGCTAAATTTGGAATATTGATTTTTTGGCCGCGAAGGTTTTTGAGGTGACATCTGCGAGGCACGAGTAGGTGTCATCTCAAAAACCTTCGCAAAAACACAAATAGCATGAAAATTGTAGGCTACATCGAACACCCCAGCCTGAAAATCACCGTATTTCGGACGGGCAGCCGCACGTCGGTCAAGTTTGAAACTTCGCTCTACGAGCAGATTTTCAAATTGGGCGACGACGAGCGCTTTGCTACGCTCGAAGGGGTTCAGAAACTGGTTGACAGCAGAATGATTGACGGTGTTTTGGGCGGGTTCCAGCAGATGCACCGGTTAAGTTTGGAAACGGTGGCGAGGGCTTTCCCGACGAGTGCGAATGAGGTTTTTGAACAGATAATTTGACCAATCGCCCATCACTCGTCGCTCCTGCCCACCTACCAATCGCCCCCTGCGCCGCCGCCGCCGAACGAGCCGCCGCCAAAACTTCCGCCGCCGCCGCCGCCCCAACCACTCTCACCGCCACCTCCCCAGCCACTGCCTCCACCGCCGCCGCCGATCCACCAGCCACCGCCAAAGTTGTCGTCGTCGCGGCGGTTGCGCCGGCGCGGGTCAGTGCCATCGTGCGTGATCCATTTGCCACCCTTTCGGAAGTTCATCACCATCCCCCAGATCACGAAGCCAAAAAAGAGCAGGATGAAGAGCATCACAAGAAGCCCTACTCTGCCGCCCGCTCTTTTTCCATCGGTCGGTTCGCGCTGGAATTCGCCCTGCAACGCGCGGATGATGTCATCCAGCCCTGCATTTATTCCTTCGAAATATTGCTGCTGACGGAAGTAAGGCCCCATCGTGTTGCGGATGATTCGCCCCGCTGTGATGTCGGGCAGTGCGCCTTCTGTGCCGGCGCCCGTGGCGATAAAAATGCCGCGTTCGGGCGGCTCGGTTTTGATGAGCACCACCACGCCGTTGTCCTTGTCTTTGCGTCCGATGCCCCATTGGTTGCCGAGTTCGAAGGCATAACTGGCTTTGTCGTAGTCGCCGATGTCGGGCCGTATCATCACCACGATTTGGGTGCTGGTGCTGTCCCAATATCCGCGCAGTTTTTGCTCCAGCACATTTTTCTGGTACGGTTGCAGCCAGCCCGCGTAGTCGTGGACGTACACGGCGGGTTCGGGCTTGTCAGGAAACAACTTGCCGCCCCCATTCTGAGCCACCGCCCAAAGTGGCAGCAGCAGCAGTAATAGCAGCAGTTGGCAGTTGACAGTTGGCAGTCGGCACAAACCCCGCACTGTCAACCGCGTACCGTCAACCGTAAATAATCTCGTCAGGAAGTTCATTGTCGTCGTGGTTTTCATCGGCGGGGAAATGTTCGCGCAAACGCGCGCCAATGAGGTAAATGGCTTTGCAGATTCCTTCTTCGGCTTCGTCGCGGCGGAAATGTTCTTGCATGATTTCTTTTTCGTGCTCCCAAAACTGGAACCCTACCCGCTCGTGAATGCCCGCATCGCCCCAAATGGCAAAGTGGTGGCTCTTCTCGGCAAGGTATATCAGCACGCCGTTGCGCTGCTTGGTGTTGAACATCCCAAAAAGTTGGAACACCTCTTCGGCCCGCTCCACCGGGTGGTCGCGCATACAAAAATCCTCCACGAAAAGTCGGATTTCGCCGCTCGTGCCGCGTTCGGCGAGCCGGATGGCGGAAGTGATGCGAGCTTCTTCTTCTTTTGAAAACAACATGAGCCGATGGCTTTGAGCCGTGAATTTATTCGAACTTGCCTTTCAGGTCTGGGGTCTTTTCTGCCCCGGATTCTGCCTGGAAATACCCTTTGGGGGAAAAGCCGAAAACGCCCGCCAGCAAGTTGGTGGGGAACTTGCGGATGTAGGCGTTGTACCCGTTCACCGCGTCGTTGAAGTTGCGGCGCGCCAAAGCGATGCGATTCTCGGTGCCTTCAATCTGGGTTTGCAAATCCAAAAAGCCTTGGTTCGCTTTTAGGTTGGGGTATGCCTCTGCTACCGCCAAAAGGCTTTTCATGGCACCGTAAAGGTTGTTTTGGCCTTGCTCGAAGCGTTGGATGGCTTCGGGCGAAAGGTTGTTCGCGTCTATTTTCACCTGCGTAGCGGCGGCGCGTGCCTGCACCACTGCTTCCAAAGTTTGGCGCTCGTAGTTTGCGCCAGCCTTCACCGTTTCCACTGCTTGGTCCATAAAGGCCATGCGGCGCTGGTATTGGTTTTCTACTTCCGACCATTTGGCTTTTATGTTCTCATCCATAGGGCCAAGTTTGTTGTAGGTGCCGCACATGCTGAACATAAGGACGGCTACCAAGACGAGCAGGATGATGGGGAGGTATTTGCGGATGTCTGTCATGGTTGTACGATTTGAGTTTGAATATTTTGTTTTGAAAAATTGAACGGACGAAGGTATGAAGTGATGAAGTGATAAAGCGATAAAGTGATGGCAGTTAATCGCTTTATCACTTCATCACTTCATTCGAAAGGCCGCAGCCAAAATCCCCGCCGCCACCGCAGCGTTGAGCGATTCTGCCCCGCCTGTTTGGTGACGTGGAATGCTAAATCGGTGAGTAAGTAGATTTTCCACTTGTGGAGAAATGCCGCGCCCTTCGTTGCCGATGACGAGCAGGCCGCTCGTGGGGAGTGTTGCTTCAAAAACATTTTCCCCGTCCAGCACTGCGCCCACGACGGGCATTTGCGGCGCAGCCGCCACAAGTTCGGCCAATTCGATTTCCCAACTGTGTACGCGGAATATGGCCCCCATGCTCGCCTGCACCACTTTTGGGCTGAAAACATCGGCGCAATCGGGCGAGCAAAACACGGCAGGAAAGCCAAACCAATCGGCTACGCGCAGGATGCTGCCCATGTTGCCGGGGTCTTGGATGCCGTCGAGGTAGAAGCAGAGATTTGTAGTTACAAGTTGCAAGTTGCAAGTGGCAAGTGGCAGAGTTGCTACTGCCAGCACTTGATTGGGCGTAGTGAGGGCGGAAATTTTGGCGAGTTCACTTTCCGTGACGGCTTGGGTTTTTTCCGAAAAAGGTTGAATCAAAGAAGTGTTTTCTTCCATCCAGCCTTCCAGCGCGAAGATGGACGCCGCGCCGATGCGGGTTTGTGCGAGCAGTTCGGCCACCATTTTGTCGCCTTCCACCAGAAACTGGCCGTGCTGCTGGCGGTATTTTTTCACGCCGAGCGAGCGGAGGTGTTTGAGTTGGTTGTGCGAGAGCATGGCATTTGCTTTTATAAATCCTTCAACTCCCCCACCAATTTTTGCAGCGTATCCTTCGCGTCGCCGAAAAGCATCTTCGTTTTCGGGTGGAAGAAAAGTTCGTTTTCGATGCCGGCGTAGCCTGCACGCATACTCCGCTTTAGTACGATGACATTTTTGGCTTCCCACACTTTCAGCACCGGCATCCCGTAAATCGGGCTGCTGGAGTCGTTCTCGGCGGCGGGGTTCACCACGTCGTTGGCGCCCACCACGATCACCACGTCGGTGGAGTTCATGGTCGGGTTGGCATCTTCCATTTCCACGAGTTTTGGGTAAGGCACGTCGGCTTCGGCGAGCAGCACGTTCATGTGGCCCGGCATCCTGCCTGCCACGGGGTGGATGGCGAAAGAGACTTCCACGCCCTTTTCTTCGAGTTTTTTCTCCAATTCGTGGCAGATGTGCTGCGCCTGCGCCACCGCCAAACCATAGCCTGGCACAATCATCACCTTGCCCGCGTAGGCGCACAAGATGGCCGTGTCGGTGAGGCTGATTTCTTTTACCGTTTGGTCGCCGCTGCCCTGCGTCGAGCCGCTGCCGCCACCGCCGCCAAAGGAGCCGATGATGACGTTGAGCAGCGAGCGGTTCATGGCTTTGCACATCAGCACGGTCAAAATCGTACCTGCCGAGCCGACCAAAATACCGCCCGTGAGCATGACGGGGTTGTTGTACAAAAAGCCGCCAAACGCTGCTGCCATGCCCGTGAGCGAGTTGAGCAGCGAGATGACCACGGGCATATCCGCCCCACCGATGGGCATCACGAACAGGATTCCGTAGAGCAGCGAAAGCGCCAGCAAAATCCACAACACTGAGCCGCCGAGCATGGCTGGTTGCATGACCGCCCAAACCAGCACACCGACGATGGCTACCAACAGCAAGAGGTTGAAATAGGTGAGGGCTTTGGAAGAGATGTCTTTGATTTTTTCGTCCAGTTTGCCGTAGGCCACTATGCTGCCGCTGAACGAAACACTCCCGATAATCAGCCCGAGGAATACGATGAGCAAATAGCCAGAAGAGCCTTCGGGGTGCGAGTGGTATTCGACAAGGGAAATAATGGCCGCGCAGGCACCGCCCATGCCGTTGAAAAAGGAGACCATTTGGGGCATGGCGGTCATTTTGACTTTCATCGCCATGGCCCAGCCGACGACGGTGCCGATGCCCATGGCGGCCAGTATCCAGGGGATGTTGCCGATGGGCTGACCGTCTTTTTGGTGGAAAAGAATGGTGGCAAGAATGGCGATGCCCATTCCGGCGGCGGCCAAGAGGTTGCCTTTGCGGGCGGTGTCAGGGCCGCTCAGTTGTTTGAGGCCGACGATGAACGTGACCGAGCCGATTAGGTAGGAGAGCTGAAGTAAAAAGGAGGACATTTCTTTTAGGTTGATAGGGTTGATGAAGTTGATAAAGTTGATGAAGTTGATGAAGGTTTATGAACAGACTGGGAGCATTCATAAACCTTCATCAACTTCATAAACCTCATAAACCCTTCATCAACCTTTTTTCTTTTTAAACATTGCGAGCATCCGGTTGGTGACGACAAAGCCACCGACCACGTTGAGCGTGCCGAGCAAAACGGCGAGGAAACCCAGAATCAGGGCGAGGTAATCGTCCGAGTGCGCATGGCCCATCACGATGATGGCGCCGATGATGACTACGCCGTGGATGGCGTTGGCGCCCGACATGAGGGGTGTGTGCAGGATGGCCGGCACGTTGGAAATCACTTCGATGCCCAGCAGGATGCTGAGGATGACGATGTAGATGATGTCTTGGTGATCAATGAAGAAAGAAGCCATGGTGGCGAATGATGAATGAGGAATTAGGAATGATGAATGATGGTTGTGCCGCGCTCGGCATTTATCATTCATCATTCATGATTGGGTTAGTAAAGATTTTCAAAAGCACTCGTGAATCCTGCATCAGGCAAGATTTGCTTCAAATGGTGTTTCAGATGCTCCCCATAATCAGCCATGATGAACGCGAGGGTGAAGGGTTCGGAGCCGTCAATCGAAATCGTGTTCTCCAATTTTTCGGGCGGGGCGTTTCGGATGATGTGCGCGAGGTGCCGATTGTAACTTTCCCATAGCGCGATGATGTCTGACCAATTCGCCTGATTGTACTGCTGCGCTTCGACCCAAAAGTTTTGGGCGTAGCCCACAAAATCCAGATGCCGTTCGGCTTGCATCGTACGCACAAATTTGTGCTGGTTGTTGCTGGCCGAGTCAATCAAGTGGCCGAGGATTTCTTTCTTCGACCATTTTTCGGGGCGGGGCTTTATCGCTGCTTCTGCGTCGGTGATTTGGCGGAGCAGGGGCAGGGATTTTTCGATGGTTTCGAGGAGGTGTTGGGCGGTTGAATTCATGTGCTGACTTGCTTTTCTGTTTTTTGACAGGATTAACAGGGTTTACAGGATTCGGGCTTTTAAGAGAGGATAAATCCTGTCAAAACCTACTCTTGTTGGAACGCCGTTCACTTTTTCTCCAAAAACGCCAATCGCAGCCCCAAATACAGCAATACTGAACCCATGATTTTTTCTTGCCAGCGCACAAAGCCAGGGTAGCGCGAAAGCCAATCGCCCAGCCGACCAAACATGAGCGCTACCAAAATCAGCGTGGCCGTGCCGGAGAAATCAAACCAAAGGCCGAGGAACAAGATTTGCAACGACACACTCCCTTGCTCCGGCTGGATGAACTGCGGCAAAAACGCCAGAAAGAAAATGGCCACTTTCGGGTTCAGCACATTCGTCACCACACCTTGCCGAAAAAGCGTCCAGAGCGGGATTTCCGAAGTTTCGCTTTTCACCTTAAACTGCCCGCCTTTGCTCCGAAGCGATTGAATCCCGATGTAAATGAGGTACAGCGCACCGGCCCATTTCACCACATTGAACGCCGTGGCCGATTGCGCCAGAATGGCCGAAATGCCAAACACCGCCGCCAAAATATGCACAAAGCACCCCACGAAAATCCCCAGCGACGACACCACTCCAGCCTTCACGCCCTGACCCGTGCTCCGAGAAGCGACGTAGAGCATATCCGGCCCCGGCGCGATGTTGAGCATCAGCGACGCGAAGGCGAATAGGAGGAAGTTGTGGAGGTCGAACATGGCTACTCCTCAATGGGTACAGGAACTTTATGGATCGAAACTTTGGGTATCTTCAAGGTCTGTTTTTCTTTAATTTTCTCCTGATCTTGAACGGTATATTTTTCGTCTGCCCAAACCTTCGTGACGGTTATTGCAATGATTTTCACATCTACATTTATACCGTCTTTAAAATTATCATTTTCGAGCCTAAGGGTAAAATCTCCTTGTTTGTTTTCAACATTACGACCACTAACCGCAACAGAATTGCCAAAATGTGATAGGGGGTATTGATTTTGATAAAATTGGAATTTAATATTTTCTCCTTGAGGAGGGTTGGCAAATGCAGAATATCCTTCAACAGCCAAAATTGCTAACGCACCGTACCCAGATGAAATAAGTCCTGCTTTGACCGCGAGATTTGAAGCAGTTCTGATAGATGCTTTTGTGTTAGCATTCTTATACCACACGTGTCCATTTTCTCCTGTACTTATTGAATATGCCCAAGACACAACTTCTGTTGTTCTATCCGGGTTAAACATATTAGGCGAGTAAGTTTTTTCTGGCAATTTGAACGTGATGGATGAAACATTAGGATTTGGGTTAGTTATCGAATGTACTCGCTCAACCCTGTCTGTAAGTACGACTATATGAGTGTCCATAGAAGCAAGCACCCTCCTTGTTTTTTCCTTTATAATAGTGTCATACCCTACCGTAATTGTCTCGCTCTTAACCTCGTAAGTCGTGTCAAATTTCTCTACCCACCTGATACCTGTATTGAAATTTTGAGAAGGTTCGTCTTTAGGAATCCGTTGAATTTTGACCCTGCAAACCCTTCCTTTCAAAAGGGCGCTATTGTAAAATCTGAATTTGAAAACACTTTTTTGGTTGACCTTAAAACGCTTGTCCTTAACCGAGGCTGTTTCGTAATCTTTGAATCGTGAATTGCTGGGCATCTCCAATATTTCAACTTCCTTCAACTCTTTTCCATTTATTTCTTCAAAATTGAAGATTATCCAATCTCCTTCTGCAAAAGCATAAAAGAGTTCCTCTGCTGATTTCGAACCCACTTTTAGGGTTTGCTCAGCAACATCAATTGGCTGCTCTTGAGATTTTGCAAGATGGAGGCTTGCAAAAAATAGGATTAGCAAAAGAGAATTCTTCTTCATAATGGTATCATTTTAAGTCTACTCTTGCCGTTTCGGACGTTTCCAGCAGCAGCTTTTTGGGCAAGTAGTTTTGACCTATTTTACTTCTTCTCGCTTGGTGTTGGCGTATCTGTAAACACCAAAATAACTACTTATCCATGTGTGTGAGCAACTCGCTAAGCGGCCGGGCTTTGGCCTTTCCAGATTTGACAAGGTTGACGGCATCTACCGCTTCGCGCAATTCTTCCAGAAACTGCGCTTTGGCCGGAGTCAGCGTCTTGAACTTTACAAAAGGCAAACTTTTGAGCAGTTCGATAAAAAAACTTGCCCGGTCGTCCCGGATTTCGAGTAGCACTTTCATCAGTGTATTTTTTTTGTGCAAAGTTATCTCATCGTTCCCTGCTGTTGCTCGTTGTTCATCGCTCATCATTCAAACATTCATCATTACCGCTTTCACCCGCTCGCTCACCACCTTCCCCTCGTGTGCCACACAAGTAGCCGCCACGATATCGTCCTCCCAGTTGAGCACAAGTTCATTTTTGAGCATGATGAGTTTGAGGAAATTGACGATGTTTTTGCCGTACATCACGCTTGCGTCTTTTGGCACGGAACCCGCGAGATTCGAGTCGCCGATGAGCGTTACGCCGTGCGGGTGCGTGGTTTTGCCGTTTTCGGTCAGTTCGCAGTTGCCGCCCGTGGAGGCCGCCATGTCCACGATAACCGCGCCGGGTTTCATGCCTGCCACCGTTTCCTTGCGAATAAGAATCGGGGCTTTTCGGCCCGGAATCTGCGCCGTGCAAATGACCACATCTGCCGCCACCGCCTTGTCGTGAATGAGTTGTGCCTGGCGCTGCTTGAATTCATCGCTCTGCTCCACCGCGTAGCCGCCGGCGGATTTGTCGTCCACCGCGCCTTCTACCTCCACGAATTTCGCACCGAGGCTCAGCACTTCTTCTTTTGCGGCAGCCCGCACGTCGAAGGCTTCCACCACGGCACCGAGTCGTTTGGCCGTGGCAATGGCTTGCAACCCGGCCACGCCCGCACCGAGGATGAGGACTTTGGCGGGCTTGACGGTACCCGCCGCCGTCATGAACATCGGGAAAAAGGTGGGCAGATGCGCAGCCGCCGTCAGCACGGCTTTGTACCCGCCCACGGTCGCCATCGAAGAAAGCACGTCGAGGGCTTGGGCGCGGGTACTGCGCGGCGCCATGTCGAGGCTGAATGCCGTGACGTTTGCTTTGAGCAGGTTTTCCACCGCCTCGCGGTTGCCGAGCGGGTTAAACTGGCCGACGATAACTTGTCCTGCTGACAGTTTGGAAAGTGCGGCGGAGGAGAGCGGCTGGATTTTTGCCAGCACGTTCGCGTTTTTCAAAACCGCGTCGGTGTCGGCGATTTGTGCGCCTTGGGCTTCGTAAGAAGCGTCATCGAAAAAGGCTGTCGCGCCCGCGCCGCGCTCCACGAGGATTTTGTCGAAGCCCAATTTGCTAAGGGCGGGGAGGGAATCTGGGGTGACGGCCACGCGCTGCTCGCCGTCGGTTTCTTTCAAAATGCCAAGTGTCATGGACTGTGGTGGTGATTGGTGGATTGGTGATTGGTGGATTTGATTGCTTGTCAATCAACTTCCCGAAAGTCTAAAACTTTCGGGAAGTTTGGTGCGAAAGTATGCCAAGCACCTAACGACCCCGATTTTGCCGGGCCGAAAGTAGCACGTTTTCCAAAAGTCAGAAATTCTTTCCAAAATTTGCGCCATGGAAATCATTTTTACCTCCGTCTCCTCGCCCGAAGAGGTGAGTCAAATGCTTGGCTTGCAAGCCCAGAATCATGTTTCCAACGTGTCGCCCGCCGTGGCGCAGGAGCAGGGTTTTGTCACCGTGAAGCATAACCCAGAAGTATTGCAAAGCATGAACGAGGCTGCGCCGAGCATCATCGCCAAAGACGGCGAGCGTGTGGTGGGCTATGCGCTGGTGATGCCGCGCGCTTTCGCGGCCAAGGTGCCCATCCTGCAACCGATGTTTGATTTGCTCGACACGCTTTCGTGGCGCGGCAAAGCCCTGCGCGACAACCCACGCTGGTTTGTCATGGGCCAAATCTGCGTGGCCGAAGGCTACCGGGGCATGGGCGTTTTCGATGGGATGTACCAGAAAATGAGGGAGGTCTGCCGTGCGGACTACGATTTTGTCATCACCGAAATCGCCGAGCGCAATGGGCGCTCCATCCGGGCGCACGAGCGCGTGGGGTTTGAGACGTTGCACACTTTTTCGGACGAGGTGGCGGGGGAAGACTGGCGAGTGGTGGTGTTGGAGTTTTGAAGTCCGCTCCTTATCACGCTGTGGCCATAAGCCTTTCCACTTCTTGCAAGCCTGACTTTATGGTAGGAGAAATCTTTTCGCCCTTAGTTTCCCGTGAAAGGAACGCGACGAAATGGCTGAAAGCAGGGTCAAGGTCGGTCAGGTCAATGTCGGCCTTGATGAGTTCAATCATCAATTCTTTGAGGAGTTCGCGCTTCATGTCTTGGAACTGAAACTTCATGTACCCGCCAACGGCATCGTCCCAACCAGGCATTTTGCCCAACTGGTTTTCAATGCCTTTCATCTCCTCGATGATTCCGGCGATTTTAGAGAAACTTGTTTCGCTCATAGTTGAAAGTCAATTTTGACGATGCCCTTCGGCCATTTTTTGCCCTCGGCATCTCGCCGTGAAAAGCCATAAAGCATTGCCCAGTAGTTTTCTTGTTCTTTGTAATCGGCGTAAAACCGATGATTCCATTTGCATACCGGGCAAAATTTAGCGTCAACGCTGAACATACTCTTGGCGTTTTCCCTGAATTGAAAAACAGCATTGATCTTTTGGTTCATCGTGTCGTATGGCAGAAAAGTCACCACGTCTAAATCGCCAGGCGTCGCCTTGGTTGTCACAAAACTACCATCAATCCATTGAAAGAACGATATTTCAAACGCTGTTTTTAGTTCTTCAACAAATTGCAGGTATTGTTCGAATAGGTTTTTCCGATGCGGAGCATCTTCCAAGCCGTCCACAAATCTAAATTGAAACTCTGGCAAGGAGAGCTCGATTATCACATAAGGAGCGAGGTTTCCGTGTTCGTCGAAGTGCATTGAGTTTGAATTTTTCGTTTGTCACGAGCCTGCGGGCTTTGAGACGCTGCACACTTTTTCGGATGCGGTGGCGGGGGAAGACTGGCGGGTGGTGGTGTTGGAGTTTTGAAGACCGGCTCCTATGCTGTGGCCACAAGCCTTTCCACTTCTTGCAAGCCTGACTTTATGGTGGCGTTCCAAAAGTATCGAACGGCGCGGCGCGGCAAAAGTTTTTCTCAAAAACCGCCAAGGAAAAGTTTTCCAGAAAAAACAGATTGCTGTAACATCGCCCCAGCCATGCCGTCTGGCTATCAATCAATGGGGCGGGATTCACGCTGGTCGCCCTGAATTGAAGAGGCGACACAGCAAGAGTTTTCAAATACTGAGCGAAACGCATGACTTGGGCCATTTTTCACGAACAAGTTTTTCCCATCCGACACAAACTCTACCGATTCGCGCTGCGCATCACCGGCAGTGTGCACGAGGCCGAAGACGTGGTGCAAGAGGTGCTGGAAAAAGTATGGAAAACCGCCCCAGAGCAAATAGACAACATTCAAAACTGGGAGGCTTGGTGCATGACGCTGACCCGCAACCGCTCGCTCGACAAAACCCGCAGCCAAACGCTCCGCCGCACCGCTCCGCTGGATGGGGTGGCGGAACAAAGCAGCCACACGGTCACGCCCGCTCAAGCCACCGAAACCCGCGACCTGATAGCGCAGGTGAAGAGGATGATGCAACAACTGCCCGAAAAACAACGGCTCGTGATGCACCTCCGCGATATCGAAGAACTGACTTACGACGAAATCGCCGAATCGCTCAGCATCAGCCTCGACCAAGTGAAAGTGAGCCTGCACCGCGCCCGGAAAACCATTAGAGAACGAATGATGAACCATGAACGATAAACTATGAAATACGAACAAATCCAGGAACTGCTCGACCACTATTGGGAAGGCGAAACCACGCTCGAAGAAGAGCGCAGGATAAAAGCCTACTTCCATTCGGGAGCGATAGATGAGCGGCTGCGCTCGGTCGCGCCCATGTTCCAAGCCTTGCGCGAAGAACAGGCCGTGCAACTCGCCGCCAAAGCCAAAGCCCTCCAAATCCGCCCTAAAATGTACCAATGGGCCGTGGCCGCTTCCGCAGCATTGCTCTTGGGCGTGGCTTGGTGGATGTTCCGAGAGGGAAAACCCGCCGCGCCAATGGCCGTGCAAACCCCGACCGAGCAACCAAAAGCGGTGGAAGAAAAAGTAGGGGAGGTTCCTCAAAACACATTGGCGGCATCGGAAACACCATCTCTAAAAACAACTCCTCCCAAGAAAAAAAGCCCCCGGAAACGAGCCAAACCTACCCAAGAAATAGACCCCGAAACTGCTCAGGCCATGGCCGATATAAAAGCCGCGCTCGCGCTCGTGTCCTCCAAAATCGGCAAAGGCCGCGACCAAGCCATCAAAGGCGCGACGCACCTCGATGCGGTGGACAAAGTGCCGAAAAGAAAAGATGGGTAGAACGAAGAACGAAGAATGATGAAGTATGAACGATGAACGATGAACGATGAACGATTTGGCATCCCAATCTGCAATCAACAATCAGCAATTTCCAATCAACAATCAGCAATTTCCAATTGGCAATCAGCAATTTCCAATTGGCAATCAGCAATTTCCAATTGGCAATCAGCAATTTCCAATTGGCAATCAGCAATTTCCAATTGGCAATCAGCAATTTCCAATT